>NZ_JAIMIA010000143.1 GCF_019966495.1 Tateyamaria pelophila | reverse complement strand
CGGGCCAGCACAGCATCGCTTCGAAGCATAAGGCACCCGCCTTCAGGCGTTTCCGCAACTCCGGAGACCCTCAGAGGAAAGAGATACTTGATCCACAGGCCTGATCAGGCAATCTTCGCGTCAGATGGCAGGCCACTTGGGGAATGTCGGTTATAAGGAGGGTACGCGCCCTCGGTGCCCATGCGCACAACCGAGTGGCTTTCCGCGATGGCAAAGGTCGACGTCATTGCGACGATCATCGTGCTGAGAATAATGGATTTCATGAGTGATACTCCCGTTTTTTTTGATTTACGCAGCATGAGTTGCAGAGAGAAACCCGCGCAGACGTTCGGATTTGGGTGCGCCAAAGAGTGTTTTTGGCGGCCCCTGTTCTTCGATCAGGCCTTGATGCAGGAAAACGACATGGTCGCTGACATCTGCGGCCAGCTTCATGTCATGGGTCACGATGAGCATGGTGCGCCCTTCGCCTGCCAGATCCTTGATGACTTTGATGACCTCTTGCTCCAACTCGGGGTCAAGCGCGCTTGTCGGTTCGTCAAACAGGAGCGCTTCGGGCTCCATGCAAAGCGCGCGCGCGATCGCGGCGCGCTGTTGTTGGCCGCCAGAAAGCTGGGCCGGATACACATCGCATTTGTCGCCGATGCCGACCTTGTCCAGATAGGCGCGCGCCGCTTTCTCGACCTCGGCGGCGTCACGCTTGAGCACGGTCACCGGTGCTTCCATCACGTTTTGCAGGATCGTCATGTGCGCCCACAGATTGAATTGCTGAAACACCATGGACAGGTTGGTGCGGATCCGCAGGACTTGCTTGGGGTCCGCAGGGCGGCGGTCATGATTCTGCCCTCGCCATGTGACGGGCTCTCCCTTGAACAGCATGTCGCCCTGCTCGCTGTCTTCGAGCAGGTTGCAGCAACGTAGCAGTGTCGATTTGCCAGATCCGGACGATCCGATCAAAGCCACGACGTCGCCGCGACGTGCCATGATGTCGACGCCCTTGAGGACTTCAAGAGTGCCATAGGATTTGTGCAGGTCGCGAATTTCGATGACGGGTGGGTTTGTCAAGGCAGCACGCTGATTAATTTTCAAGCGCACTTCTTACAGCGATTCGACCGTATGTCTATGACCCGAGCAGACCTTCCCCAACGTAAATGCCTGCTTTTTTGGCAGTACAAGCTAAGGTGATTACGGCGCTGGCGGTATCGGAAGATCGAGATAGGTCTGTGCCGGAATGCGGATCAATGCCTTGAGATGCAAGATGTCGCGGTCGGTTCGATCAAGGGCCTCTATGGCCCGGTCGATGGCTTGGGCGATGGGGGCAGGGTCATGTGTTTGCGCTGTGATATAGGGCAGCCCGGGCGTTGGCGTTGTGCGGTCGATGATCCTGAGCGCGTTGAACAGGCTCGGGGAATCGTGTTCCAACATCTTCCATGTCACGGCGTCAATTGCCGCGATATCTGCACCTCCTTCAATCACCGCGCGGGCAGATGCCGCATGGGCACCGGTTTGAGGACCGACCTCGAATGCCTGTCCGAGGGTGTGAAAATGGGCCAATGGAGCGGCCCACCCGGATTGGCTTAGCGGCTCATTATAGGCCAGTCTGGGGCGATCCAGCGCGGTCAGTGCGGGTGCAGGGTTGTCCTCGCGCACCAGCAGGACGCTGTTATAATGCCCGGGCGGACAATCCGGTACACCGTAGTCCGGTGTCCCGATAAGGTTCACCTTATCATGCAGTCGCGCCCGAAACGGCAGGCCGCATGTTTGCGACATCACCAGATCAGGTGACAGCCAATGGCCCCACAGGTCGTCGGTTCTGTCGAGTTTTTCAGGCCCATGACCAAGCGCTGATCGGATCAAGGACCAAAATCGATCATGGGCGATGCGCGCATGGGCCATGTCATACATGCCCATGCTGGCAATCACTTGGTGACCTTTTGGCGGGTCAATGCGCTGTCACGATCCGTGATTCCCAAAAGGTTCGAGACGAGGCGCAAAACAGAATCCTCTTCATCCGTCCGTTGTCCGTCGGCCAGAACGACAGTCCACAGGGCCTCTAGTACAGCGAGGCGATCCTCATAGGCGACGGCCTCCTTGATGGCCTTGGTAAAGCGGACCGTATCCGGTGCCTCAGCTTCCATCGCTTCGGCCTCAAGCCGAAACGCCATCGCCTCATCGGGCGTCAGGTCATAGCGCTCTTTGGTGATATCATCGATCCTGGCTTTTTCTCCGGCGCTGTAATCATTGTCCGATCGGGCCACGCGAACCAGAAGGGCGGTGAGAGCCAGCCGTGCATCGGCATTCGCGATGGGCGCTGGTTCGGGCTGTATCAGCCGGTTGAGCAAGTCTTGAAACATAAACGCGATATAGAGCGATCGGGACGATTAGCCAAGCACGCGCGATTTGATATCGGCGCTGTCGGCTGGGGTGATGTCCAAGGCTGCTTCGATCTGGTGCAGGGTGTCTTCTTCGAGTTCGTTGACGTCCCCATCCGACAACAGGACCTGCCACATGGAAAACGCAAGACCAAGACGATCCATGTAAGGTATCGTTTCTCTCAGTATTTTGGTAAATTCGGGCGTTCCGGGTGCATGCCGTTCGAGGGCCTCGCAGGTGGCGCGCAGTTTGGCGGCTTCCAGAGGTTTCAAAGAAAACGTGCCAGCCAGAATTTTGTCGATGGCCCCAACCTCTGCCGCCTGATAGTTCCGGTCCGCCATCGCGATCCGTACCAAAAGCGCACCGAGCGCAAGCTGCGGTGTCGGCTCTGGCAGAGGCTTTTTCTTGGGTGGGTGTTTTGGAAACAGACGTTCGAACACGTGCATGGGTCCTCTAGGATAAAGTGTCGAAGCGAGCTTTCAGATTTGCCGCCTCCTGCGCAAGCCCAAAGGGCGGATTGATGACAAAGAGACCGGAGCCGATCATGCCATGGCCGGGACGCGCGGGCGGAAAGCGGACTTCGTGGCGCAAGGCTTGAGGATGCTCATTCTGTAGTATTTTCAACATGCTGCCATGCGCGGATGACGTCAGGACCGGGTACCACAATACGATAATTCCCACATTCCATGCGCGGGCGTATTTTCTGATGTGGGACGGAATCGTTTCGTAGTCATACTTGATCTCAAAGCTGGGATCGATGAGCATCATACCGCGTCGCGGCGTCGGCGGCAGCATGGAGTGCGCCATCGCAAATCCATCGGTGCGACGGCAGATCGCGGTGGGCAGAGCCAATTCAAGGGCACTGTGCTCGCCCGGGTGCAGTTCGGCCAAGGTAATCCGATCCGTTTCGCGCAACCGGTGTACTGCGATCATCGGGGAGCCGGGATAAGCGTTTACGCCATCGGTTTGTGCCGTTTGCTGCAAGCTTTTTGTATAAGGATGATTTGGGTCAAACCACTGGCGCGCCCTGTTGATCCCCATGGCTGCTTCACCGGTCTTGAGCGCTTCATCGGCCTTGAGATCATAGATCGCGCGACCCGCATGGGTCTCGATGTAACTGATGGGTTTGTCCTTGCGGGTCATATACTCGAGCATCCACGCCAGCAGGCTGTGTTTGTGAACGTCTGCGAGATTTCCGGCATGGTAAATGTGCTGATAGCTAAGCATTCGGTGCTTATGGCGGGCGGTGTCGGTGCGCGCAACTGATAACGGACGGATTGCATCGCCGCTGCGCTGTGCGCATGGCTTTTATGACCGCAGCGCGGTTCCTTACAACGTTGAAGAGTGCAGTCAGTTTTTTGAAAATAAATCTAACATATGCAAGGATAGCCGGGGTTTCAAAATGCTGTTACCGCGTCCCGCCGTTTTTCGACCCCCTCAGACCAGACGGCTGGCGTCTTTTGCAGCGCGCACGAAATCTTCGAACAGTGGATGAGGCGCAAAGGGTTTGGATTTGAGTTCCGGATGGAACTGCACCCCAATAAACCAAGGATGGTCTGACCACTCGATGATCTCGGGCAATCGACCGTCGGGTGACATGCCTGAGAAGCAAAGCCCTGCTTCCTCAAGCTGTTCGCGATACTTTATGTCAACTTCGTAGCGATGTCGGTGACGCTCATCGATAGACGTGGTACCATAAATGTCCGCCACACGGCTCCCCTCCAGCAATGTAGCGTCATAGGCCCCGAGCCGCATGGTTCCGCCCTTGTCGTCGCCGACTTTGCGTTCGACCTTATGGTTGCCTTGCACCCACTCCTTGAGGTGATAGACGACCGGTTCAAAACGTTTTTTGCCCGCCTCGTGATCAAACTCTTCCGACCCGGCAGTGGCGAGACCCGCCACGTTGCGGGCTGCCTCGATCACGGCCATCTGCATGCCAAGGCAAATCCCCAGATAGGGTACTTTTCGGGTCCGGGCGAATTCGGCTGCCTTGATCTTGCCCTCGGTGCCGCGCTCGCCAAACCCACCGGGCACAAGGATCGCGTGGAAGCCTTCGAGATGCGGTGCAGGATCTTCCTTGTCAAACAGCTCCGCATCAACCCATTCGACTTTGACGCGCACGCGATTTGCCATTCCGCCGTGGGTCAGCGCTTCTGCGA
Organism: Tateyamaria pelophila; assembly: GCF_019966495.1. Lineage (GTDB taxonomy): Bacteria > Pseudomonadota > Alphaproteobacteria > Rhodobacterales > Rhodobacteraceae > Tateyamaria > Tateyamaria pelophila. Next base: position 5,469 of record NZ_JAIMIA010000143.1, on the reverse strand, counting down.
TGGACTTATAGGCGTCTTCGAGTTGCGTGTACTTTCCCACAATCGCAACTTTTACTTCACCGTCGGTATTGTGAATCCGGTCGCTGACATCTTCCCATTTGCTCAGATCCGGTTTCGGCGCCGGGCTGATCTGGAACGCATCCAGCACAGCCTGATCCATGCCTTCGCGATGATAGGCCAGCGGAGCATCATAGATCGTGCTGAGATCTTGCGCCGCGATCACCGCCTCGGGCCGAACGTTGCAGAACAGCGCCAGTTTTTCGCGTTCCTTGGCGGGGATTGGTCCTTCGGATCGGCACACAAGAATGTCGGGTGCGATGCCGATCGAACGCAACTCCTTGACCGAGTGTTGCGTCGGCTTGGTTTTCAACTCTCCGCTGGCCTTGATAAAGGGCAACAGGGTGAGATGCATGAAAATGCACTGGCCGCGCGGTTTGTCCTGACTGAACTGGCGAATGGCCTCGAAAAACGGCAGACCTTCGATGTCGCCGACCGTGCCGCCGATTTCACAGAGCATGAAGTCGACCTCGTCATCGCCGATATTGATGAAGTCTTTGATTTCATTGGTGACATGCGGGATGACCTGGATGGTCTTTCCGAGGTAATCGCCGCGACGTTCTTTCTCCAGCACAGTCGAGTAGACACGGCCGGAGGATATGGAATCGGTTTTACGCGCAGCGACGCCGGTAAAACGTTCGTAATGGCCCAGATCGAGGTCCGTTTCTGCTCCGTCATCGGTCACGAAAACTTCACCATGCTCGAAGGGCGACATCGTGCCGGGATCGACGTTCAGATAGGGGTCAAGCTTGCGGAGCCGCACGGAGAAGCCCCGGGCCTGCAACAACGCGCCCAAGGCCGCGGATGCGAGGCCCTTTCCAAGCGATGAGACAACGCCGCCTGTGATGAAAATATAGCGTGCCATGCGGTGCTGTCTCCCGTGGTTCGATCAGGCCAAAGGCCAACTGCGGTGGGTGCGATACTGCGCACCCCACGGGACCTCAGTGTATCAGGATTCGGATTAAAAGGGCAAGGCTGTCGCAACATGGTGTTGCGACGTACTGAACGCCCTCAATATTTCGTATTAGTCTGCCGTCGGTACAAGCGGTGCGTTGTCACCAGCCGCAGGCGGAAGCAGGTCGCCGGCAGGGGGTACAAGGCCGTCTCCGGGGCTGTTTTGTGCAGGTGGCGTTATGCCCAGCTGGTCAATCACAGAGGTTCCGGACGCGTTTTTCGCGGCAAAGATCGTCAGCGTGATCGATGTGATGATGAAGCCGATCGCAAGGATCCATGTCACCTTGCCCAGGGCCGTGGCTGCGGCCCGTCCTGTCATTGCGCCGCCACCGCCACCACCCATGCCAAGGCCGCCCCCTTCGGAGCGCTGCATCAGCACCACGGCAACAAGGCCGAGTGCAAGGATCAGATGGATGATGAGAACGAGTGTAGAGAAGTCGTAGTCCATGAGGCGTTGGGGCCCTTTTCTGCGCGATGGGCGGTATCTATGCAAGTTTGCCAGCCGGGGCAAGTGGGCCTTTGAACGTCTGGACAAATCCTGGTGTTGTGGCCCATGATCCTGCCCATGCCACATGATCATACACATGACGACCACCCGCACAGTCTTCTGCCGTCAGAGCCTGCATTGCGTGTCAAAGCACTCGAGACGATTCTGACGCAAAAAGGTCTGATCGATCCCGCTGCGCTGGATGAAATCATCGACACATATGAAAACCGTATCGGTCCGCGCAATGGTGCCCATGTGGTCGCGAGGGCCTGGAGCGATAGTGCTTTCCGCGCGGCCTTGCTGGAAGATGCAGACCCCGTGGTATCAGAGCTTGGATATTACGGTCGCCAAGGCGAGCACATCGTGGCGGTGGAGAATACAGACGACGTACACAACATGGTCGTTTGCACCCTATGTTCGTGTTACCCATGGCCGCTCTTGGGGATCCCGCCGGGATGGTACAAATCCGATGCCTACAGGGCGCGTACCGTGCGCGAACCACGCAAGGTTCTGGCAGATTTCGGCGTTGAGCTTCCTGAAAACATGGCTGTCAGGGTCTGGGACTCGACCGCCGAGGTGCGCTATCTGGTCATCCCTCAACGTCCCGCCGGTACAGAAGGTATGAGCGAGGCCGACCTGATGGACCTCGTCACGCGCGATTCGATGATCGGCTGCGGATTGGCAAAGGCGCCATGACCCGGGTGCATGATATGGGGGCGCGCTTTGGCGACGGGCCTGTTGTACCAGAGCCCGAAGGCGTTCAATTCCATGAGAATTGGCATCCCCGCGCACTTGCTGTCACACTGGCCTGCGGATCTTTGGGATTGTGGAATATCGACGTTTCGCGTCATGCACGCGAAAGCTTGTCGCCAAAGGACTACGCGCGTTTTTCGTACTACGAAAAATGGATTTCGGCCCTTGCGGATATGCTGGTTGAAAAAGGTGCGCTGTCCTCGGAAGAGCTGGCGTCGGGCCAAGCCATAGGGCCCAGCGATCTGGTCAGCCGCAAACTGGCAGAAGCGGCTGTTGCGGAGGTTCTGGCGAAAGGGGCCCCCGCAGACAGGCCGAGCAACGTTGCGCCCCTCTATCGAACTGGAGATTTGGTGAAAGCACGGGCGTTCCCGGAAAACATAGCTGTGCCCGGCGGGCACACCAGACTGCCCAGCTACGCGGCCGGGGCGACGGGGCGCATCCTGCGTCTGCATGGCAGCCATGTCTTGCCTGACAGCAATGCGCATGGACGCGGCGAAGCGCCGGAGCCGCTCTATGCGGTGGCATTCAGGGCTTCAGACTTGTGGGCGCACGCGGAGCATCCGCGCGATGAGGTTATCGTGGACATGTGGCAAAGTTATCTGGGGGCCACATGACGCCGGAGCCGCTATTTGAAGCGCCTTGGCACGCACAGGTTTTTGCGTTGACCGTTCATCTGAACGAGTCCGGTCGGTTTGACTGGCCGGATTGGGCGTTGCGTTTCGGCGCGACACTCAAACGCCACGGGATCGAGCGCGATTTGAACGGCGGTGATGACTACTTCGTCGCATGGCTGGAAACGCTTGAGGCGCTTTTGGCTGAAGACGGAAGTGCCGACGCAGGGGAAGTGTTACAGATGCGACAGGCTTGGGAAGCCGCTTATCTGCGCACGCCACACGGAGCCCCGGTTACACTCGAAGTGTCCTGATTTCTCTGTTCCAAAAAAATCCCGGGGGAAGCGCGTCAGCGCTGGGGGCTGGCCCCCATTTTGGCTGCTGGACGGACGCTGTTTGCACTGCGTGCAAAGACGCCCCGCCCACCATCCCAAACCCTTACAGGCATTGGTCCGCCTGCAGTGCACTAACGAACCCGAAGCCTGAACGTCGTACATTTTTCGAATGATATGGTTGACCTTTTTCCGGACGCAGGCTCTATATTTCCTGACAGTTCACTGCGCGGCCCGTCAGTCCTTATCATTTGGCAAGATGACCTCTTGGTCCGGCGTATTTTACGACAGCGCATGCTTCCGACAAAGATGTTTCAGCCGAAAGAAATGCGAATTGCGGTTTGCCTTGCCCGGCGGTCTCGCTATACGGGCGCGGGTTCTCATGAAAGGGACATCATATGGCCAATGTGGTTGTTGTCGGCGCGCAATGGGGTGACGAAGGCAAGGGCAAGATTGTCGATTGGTTGAGCGAGCGGGCCGATGTCATCGCCCGGTTTCAGGGCGGGCACAATGCCGGTCATACGCTTGTCATCGATGGGACTGTATATAAACTGCATGCCCTGCCATCCGGTGTGGTGCGTGGCGGCAAGCTGAGTGTGATCGGTAACGGCGTCGTTCTGGACCCTTGGCATTTGATTTCGGAAATCGAGACGTTGCGCGGACAGGGCGTAGTCATAACCCCTGAAACGCTGATGATTGCCGAGAATACACCTCTGATTCTGCCCATTCACGGAGAACTGGACCGCGCGCGCGAAGCGCAGAATTCAGTCGCCAAGATTGGAACCACCGGCCGGGGAATTGGTCCGGCATATGAGGACAAGGTGGGGCGGCGTGTCGTTCGGGTTGCTGATTTGGCTGACGCGGCGACGTTGGAATTGCGCGTGGATCGCGCTTTGATCCACCATGATGCATTGCGTCGGGGGTTGGGTCTGCCCCCGGTTGACCGGGATGCTTTGATCTCTAACCTGCGCGACGTAGCAGATGAAATTCTGCAATATGCAGCCCCTGTTTGGAAAGTGATGACGGAGGCCCGCAAAGCGGGAAAGCGTATCCTGTTCGAAGGGGCGCAGGGCGCGCTTCTTGATATCGACTTTGGCACATATCCCTTTGTCACTTCGTCAAACGTGATTGCCGGGCAGGCCGCCACTGGCGTCGGGTTGGGTCCAGGCGCAATTGATTTCGTATTGGGCATTGTAAAGGCCTATACCACTCGCGTTGGCGAAGGCCCGTTTCCGACGGAACTGCTGGATGATGACGGTCAACGCCTTGGCGAACGCGGTCACGAATTTGGCACGACAACGGGGCGGAAGCGGCGTTGTGGCTGGTTTGATGCCTGCCTCGTACGTCAGACCTGTGCAACCAGTGGCGTGAATGGAATCTCGCTGACAAAGCTTGATGTCTTGGACGGCTTTGAGACCCTGAAGATATGCGTTGGCTACGATCTGGATGGAAAAGTACTCGATTATCTCCCGACTGCGGCGGATCAGCAAGCACGTTGCAAGCCCATCTATGAGGAAATGCCGGGCTGGTCTGAATCGACGGAAGGTGCGCGCAGTTGGGCGGAGTTGCCCGCCAATGCCATCAAATATGTGCGTCGTGTCGAAGAGTTGATTGATTGCCCTGTGGCCCTACTTTCAACATCACCTGAGCGCGAGGATACGATCCTGGTGCGGGACCCATTTGCGGATTGACCGAGGAGGCTTAGATGGCACTCAGTTATAAATCTCGAAAGCGACTGTCTTTGCTTATTTTAGTGGCAGGTGTACCTCTCTACATCATCGCTGCTGTGAGCCTCATCGCCCTGTTTGAGCGGCCTTCATTCCTTATTGAATTGCTTGTCTACATCGGGCTTGGCGTAGTTTGGGCGTTCCCTTTGAAATTCATTTTCAAAGGTATTGGCCAACCTGACCCGAACGCCGTCGGCAAGGAATGACGGCAATGGTGTCTGGGGTCGCCTTTTTTGTCCGTCAAACCAAGCCTTGGTTTATCTGAGTATGTGAGCGCGACGGTTGAGGTGGGGCAGCGACACTTGATCAAGGGTGTGGACAAATCGTTATTTGCGTCAGTTGGCGTATCAAGCCACAGACAAATGCAGTCGCATCAACGGGATGCCCAAAATATCCGGCGGTGACTGCGGTTCTAAAGCGTTTTGTGTTTGATCTGAATCGAAAGGGATTCACAGGAAGCTTTTTGTCTGATTCACTTCCGTTGGGAGGTGGATCATGGGCAAACCATATTCTTTGGACCTTCGGGAACGGATTTGCACGTATGTGGC
>NZ_JAIMIA010000142.1 GCF_019966495.1 Tateyamaria pelophila | reverse complement strand
GAGGTAAAAGATACTTGATCCGCAGGCCTGATCAGGCGATCTTCGCGTCAGATGGCAGGCCACTTGGGGAATGTCGGGGTAAGTGAATTTACGGATCGCGGACTTAGCTGCCCGATGCTGGCGCAGCGAAATTGGCAACTGTTAGACCGCCAAGTCGCGAAGCCCGTCGCGGCAGTGCAGCGCAACTTACCGTAAGCGGTCATTGAACTCGGCAAAACTCAGCTAAAACCAGCACCTTTCGACTGTACCAATCCGTGATGGTCACCAAATACAGGAATCCACTTTAACTACTGGTCCGAAATCCTGCGACCACCTCTGCCTTCCAAGCCAGCTTGCTTCGAGCGCCGAAATGTTGCGTTAAAGGCGATAGTAATTCTTTCTTCTTTGGTTTGGTTGGGGTGAACCCAGTGCATCAGATACGAAGGAAACAAAATGAGTTCACCAACTGAGGGCCGAAATGTTAACTTTGGTCGGAAGGTGCTTGCATTGAGAATTTTCCAGTGTTCCAGATCAGATCTCGGATCTAGAAACTCAATCATCCCGGACGAACCCTCTTCAACCTCGGGCTGTGCAACATAGTAGACGCCCGACCAATGTGCGCCTGGGTGTATATGCGGCGCATTATACCCTCCGGCGGGGTTGGCGTTCATCCATGCAAATAGCTTTAGACTGAAGTCTTCGGGCTTGAAGTTCGAATTGACCTTCCGAGTGACCTCAAAAACGGCATCTTGCGCGGCATCTCGAAGCCTCTGAATGCTGGGCGCTTCGTTTTCGAACAAGTTACCTTTGGAATGCCAGCCTCCGCGATTAGATTTCGATACCCCCCCGCTCTTTGCCCTCATCTGCTCTCCTTCCATCAGCAGTGCCGCATTCAGAACCGCGCAGTCTTGCACCTGAAACCGCATCAAAGGTGTGGAAAAAAGCTTTTGGTATCGGGTTTGCTTGATCATGTTCAGCCTTTCTGTCGCGTTTATCGGCAAAGTTCATATCGGATAACTACTCTTGGCATATAGCTTTTCCCCTGACACGCGCAGCGGTCGTGATCGAGATTTATCTGAGTCTAGCCCGGCAATTGTATCCGAAAATAGTCTTCACCGGAAAATGCCACTTTGGATGATCTGAGCCCATTTGATCCAAAGTTATATTCCACGAAGGCTGCTTTCGTGCTCATCTTCGGTCGCACCCAACCTGAAGGATAGATCATGCCGACAAAAACTATTTTGATCAGTACGTCGTTTGCACTCATGGCAAGCACTGCACTTGCTCAAACTTCGAAAGAGGACATTATTGAGCAGCTGACACAACAGGGGTTCAAGCGAATAGAGATCAGTCGAACACTATTCGGGAACACCCGGTTTGAAGCGACGGGCCCTGGAATCGAGCGTGAAATTGTGCTCGGCAAAGAAGGGACCATTGTGCGCGATAGGTCCGAAACAGATGACGAGTACGACGATGACGAGCGTAATGATGATGACGAGGCCGACGATGACGAGCGCGATGATGATCGCGGCGATGATAGCGAGGGCGATGATGGCGGCGATGATAGCGAAGGCGACGATGGCGGCGATGATAGCGAGGGCGACGATGGCGGCGATGATAGCGAGGGCGACGATGGCGGCGATGATAGCGAAGGCGACGATGGCGGCGATGATAGCGAGGGCGACGATGGCGGCGATGATAGCGAGGGCGACGATGGCGGCGATGATAGCGAAGGCGACGATGGCGGCGATGATAGCGAGGGCGACGATGGCGGCGATGATAGCGAGGGCGACGATGACTGAACCCTGTCGCCAAGCAGCAGCTTAGGCATTTGAGCTTTGGGCAAGAAACGAGAAACCGATATAGCATTCAATGCAGGGGTAGTGGTCTACGTCGCCTCTGCATTGGTGTTTCTGTCAGAATTGATCGGTGAAATTTCAGGTTATTACTTATTCACAGCTAGTTGGCTGGTTCATGAAATAATCGCAATAGTCACTTTTCTCGGGTTCTTTGTTGGCGGCCTGCTCATTTGGCACAGCTACAGGTTAATCCAACGAAACTATCGGGAAATGCAGCAAGTGCTGAGATCCGCTCAAGGTGAGTTCTTCGAGATGCTTAATTTGCAATTTGACCGATGGGAGCTGAGCGAAGCGGAAAGGGACGTTGCCCTGCTTACGGTCAAGGGTATGTCAGTCAATGAAATAGCCGAGTTGCGCAACACAAGCGTCGGCACAATCAAGTCGCAGAACAATTCGATCTACCGAAAAGCGGACGTCAAGAGCAGAACCCAGTTGCTGGGTAAACTGATTGACCAGCTTTTGGTAGACACCGCTTTGTTAACCAGCTGAGTGCAGCGCTTTGTTCACAGGATCGGAAGAAGCTAGGAAACAGCATATGCTGCGATTGCATCGGGCGATTTAATCCCGCAACTCGGTCATAAACCCTTCTGAAATCGCTACGACCGGGATAATCGTCCGCTTTTTTGGCTGCGGCGCAGCGGATGGTTTTGGCGAATTAAATTGCTGCATTTGCGAGCATCAGAAACAGAGCGTGTCTGGTTTGGGCTCAGAACCGTCATTAGATCGGTCGCAGCATGTTGCTCGCCAGGTGCCGCCGCCGACGGTAAGGACGGCCCATTGCAGCCATTCACCGCACCATGCCACCGCTGCGATGCGGCCCGTCATTTCGGACTTTCGCTGCGGACGCGAAATCGAGCTGACGGCGAACTCACAGATCGCGGACGAAGCCGCCCGATGCAAGTGCAGCGCATTTTCGTTGAACTCGACGGATCAAGAACTTGATAGTAGCGTGACACTGCGGCGAGATTTCCCCGAAGCGGCCGTTCACAACGGGCTGAATGGCAGAAACCCAATCTGGCCGTTCGCTGTTCCTATGTCCGATGTCTCATGAGCCGCATAAAGCCAACACTCGCTTTGGCCCAGCCAAACTAAGGTCGATTTCGACTCAAAGCTAAGCGATTGCTCGGGTCATGGACTGAACGCCGTTCCACCCTCTGACGCCAAGTGTCTCGGAAGGGAGTTCTCCAAAATGGCGACGATACTCACCCGCAAAGGCCGAAGGGCGCGTGATACCCGCTGCGGCCAATGTACTTGCAACCGTTTCGTCGCGGCCACGTTTCGCGCGCAGGGTATCCCTTACTGCATTTAGACGCATAACGCGAAAATATGATAGCGGCCCCATCCCGTGCGCCTCATTAAAAGCAACCCGAAGTAGACGGTCACTCACGCCAAATGTGCGGCATAACTCCATCGCTGTGATCTGTTCCGTCAGGCGGTCGTGCATGTAGGCAGTTGCTCGTGAGACCAATTCGGCCCGATTGTGAGGACGGACCTTAAGTGGATCCCCACCAGCCGTGACAAGTGTATTACACAGGATACGTATGATATCGGCTTCGACGTCCCGTACGAAGGCACTTTGGCCTTTGCTTTCATTCGAACTCAGTAGCTCGCTGATCCGACGTTCAAGGTAAAAAGTTGCCCGGGGATCTGTATGAAGAGCCGACCAAGTGGTCCAGTCTTGTTCTGCCCTGTCCGGAGCCAGTATCGCAACAGCCTGTTCAACCAACTTGTTACTAAGAATCAGCCCTGTAATGCAAGAGTTTGGCTCGGTCTGGTTATGATAACCGATCTCGGAACCTTTAATAAGCAGGCGGCCCGGTTCCAGATACGTGGAACGCCATCTGGTGCTCTCATTTTTTCGAGTGACCGGAATAAAGGTGACGCAATCGCAGTCCGCGTCACCACGTGTCAGAAGTGCCTGATTTGTTTCAGCTGAGAATGCGCGAAGGTTGGGACCTGCCGCCATCGCCAAGGAGCCGTAAAAGCTGCCACGCGAGACTTGCGCAATGCTGCCTTTCCATCCCCGAAATGATCCGACCAACTCATCAGCGTCCCTAAGTTGGCGCTTCACGGATACCTGTTGAGTGCTATTCTTGGCGGTGCTCATGACGTCCCCTCAGAAAGCCACGCATTCGTGCCGAAATCGTATACTTCCCCTACATTTTTTACAATTGACCGACAGAATATCGTAGCGAAGCCCGCTGAACGGCCCAAGAAACGGCGATTTGACCGGCACTAGGTGCTTTTTGGTCAAAGACCTTTCGTTATCCGAAAGCGCTCTAACTAGATAGACGGAGATAAAGATGAGAACAAATCGCACGGCAACTCTGGTAAGTGCTATTGCAGCCGCTGTTCTTGCGACAAGTGCATTTGGACAGGAAGTTGATTCTAGACCTAACATCCTTCTCATCGTCGGCGACGACGTCGCGTTCGGCGATCTTGGTTTCGCGGGATCGGTCACACAGACGCCGAACATCGACGCTCTGGCAGAGATGGGTGCAGTCTTCACCCGTTTTCATGCCGCGCCAGTTTGCTCGATCACACGGGGCATGTTGATGACCGGGAATGACCCGGTCGAGATCGGCCTGGGCGCGTTCGACTACACCCAATATCCACCGGCCGAGGGAAGGCCGGGGTACGAGGCCTATCTGACCAGGACAACCGCGACCGTCGCAGAACTTCTTCAGGAGGCTGGCTACTTCACCGCGATGGTCGGCAAGTGGCATCTGGGCGGGACCCGTCACGGCGGCGAAGGACCGCAGGAGTGGGGCTTCGACCGCAGCTACGGGATCTACACCGGCGGGGCGAACCACTGGAACGGCGGCGTCTTTCACCTCGATACAGCCGATCCAGAGGTAATGGCAGAGGTTCAGGCGGGGCGCATTCCACAGGAACCATATTTCGAGAACGGCGAAAAGGTGGAACGCCCGGTCGGCGTCTTCTCCGATACGCTCTGGACCGACAGGATGATCGGCTTTCTGGAAGAGGCGCGCGCCGTCGATGAACCGTTTTTCGCCTACGTCGCTTATACCACGCCGCATGCGCCCTTGCAGGCTCCCGACTGGCTGATCGCCAAATACGAGCAGCACTATTACGAGATGGGCTACGACAACCTTAAGCGCGAACGTTTCGAGAGCCAAAAGCAGAACGGGATCATCCCCGAGAACGCGCCTTTTCCGGATGCGGACGCCAATCCTCTGCTTAGCTCGTGGGACGACCTGAGCGAGGAACAGAAGCGGCGGGAGGCCCGAAGCATGGCCGTCTACTCGTCGATGATGGAGAGCCAGGACATCCATGTTGGCCTGATGCTGAACTACCTCGAAGAAACCGGGGAGCGAGACAACACGCTTATTATATATATGTCGGATAACGGCCCCGAGGGCTTCGACGGAGACGGCGTACTGAGCAGCGAAGCTCTGAATGAGTGGATCGACGCTAATTTCAGCTCGGCGCAGGAGGATATCGGTCGCGGCAATTCTTACGCTTATATTGGCACTGATATGGCAAACTCGGCCACGGGCGGACTCTCGTGGTGGAAGTGGTTCATCGGCGAAGGTGGTGTGCGTGTGCCGATGATCGTTTTGCCGCCTAGCGGGGAGGACTTCGCCCGCACCGGGGTGAAGACCGCCGACTTCGCCTCGGTCAAGGATTTGCCGATGACCATCCTCGACTACGCGGGGGTGGCGCATCCTGGCACCGCCTTTGGAGAGCGCGACATCAAACCGCCATCTGGTGTCTCGGTACGCCCATGGCTTGAGGGAACGGCCGAGAGCCCTCGGCCCGCGGACGCGTGGCACGCCTTCGAACTCTTCGGAAACGGCTACGTCGTACTAGGCGACTTCAAGGCAAGCCGTGTGCGCACGGGCATGTATGGCGATAGCGCATGGCACCTTTACGACATTCGCAATGATCCCGGCGAGACAACACCACTCGACGCTGACCGGCCAGAGCTGCTCGTCGAGATGGTCGCGCTCTACGAGGGCTGGGCTGAGGAGAAAGGGATCGTCGAGGTCCGTGATGACTGGAGCCCATGGTTCGGTTTTCCTGAAGACAGATGACCTGACAATTTGCGGTGCCCGCCGCCCTATGACATACAAGGAAAACTACTGACATGGCTGCTACAAAAGATCCGCTTAGCATGTTCGATAAACTGAACGCGAACGTGTTGCTTGCGGTGACACCAGAGTACTCGAGGGTCAAGGCTGCGGCGCGTGCGTCGAAGGCGCGCATATCTGCGCATTCTGGACCCTTCGTGATGAAGCCGGAGTTTATTACGGTCGAAGGGAAACGCCTGCGCTATGCCCGGGGTGGTCGTGACAGTGGTCCGACTGTTCTCTTGCTGTCCCCTCTGCCTCAGAGCATTATCTGCTTTGATCAGATATGGGAAACTCTGGCGGAGCACTGTCAACTGGTTGCGCTCGATCTTCCTGGCTTCGGGAAAAGCGAGGGCGGAAACGAGGTCATGACCTTCGAGGCGCAGAGCAAGATTCTGGACGCCTTCGTGCGTAAGTTGGACCTTCATGACATCCACATTGTGGGTCCCGATGTCGGTATGCCAGTCGCTCTACACTATGCAATCCACCGCGACCACCGACTGAGCAGTCTGATTGTCGGCGACGGCCCTTGCATTTCGCCAACAGCAAATGGCAGCATAATCAACAAAGCTGTGGACTCCGGCTTCTGGCGGACAGTCTTCCGCGTTACGGGCTCCGGCGCCTTCGTTGGGGGCGGAAACAAGCTCGCCTATGTTAACTATACACCGAGTAACGAGGAAGTTGCTGATTACGTGGAATCCTACAGGGGACGCATCGGACCGATAACGGAATGGTTTAAAAGCTACCCTCAGAATCTGGCGACAATCGATCCGTATCTGTCTCAGATAGACCTTCCTGTGCAGCTTTTTTGGGGCGATCTCGACATATTCCTATTGATCGACACGGCACATCGCGCGCAGGAGCGATTTAAGCGCAGCCAACTCAAGATATTTGAAGGCTGCGGGCACTTCTCCTATCAGGACAAGCGCGACGAGTTTGCCGCTATGGTCGTTAACTGGGTCGAAAGTGGCCATTCAAAACTATGATCCAACGCTCAATTGGCGGACCGTTGGTTAAAAATGACAAAAGATTACGATAAACCAGATATTGGAACACGTTGTTAGACTTGCCTTCTTGGCAGGCCTATAATCGCTGTTGGCTTTATCTGGGAACGTAGCAACGGAATGGCACCAGGTGTTCTGCCTATGGTATGTCGAAACAAACATGTATCTGCATCACTGCATGCCAGGTCCTTTGGAAAGATGCTATGAACCGTCGCTTTATCAGCCAATCCATCATATTGACGCTCCTTTTCACGATTTTGGCTGGATGCGCACGAGCGCCACAAATTATCGGCATCAGCAACCCGGATGTCCCGGTCGATTCCGTTTCTGAAATTACAAAACAACGCATGTTCATAGTATCGACCCGAGAAGCGTCCGATGTAGTCGGCGCATTTTATTCGTCAGACAGGGCACCAGAACTAGGCCTAGCCTCGGTCGACGCGACGGTGCCGCCGAGCCATGTCACCGGTGTGCTGGAAAGGCCCTCGAGATTACCGCCGGACCCGCGAACTGAGTTCACAGTCGTCAACCCTTTTGTCTATGGCAGTGACGCGCCCTTTATCGCAGAGATAAATCGCGAACTCGCCAAACGTGAGCCAGGAAATCGAGAACTACTTATTTTTATTCACGGCTTTAACAATACGGCGAGCGACGCGGTTCTCAGGCTTTCGCAATTCGTTGAAGACACTGGCTATAAGGGCGTACCAATACTGTTCACTTGGGCCTCAGCGGCACAAGGAAGCCGTTATGTGTATGATCTCAACAGCGCGCTAGTTGCACGTGCGCAACTCAAAAATATGGTTGAAATCCTCAACGCGACGCGGGCTGAGAGTGTAGATATATTCGCGCACTCGATGGGCACATTTCTCACCATGGAAGGGCTGGTGAAACAACAGGATACAGGACGACTTGGGAAAGGGGTAAGGATTGACAATATCGTACTCGCATCACCTGACATCGACATTGATGTGTTCCAAACTCAAATTGCGGCTCTGCCTCCGTCGATCACGCAGAAAATGTACCTCCTGATATCAGAGGACGACGCAGCATTGCGTTTGTCACGTCGAATTGCGGGCGGCGTTCCGCGCGTAGGAGCCGCTGACGCGATGCTGCTGGAACAACAATTTGGGGTGACCGTCATCGATCTTGGACAGGTTGAAGATTCCAGCTCTGGAAGCCATTCGAAGTTTGCCGGCTCCCCTAACGTGGTTAAACTCATTGGGTCCGGTCTGAATGCGAATCCGCGTTTCGGCAAAACTGGCAGCAGCACTACCTTCCAAGAACTATTGGCCAACACACCAGTCACGATTATCACAAATTAGACTAGGGCCTGTGAACAATCAGGATCGAGACGCACTTGATAAAACTGTTATTTCTTTTGCAAACTCATGAAGTTCTTTAAATACTGGAGCTTTTATTGAACGGCTGCATTTGGTGCAAAAAATCTAACCCTGAAACGCTGCAATGGACTGGCAGCGGCGATTGCGATTAAGGTCATTTCTGACCACAACCCAGTCATAGCTCCTGGCGAGTTTGCTGCGGATTGCACCAACGGCGGCTTTTCTTTCTGCGGCGCAGCCGATGGTTCCGCTCAGCTGAGTTGCTGCATCTGCGAGCATCGGTGCCGGACCATGTCTGCCCTGGGCTCGTCGCCGCCATTAGATCGGTCGCAGCATGTTTTCTAGATCAGTCGCACTACCCCGGCAGGCACGGCCCTTTGCGGTCATCCACCAAGGGTCCTTGATGCTGCGATGCGGCCCGTGAGTTCGGACATTCGCTGCATCCGCGAAAACGGATGACGTTCGGAATCACAGATCGCGGACAAAGTTGCCGATCATGGCTAGGCTTTCGAATGACTTGCGAAAGCGAAAAACTGCAATTCGCTACAGGCTAGCGCCAGAGAAACTTCTGAGCGAAAGTTGCACGGATGGCCTTGCGGCTCGTGTGGATTATGGTGCAAACGGCACCACCTCAGTGATCACCGAATAAAAAAGGTACGAGTATGAGATTGAAAGCAATGATCGCCAGCCTAGCAATCTGCACTGCTTCAGTCGCTGCGGCTGAAGAGTTCACGTTGGAACCAACTGACTTTGATGGCGCGTTCGCTCGTGTCCGCGATAGCGCCACGCAAGGTTGCTGGACCAACATTGGCGAAGCGACAACCTATGCTAACGACCAAATGGCGATTGCCGGATTTGAGATAGTCGAAGCCCGTCAGAAGGCTGAATTTGTCGAAGCAATGATAAAAGACAATACCCTCATCATGACCATATCGGTTCAAGCTAGGCGATTGGAGAACGGTCTCTGCATAGGTAGTATCGTGACCTACATGATGGGAGCAGTTCTTTCTCGAAAATACCCCGCATGGAATTATACAACTACCATTGGCCAACCTATGCACTGGTCAGTTTCGAGTAACGACAACCTCAACCACCATGTTCTGGACCAAATCAAGCGGTTCGTGACTGGTTGGGTGGAGCTACACAGAACATTGGTCCGTTTGGAATAACTCTTGGCACGAGAATGCCGAGTTTTCCCCACCATGTATTACCGCCCCAGCAGCCAGTCCACTTCCGACTCGCCCAGTCCTAGCAGCTTGGCCGCGTGCCTGAGCATCCACGGCCCGGACGGTAAGTCTCTTCAGCCCATCGGCGGTCGTTTGGTAGCAGGTTGCCCATCGGCTAGCATGGCCAGCTCCATTGCCGAGCCTTCTAGCGTTTTCCCGTTCATTCAAGAAGTGGACCGGCTTGTCAGCAGGCAATTATCGGAGAAGCAAGCGCGCGTCGGAAATCTTACGCAGCAGCATGCGTCTGCTCGGGGCTCGTCGCCGCCATTAGATCGGTCGCAGCATGTTTTCTAGATCAGTCGCATTACCCCGGCAGGCACGGCCCAGAGCCGCGGTTGCAGGAACGGTTGCGCGCTGCGCGCAGCTTTCCTAAAGCCGGCCTTGCAACCCCACCGTTGAAAGTTGACAATGGTGTCGAATAGATGATTTCCAACCCAGTACACCGATCTTTAGCTCTTGTCACATTGTTGACCAATTCACGGCGTTGAAAGGTTCTCTTTGCCTATCAGGGGAATCGCGTTTGGAACTGAAGGCGTGAACGGTCACTCTTGCCTGTGAGGGCGAGATGGATTCTGAAGTGGGG
>NZ_JAIMIA010000141.1 GCF_019966495.1 Tateyamaria pelophila | reverse complement strand
GACGCGACACATCCAAAGGCTCTCTCAGCATTAAACTCAAGCGAGCTGGATGGGACGAGGCATTCTTATGCAGCGTTCTCAATGGGCTGTAAGAGGCATGATGCCAAACGCGATTGCCCTGGCCCGATGATGGGCAGCCCTTGTTTTGCATAAGGCAGCAGGGCGTCAACCAACCTTTGTGCTTCTGCTTTCGCTTCATCCATCAATCCGGCAGACAGGAACGTGCGGCCGCAGCACAAGGGCCGCTGCCCTTTGGCCGCTTGGGCGAGATGCACCGGCACATCGGCCGCTGACAATACAGTCAGAGTGGCGCGCATGTTTTCCGGCTCAAAGTAGCGGTTGAAGCAATCGGCAAATACCACTGCCTTGGGGCTGTCTTGCCGGGAGGCTTCGGTGTCTTTGAAGGGACGCGCGTGCCATGTCGGCAATGCGCGCGTCGCGGTGAAACCTGTGGACCGCTCCGTCAGCTTGGCCAGTCCCGGCACCGAGTTGCGCAGGTTGGCCAGAAACGGCAGGCGCGATGCCCATGGGGCGTAGCGCGGCAGATACGCTGTCAATCGGTCATGCAGACGCAGACCGTTTTTGCGCACGCGTGCTGCCTGCACCTCGATCTTCATGCGCGCCATGTCCACGCCCGTGGGACATTCGCGTTTGCATCCTTTGCACGACACACACAGTTTCATCGTGTCGGCCATCTCATCAGAGCTGAGCGCATCCGGCCCCAACTGTCCGGAAATGGCCAGTCGCAGGCTGTTGGCACGTCCCCGGGTGAGGTCCTGTTCCTTGCGAGTGACCCGGAACGAGGGGCACATCACACCGCCCTTGAGCTTGCGGCACGCGCCATTGTTGTTGCACATCTCAACCGCGCCTTGAAACCCACCGCCGCCGCCCGTCCATTCGGACCAGTCAAACCCGGTCTCGAACGCGAGCACTACGTAATCGTGGCCATAGCGAAACAGGCGGCGGTCATCCATTTTGGGTGCGTCGACAATCTTGCCCGGGTTGAACCGGCGCTGCGGGTCAAACCGGTCTTTGACTTCGACAAAGCTGGCCACCATGCGGGGGCCAAACATCTTTTCATGAAACTCCGACCGCACCAGCCCGTCGCCGTGTTCACCGGAATGGGACCCTTTGTAATGGGCGACCAGATCAAAGCATTCTTCGGCAATCGCACGCATGGTTTTGACGTCCTGATCCAGTTTGAGGTTCAGGACCGGACGCACATGCAAGCACCCGACCGACGCATGGGCATACCATGTGCCGCGCGTGCCATGTTTCTCGAATATCTCCGTCAGGCCGGCGGTATAGGCGGCAAGATCGGGCAGTTCGACAGCACAGTCTTCCACAAAGGACACCGGTTTGCCGTCGCTTTTCATGGACATCATGATGTTCAGACCGGAACTGCGCAAATCCGCGATCCGCCCCTGCATGGCCGGGTCGGGCACCGGGGTCATGCCGCCCCAATTGTTGCCCGTCCCGGACCAGGAGAACCCCAGATCGCCCATCATTTCGTCAAGTTGCCGCAACTTCGCGGCATGCAGGCTTGCGTCCTCTTCGGCGAACTCGACCAGCAATAAGGCATCGGGTTTATCCGTGACGAATTCCTCGATGGTTTGGCGGAACATCGGAATATCACGCGCCAGCGCGATCATCGTGGCGTCCACCAACTCAACCCCTTGGGGGTTCAAAGTGACCAGATGCTGGGCCGCATCCATGGCGTGATGGAAGGTCGGGAAATGGCACACGCCCAGAACCTTCTGCGGCAGAATTGACCAAAGCTTCAGTTCAATCGCGGTGGAGTAGGCAAGTGTCCCTTCGGACCCCACCAGAAGATGCGCGAGGTTATTGGGCGTGTTCTTGGGCATCAGAGCGTCGATATTATAGCCGCCCACGCGGCGCATGACCTTGGGAAACCGGGCATCGATTTCGGCGGCCTCCCGAGTGCCAAGCTTTAGCAGATCGGTCGTGAGGGCTTGCAGAGCCGGCGCAGTTTCGGCCCCGATCGGGCCAAAGTGATGTTTGCTGCCGTCGGCCAGAAAAGCATCAATCGACAACACGTTGTCGCGCATCATGCCATAGCGCAGGGATTTGCCGCCGCACGAGTTGTTGCCGGCCATCCCCCCGATGGTCGCGCGCGACGCAGTGGAAACATCAACCGGAAACCAAAGCCCGTGGGGCTTGAGCGCTCGGTTCAGATCATCCAACACGATACCGGGGCGCACGACACAGCGGCGGCCCGCCACATCCAGTTCGAGAATATCGTTGAAATATTGGGTGTTATCCAGCACCAGCGCTTCGTTTACGGTCTGCCCGCATTGCGACGTACCGCCGCCACGCGCCAGTATCGGCAAACCTTGTTCACCGGCAATGTCTATGGCGGCGCGGATGTCATCTTCGGACTTTGGGGAGAGCACCCCCAGCGGCATCATCTGATAAAGCGATGCATCCGTGGCGTAGCGACCCCTTGAAAAATCGTCGAACATCAGGTCCCCCTGAACGCGCGTTCTCAGGGCGTCGAAAAGCTCGGACATATGCGATCCAGTGTCGTTGAGGGGCGATCATGTGTTCTAAGTCACTTATGAATTCAAAACGACGTCACGGCAACCGGCGCGCGCATTCGTTTGGGCCAGGCGATCGTTCAGCCGCATCGGTTAGTTGAATATGAGACCATCAGCATCAGAAAACCGGGCCGAAAAACAAGGGTTTCTCGCGGACTTCAATGAAGACGTTTGGCGGGGTGGGGGGTGCACCCGGCCCCGATCAAAGCGAAGCCTATCTATACGAAGGCTAAATCCACGCGATAAAGGCGGTCTGTTTGGTTCACAAGGAAGCCTGCTGAGCCATGCCTTCGGGCGACAAACGCGCCTGTCGCTTCGGTTTTGATCACGGGCTGCGTGGTGGCGCGTGCCGATGTATGGAAAGTGTCCAAGGACAATATCGGGTGCGGCGGCATTTATCGGACGGCAGAAATGCCATGCGCCTAAGTGCTGTCGGTGTTCTGTGTGAAGTCCTTTTCCGATGACCGCGCCAATGGTCGGCATTGCCGTCCCGGCACTTGATTTGGCTGTGTCGCATTGCCGTTATCCGTTCGAACATGCACCAGGTTCCAACACCCGACTTGATTGCATCACCCCAGGCTCGGAAACGCTGGCACGTTCGGGGCAGAACACCATCCGCCGGAAGGTTTCGTAATCGCACATTCCCTCACCCGGTGGCCGCCGCGGCACTATTTCGTCCAACCTGGTTGGGTTGATCACGATGTTCTATTCTGCGTTTGCGCTCGGCTGGCTGGAACCGATTCAGCGGAAAGAGGACCGCCTATGAAGCACTTCGCGGCTTTGTCACGGAGCAGCTCAAGAACACATTTTGTAAAATTACCGAGGTCAGGCTGGTCCTTAGGGCGACTTGTCTGGTAATCAGGCAGAGTAACAGACAGCGCAACCAGCAGCGAGGTGACAACGATGACGGGACTGACGCGCCGACATTTCATTGCAGGCACGACTCTGCTTTTTTCCGCGCCTATGGCACAAACAGCCATCGCCGCCCCAACGTCGCGACGCGACATGTGGTCTGCCTGGGATGCTCAGGTCCGACCTGCTGGCTATGAACCGGCCACGTCCAATCCGTGGGGCGTGCATCCACGCTTTCTGCCGGTTCGGGTCCAGGCCAATGACGGGCTTGTGCCTGGTGACATCCATGTGGATGCCGTGGCTCGTTATCTCTATCATATCGAGCCAGATGGCACCGCAATGCGCTATGGCGTGTCGATCGCACGGGGCAACCTGTACGAACCCGGCGTCTATACGATCAGGCGCAAGGCGAAATGGCCGACATGGACCCCTACCGCCGATATGATCGCCCGGGATCCAGGGTTGTTTGAGCAACACGCAGACGGGGTTGACGGCGGCCCGACAAATCCACTGGGATCGCGCGCGCTGTATCTCTATGTCGGCAATCGCGATACGTATCTTCGGATTCATGGCACACCCTATCCGCGCTCCATCGGCGGCCGTGCCAGTTCGGGATGCGTTCGCATGATCATGCCGCACATCATCGATCTGTATGACAACGTCACTCCGGGGAGGACGGCACACCTGTATGCCACAGAAGACGCGCTCGGCACCGGTTAAGCTGCTTTCAGCCGTCGGCAGGCTTTGTGCAGATGGGATTGCCGCCTGCCGTTCTCAGCGGCAGCCAGGTCGTTTCCACCGGCCCGGCATGGAGATACCAATAGCAGTTGTCGTCGGGACCGTAGCGAACGGCATTCAAATTCTGATAGGGTGCCGCAAGAGCAACGACCTGTTCGGGGACAACGGGTAAGACCCCCTCCGGACCGGCCGTTTCAAGTTCGGCACAGCCCGCCAGCGCCAAAGCCGTTGCCGCCATTAAAAAATACTTGGTAGTCATTGCGTCATCCTATCAAACCTGGGGGTATCCAGCGGCCCCAGTCAGGCGCGCCCATTCCTGTTCGATAGAATAGCCGTATACGCCGCCCGGGCCAATACTCCCATTTTTTCGTATCCCGATATCTTTGATGGTCCCTCTGGGATGCATGTCGCCGACTGAACCGCGCCCTAGTAACACTGGTATCTGTAGCATGCACGGCCATCTCAAGTCAGTACCGTAAAGAAAAGTGAACGCGGCCCTTGAGCTTCCAGCCACTGGAAGCCCTATCTACCATCCAACGAATGATTCCAGAGGTCGAAACATGAGCGCTGACAAGCAATACACACTCCGGATCGCGGGCATGAGCTGTGCTTCATGTGTGGGGCGCGTCGAAAAGGCGTTGCGCGATGTGCCTACGGCAACGGATGTATCCGTCAACCTCGCAACCGAAACGGCCAGCCTGCGGCTTGAAGATCCGGCAACACTGGAGCGCGCAACGGCTGCGCTGGATGAGCTCGGCTATCCCGCACAGATGTCGACGGTCACCCTGAATGTCGCGTCGATGTCCTGCGCCTCTTGCGTAGGGCGGGTGGAAAAGGCGTTGGCCGCTGTGCCCGGTGTTCACTCCGTCTCGGTGAACCTTGCTGCGGAAACGGCAACAGTCGGGTACGTCGAAGGGGTGGTCACGCAAACGGATTTGATCGCGGCGGCAACCGACAGCGGCTACGCGGCGCGTGTCGCCAAAGCGGACGCCACACAATCACGTGCAGAACGCAAGGTCGAAGAGGCGGACAGGCTGCGGCGCAGGACACTGATTGCTGCGGTGCTCGCCCTACCGGTGTTCATTCTGGAAATGGGCTCGCACCTGATTCCCGCCTTTCACATGGCAATTCAGAACAGCATCGGCACTCAGACGTCGTGGGTCATACAGTTTGCGCTGGCCACGATCGTGCTGTTTGGCCCGGGCGGTTATTTCTTCCGCAAAGGTCTCCCATCGCTTTTGAAGGGTGCGCCGGACATGAACAGCCTGGTGGCTGTCGGCACAGGCGCCGCCTGGAGCTACTCCGTGGTCGCGACCTTCCTGCCGGGACTTCTGCCCGAAGGAGTGCGCGCCGTCTATTTCGAGGCGGCGGCTGTGATCGTGGTGCTGATCCTCCTGGGGCGCTGGCTGGAGGCGCGGGCGAAAGGACGCACGGGGGCTGCCATTCAGGCCCTTCTGGGGTTGCAAGTACACACAGCGCGGGTCATTCGTGACGGTAAATCCCTCGAGATCGACGTGGAACGCCTTGCCGTGGGCGATGTCATTCTCGTGCGCCCCGGCGAGCGCATTCCAGTCGACGGAGAGGTGACGGACGGCGCCAGCAATGTCGATGAAAGCATGATCACAGGCGAGCCCGCGCCCGTTTCCAAATCGGCCGGTGCATCCGTGACAGGGGGGACTGTGAACGGTACAGGCAGCCTGACGTTCAGGGCCGCGCGGGTGGGTGCAGATACGATGCTGGCCCAGATCATCCGCATGGTTGAAGATGCGCAAGGCGCGAAACTGCCCATACAGGGCCTCGTCGACAAGGTGACGCTGTGGTTTGTGCCCGCGGTCATGGGGCTTGCCGCATTGACGGTCCTGATCTGGCTGACCTTCGGACCGGACCCTGCGCTGACGATGGCACTGGTCGCGGGCGTGTCCGTACTGATCATCGCCTGCCCCTGTGCCATGGGGCTGGCCACGCCGACTTCGATCATGGTCGGAACCGGGCGCGCGGCTGAGATGGGGGTGCTTTTTCGCAAGGGCGAAGCGCTTCAGGCGCTGTCCGATGTTGGCATCATTGCCCTCGACAAAACCGGGACGGTCACGGAAGGCAAACCCACTCTGACCGATCTGGTCGTCGCAGACGGGTTTGACCGCGATACTGTCCTGGGCCTGATTGCCGCGGTAGAAGCACAGTCCGAACACCCGATTGCAGAAGCCATTGTCGACGGAGCACGCCGCGAAAACATCGCGGTTCCGAATGCGACCGACTTTCGTTCGATCACGGGCTACGGCGTGGTTGCAACCGTCGAGGGACAGCAGGTCATGGTCGGCGCGGATCGTCACATGACACGCCAGGGCATAGACATCGACACTCTTGCCGACACCGAACAAGAGCTCGCCCGTCGCGGACGCACCGCCCTCTATGCCGCTGTCGATGGTCGCCTTGCGGCGGTCATCGCGGTTGCGGACCCCGTGAAACCGTCCAGCCGTTCCGCCATCGCCGCCTTGCGGGATCGCGGTTTTCAGGTTGCGATGATCACCGGCGACAAACGCGAAACGGCGGAGGCCATTGCGGGCGAAATCGGGATAGATCATGTGATCGCCGGTGTCTTGCCCGATGGCAAAGTGACCGCCTTGGACGACTTGCGGGCAGGGGGGCGCAAGGTCGCCTTTGTCGGGGATGGTATCAATGATGCGCCTGCATTGGCCCATGCCGATGTCGGCATCGCGATTGGCACCGGCACCGACGTCGCCATCGAATCGGCGGACGTTGTGCTGATGTCGGGCGACCTGCGTGGCGTGGTGAATGCCGCCGAGGTTTCAAAACGTACGATGTCGAACATTCGCCAAAACCTGATCTGGGCATTTGGCTACAACGTCGCGCTGATCCCGGTGGCCGCGGGTGTTTTGTTTCCCGCTTATGGCGTTCTTTTGTCGCCCGTCTTCGCGGCAGGCGCCATGGCATTGTCCTCGGTGTCGGTTTTGTCGAACGCCTTGCGCCTGCGCCGCATCAAACCAGCCATGCAAGAGGCGGACATCGCCGTCGCCCGGCCAGAATCACACCAAACTCAAGCCGCTGCATAGGAGGCGTGTGCAATGAACATCGGAGAAGTTGCCGAACGGTCCGGCTTGCCGCCGAAAACCATCCGGTATTACGAAGACATCGGCTTGATCCGGCCCCAGCGCAGCGAAAACGGGTATCGCGCCTTTCGGGAAACCGACCTTCACAAGCTGGCGTTTCTGGGCCGCGCCCGCACATTGGGCTTTTCCATAGACGACTGCCGCACGTTGTTGAGCCTGTACGAAGATGAGGCGCGCGAGAGTGCCCAGGTGAAGGCCATCGCGGAAGAGCATCTGACCGCGATTGATGAGAAGATTGCGCAACTTCGCGCGATGCGTGGAACGCTGTCAAATCTGGTTGACGCCTGTCGCGGAGATCATCGACCCGATTGCCCGATCCTCAGCGATCTGTCGAAAAAACCGGCATAGGAAGCACGCCCACACCGTTGGCGACGGTCTGAACATGCCTGACATCCTATAACGGAAAACACCGTTTGCACAAAGATCTCTGACCCGTTTATCCGGGGTGCGCACGCCAATGTGACCCACCATTGGCGCCATCCGCTCTGTGCTTGCCGTCAAAGCAAACTATGTCCTTTAAAACTGAAATGTGCATGTGTGAATGCCGGAACAAACCTGCCTTTGGGCTTCTATGGGCCATCGCGGGCCTGATGATATCGGTGCCTCGCGGCTTTTTGAATTGGACCAATATGGTGAAGTTTTCCCTCAGAAGCTTGTTTGGAATGATCCTCCTTGCTGTTCAACCGCTCACCGTGATGGCGGCAGAACCTGTTCCGTTTGACGGAAGCTGGAAGGAGCAGGGCTTTTTGCGTCTGTTCTCAAATGACTATATCCAACGCGGAGCGCAGGTCGACATCGTATCCGACGGGACGGTTTCACTGTTGTGGCGGCCCGTCGACGCAACGTATCGGGACACGACGCGCGCCGCCTGGACATGGAGCGTCAGCGAAGGCGTCATACCCACAGACCTCAGGACAAAAGGCGGGGACGATCGCAATCTTGCGGTGTATTTCATATTTGTCGATCTGGCGCGCGCAGATGCATTGGAAGGGAAATCCGCTCGCCGCATTCTGAGCGAAGACAGCGCGAGAGCGATCATTTACGTCTGGGGCGGAGAGCATCCAGCGGGGGCTCGTCTGGCAAGCCCATATTCGCCCCGGATGGGAACGCAAATCCTTCAAACGGCCACGACCGGACGCTTTGCGGAAAGCGTAAATCTCGCTCAGGACTATCGGAGCCTGTTCGGATCAGAACCCGGTGCGTTGATCGGTATGGCACTTTCGGCCGACAGCGACGATACGGACGGTCGGATCGTGGCATCCGTATCGAACCTTGCACTGAATTGACCTCAGACACGGGGAAGAAATCGTTGATTTAAGGCATTCCCAGTCGTTACGCTTTCTGCCGGATTGAAAGGAATGGATGGCTCCTTCCGGCTCAGTCGCCCAGATCAAGGCCGCAGGAGCCGACCGGGCATTCCTGTTTTGGGCGCTGCGATCGATCCAATTCGTGCGCAATGATGCAGAAATGATCTGGCCCTTCGTCCTGACGGAGCTTTTTATTGACAGAATTGCGCGATTTGGTGACGCTCGGGTTCAGTCCCGGAGTATTGTTTATGAGATTTTTTCGCCTTTGCCTGACGTTTGGTTTTTTTTGTATTGCCGGAGGGGCTTCTGCGCAGAGTTGGCAGTTTGCCGAACCGATTGGGCCGGAAGGCATCGCACGGTTGGCCGACGATCGCATCGAGATGAGTTTCGCCTGTCGTGCGCGCGCCGATGCCGCGCATGACCCAGACAATCTGATCTGGCGGGTTTCGGGGGCAGCGGTCGCGGAACACGTCTCCGCAACGACCGGCGATGTCGTCCGCCTTGGCTTGTCACTTGACGGGCAAGCGCGAGGTGAAGGACCCTTCTTGATGTCTGACGCCAGGGATCTGGCAACGAACCTGCCGCGAAATTTGCCGTTTTTGGGCGCGATGCGCCAGTCCACGGAGATCACCCTGCGCCTCGACGACGACCAAATGGTTTCAATTCCGTTGGAAGGCCTCGGACCTGCTTTGGACCAGTTGACGACATGGTGTGACCGCGAGGATGAGCCTGCCTCAGAGCCTGAACTGGCGGCAGATTTTTGCAACTCGCCCGACGGCTTGACGGCGCAGGCCATCTGCTCTGCGCCCGAACTGCGCACGCTTGAGGCGGAAATGAATGATGTCTACCGCACGCGACTGGCGACGCTGGACGAGCGCGCGCAAGCAGGGCTGAAAGAGGAACAGGCCTCGTGGATCGATTTTCGTCAAAACTGTGTCGACAGCAGCGAATGTATTTCCACAGCCACACGCGCACGGATTTCCAGACTGACGGTGGTCGAGGCGGACAAACCGGTTGCCGTCGCGGTGCAGACCCGTCCCGAAGCCCCGCAAGCGTTGTCCGTGCCACTGACACCGCTGCAGCCTGCCGAGCTGGGGCAAGTCATCTGGGATCCCAAGCAGGTGCAGATGAAACTGACGATAGAGGTGGTGCGCGCCAGACCGGAATTGTTGCAGAACGAAACCCTCCTGCGCGCGTGGGCGCGGCTTGCCTTTGAGGGGCAGGCGCGCGGCCAGGATGGGCAGCTTGCCATTGCCCGGGATCATCTGTCACGCAGCATTGCAGCCAATCCGCCGGGGCCGTTCCTGATTGGTCGCCTCGAGGCCAACTCGTTGCAAAACGCGCAATATGAGAACGGCAAATTGCAGGCGACGGGCCGGAATCAGACTGCGGTTTCGGGGCAGGCGAATATATCGGTGAGCGGTGTCAGGGGAATCGCGTTTGGAACTGAAGGCGTGAACGGTCACTCTTGCCTGTGAGGGCGAGATGGATTCTGAAGTGGGG
>NZ_JAIMIA010000140.1 GCF_019966495.1 Tateyamaria pelophila | reverse complement strand
CAATCGCATCGACGAACTCATGCCGTGGAACTGGCAGCCGGAAAAGGCCTGAAACCGCGCCGACACCAGACGGATACGATCAATCGCGGGTGTTCGGCTTTGAGCGTTTCATCATCCAAACCCTACCGTTTCATCACGCCGGGTCGAAAATACCCGACAAAAACGTAGGCGGTGCAGAGTAGTTTCAGAAACAGAGTTCTGCCTTGCGGCACCTTCAGATTGCCGGTGACCGATTTTTTGTCTGTATTCTGTGCGAGAAAAGATACGCCCATATTGGCCTCGCTCAGCGCAGGATCAGCGCCCAACTGACGCGTGAGGTCGCCGCGCTCAACCGCCTCAACCTTGATCACTTCCGCACCAAGTGCGCCAGCTGGTTACAGCAAAACCGCCCTTCAAGCGGTTTCGACATCAGGTTCCCCACATCCATAAATCGCACTCATACAGCCAGACGACCGCGCCATTGCAAAAAACGGCAGGGTCAGTGGCATGGCGTGGACCGAAGGCAATTGCCTTCAAAATGGCCCATTCCCCATTCCGCTGAAATGGGAAACAAGAACGTGCCTCTTGTCGCTTGAACGCCGTTTTACGCCGCGAGGCCACGTCCCTTGAGCAATGCCTCAACCCCCGGCAAACGGCCCCGAAAGGCGACATACAAATCCGCAGCATCGGCGCTGCCGCCCGTACTCAGGATATTTTGCTCCAACGCGCGGGCCTTTTCGGCATCAAACGCGCCGCCGGCTTCTTCGAATGCCGCAAAGGCGTCGGCATCCATCACCTCGGACCACATATAGCTGTAATAGCCGGATGAGTATCCGTCCCCCGCAAAGACATGTGCAAAATGCGGCGTCGCGTGGCGCATGCCGATGGCGCGGGGCATGCCCATGCCTTCCAGTACCTCGGCCTGTCTGGCCATCGGATCTTGGGGTGCGTGCCCTTCGTGGAAGGCCAGATCGACCAGCGCCGAGGCGACATATTCCACTGTCTGAAAACCCATATCGTAAGTCGCGGCTGCCAGCACGTTATCCAACAACTCCGGCGGCATTGCCGCACCGGTTTCAGCGTGCGTCGCGTATTCGCGCAGTACTTCCGGCACGTCGAGCCAGTGTTCGTACAGCTGGCTGGGCAATTCCACGAAATCGCGGGCCACGGATGTGCCGGACACGCTTTCATAGGTTACATCCGACAGCATCTGGTGCAGCGCATGGCCGAACTCGTGAAACAGCGTCCGCGCATCGTCATAGCTGAGCAACGCAGGGTCGCCCTTGGCAAAGTTGCAAACGTTGATGACGACGGGCGTTTGCGGCGCAGGAAACTTGGCCTGCGCCCGCATCGCCGAACACCACGCGCCGGAGCGCTTTGAGCCGCGCGCGAAGTAGTCGCCAATGAAGACCGCCACATGTTTGCCATCGCGAGTCACGTCCCACGCCCGGCAATCGGGATGGTAAAGCGGCACGTCGAGTGGTTTGAACTCCAGCCCGAAGAGGCGCGTGGCACAGGCAAACGACGCCTCGATCATCCGGTCGAGCTGAAAATACGGTTTCAACTCCGCCTCATCCAGATCATGCAGGTCCTTGCGGCGGCGCTCCGCATAAAACCGCCAATCCCAAGGCTCCAGCGGGCCGTTGACACCGTCGGCCAGCATCATCTCTTCGAGTACGGCGCCATCTGCTTCGGCGCGGGCCTTGGCGGGCTCCCAAACGGCCATCAGCAGGTCGCGCACGGCGTCTGGTGTCTTGGCCATCTCGGTTTCCAGCTTGTAGTCGGCAAAGCTGTCATACCCCAGCAACTTTGCCCGCTCGGACCGCAACTTGAGGATTTCTGCTGCAATTGCACGGTTGTCCGTCTCGCCGCCATTGGCTCCACGTGCGGCCCATGCGTTGTAGGCTTTCTCGCGCAAATCGCGCCGGGTGGAGAATTGCAGGAACGGCACGATCAGCGACCGCGACAGCGTGACAACCGGGCCGCCTGCGTCCTTTTCCACGCCAGCCGCACGGGCGGCATCGATGACAAAGGGCGGGAGGCCCGCCAGATCCTCTTCGGCCAGCGCCATGAACCAGGTGCGCTCATCGGTCAGAAGGTTCTGGGTAAACTGCGTGCCCAGCTCGGCCAGCCGCCCCTTGATCACCTTCATCCGGTCCTCATCCGCCCCCTTGAGGGCGGCACCAGAGCGGACAAACCCACGATGGGTCAGCATCAGAACCCGCGCCTGCTCTTCGCTCAGGTCAAGGTCGTCACGCTGCGCCCATACATCCGCTACGCGTTGATATAGGGCGGTGTTTCCGGAAATCTCGGCAAAATGTGCGGCCAGCTTGGGAGAAAATTCACGTTGCAGGGCTTCGCGCACCGGGTTGCTGTCCGCTCCGGCCATGGTGAAAAACGCACCTAGAACCTTATCGAGCGCATGGCCTGCCGCCTCTAACGCCTCGATTGTATTGGCGAAATCGGCAGGAGCGGCATTGCCCGCAATGGCGTCAATCTCGTCTTGATGAAGGGCAAGCGCCGTGTCCAGGGCCGGCGCGAAATCCGTGTCGGAAATGGCATCGAAGGGGGCGATTTGAAACGGCGTGTCCCAGTCCTGCAAAAGCACGTTGGTCATGTGGTAATCTCCTTTGAAAGCTATGTAGGGCGGGTTTCACCCGGTCGCCATGGGGATATGGCCGCATGTTTCGCAATCTGCGCGCCGGGCAAGGCCGATCTTGCGGCTTTCACCATACAGCGCGTCGTGAATGACCATCTCGCCGCGCAACGGCGTGCCGGCTCCTGTGATGATCTTGATTGCCTCAACCGCCATCATCGACCCGATGATACCGGGCAG
The DNA here is from genome assembly GCF_019966495.1 of Tateyamaria pelophila. GTDB lineage: Bacteria > Pseudomonadota > Alphaproteobacteria > Rhodobacterales > Rhodobacteraceae > Tateyamaria > Tateyamaria pelophila. Next base: position 7,393 of record NZ_JAIMIA010000140.1, on the reverse strand, counting down.
CGGGCCAATCACCCCGGCTTCGGCGCAATTGGGGGCCAGCTCAGGCGCCGGGGCCTGTGGGAAAATACACCGATAGCAGGGCGCATCCCGGGCCGGATCAAATACGCTCAACTGCCCTTCCCATTGGGCCAGAGCCCCGGAAATCAACGGAATACCACGCGCCACGGCGGCCGCATTGACCACATAGCGGGTATCAAAATTGTCCGTGCCATCAATCACCAGATCATAGTCAACAAGCAGATCGTCAGCGATCTCCGCAGTCAACCGGCGGTCATAGGGGCGCACTGTGACATAGGGGTTCTGCGCCTCCATGGCGGCCTTGGCGGAAAACACTTTCGGCATGCCGATATCCTGATCGCGGTGAATGACCTGCCGTTGCAGATTGGCATTCTCAACCGTGTCATCGTCGATAACGCCAAGGGTGCCGACACCTGCCGCCGCCAGGTATTGCAACACAGGCGCGCCCAGGCCGCCTGCACCAACCACCAGAACGCGGGCGTCCTTCAGCGCCTTCTGGCCGTGGCCGCCGATCTCTCGCAACACGATGTGTCGGGCGTATCGGTTCAATTCCGTGTCGGTGAAGGGACCCTGCGGGGGGCGCTCGATTTGCTCTTCCTGCGCCATGACCCGGCCGCGCAACCGGCGCAACACAAGGCGATAGGCAACGGCAATGGCGGCAAAGCCACCAAAGATCAGCCAGAATGCGGGACTCTCTCCGGTGGCCATGCGGAGCGGATCGCCGTCAGGCAAAGCCACATGCAGGGCAAGTACGGCACAATACAGCAGGCCGATCATGATCCATCGGTCGCGGCGCGGCGTCTTCATCATGGCACCCACGCCCCAAAGCGCCGCCGCCAGCGCGAACACCAAAAGCATCAGACCGCTCCGGTGGAGCCGAACCCGCCCGCACCCCGGTCCGTTTGATCCAGGTCATCGACCTCCCGAAACGCCGCCTGCACGACCGGGGCCAGAACAAGCTGGGCAATGCGCATCCCATGGGTCACTTCAAACGGCGTGTCCGAAGTGTTCAGCACAATCACGCCCACCGCGCCGCGATAGTCGCTGTCGATGGTGCCGGGGCTGTTGACCAAGGTAAGCCCGTGTTTCAAGGCCAATCCGGACCGGGGCCGCACCTGTACCTCAAAGCCCGACGGGATCGCCATGGCGAGGCCTGTCGGCACCAACATCCGCGCACCCGGGGCCAGCATAACGCTTTGCCTGTCCAAAAAATTTGCCCGAATATCGGCCCCTGCCGCGCCACCTGTCTCGTAAGACGGCAAAGCAACGTCGGGATCCGCCCCCGCCACGCGCATGATTTCAAGCACAACTGATCCTGTCTTCATCTTGCCAAATAAACTCATAGAGCAACGGGCCACCCCGCGCGCCATTTCACCATGATCGCTCAGGCCAAGGCCGCCGCCACCCGTTCCGCCAATTGCCGCGCCACATCCGTTTTCGACATGCGCGGCCACGTCTCCGCCCCTTCATCCGAAATCAAAGTGACGGCGTTTTCTGATCCACCCATGATGCCAGTCTCGGGCGATACATCATTTGCCATGATCCAGTCGCAGCCCTTGCGCAGCCGTTTGGCCGTGGCATGCACCTGCACATCGTGGGTTTCGGCCGCAAACCCTACCACCAGGCGGGGCCGCCCCTCGGACATCTGCGCTACATGGGCCAGAATGTCAGGATTTTCGGCGAATTCCAGCACCGGCAGTCCATCCTTGGATTTTTTCAGCTTTTGGGTGCTGGCACTGGCCACGCGCCAATCCGCAACAGCCGCCGCAAAAATCGCCGCGTCCACCGGCAAGGCGGCAACGACGGCGTCCCGCATTTGCTGTGCCGTTTGGACTGGCACAACCTGTACGCCATCAGGTGGGGCAACATCCGCAGGCCCGGTGACAAAGATCACCTCCGCGCCCAGTCCGACTAGGGCCCGGCCCAGTGCCGTACCTTGCGCCCCGGATGAGCGATTGGCGATGTAGCGCACGGGATCAATCGGTTCATGCGTCGGCCCCGACGTCACCAGCACCCGTTTGCCCGTCAAAGGCCGTGGGCCAAAATGCGCGGCGACCGCATCGACAATCTCCAAAGGCTCCGACATTCGGCCCGGACCAAATTCGCCGCACGCCATGTCGCCCTTGTTGGGGCCAACCACGGTCACGCCATCGGCGCGCAATTGCGCCAGATTACGACGGGTCGCGGGATGATCCCACATGCGCACATTCATCGCCGGTGCAATCATCACAGGCGTGTCCGTGGCGAGCAGAAGGGTCGAAGGCAGATCATCCGCCCGGCCCTGAACCATCTTGGCCATGATATCTGCGGTCGCGGGAGCGACCAGAACAAGATCGGCGGAACGGCTGAGCTGTATGTGACCCATCTCGGCCTCATCGGTCAGATCAAAGAGGTCCCGATACACTTTGTGCCCGGCGAGGGCGGCCACGGACAAAGGTGTCACGAACTGCTCCGCTGCGCGGGTCAGAACGGGGGTCACATGGGCGCCGCGTTCGCGCAGGCGGCGGATCAGATCCAGACCCTTATAGGCGGCGATGCCCCCCGTCAGGATCAGCAGAATGCGCTTGTCCGTCAGCATGATCTTCGCTCCGGTCATGGTGTCAGGCCGACCATAGAGCCATGGAGCGACAAGGGCCAGCCCACGGCGACAGATGCCGCGGGCGCGCGGTCAGACGGCAGTACCGGCAATTTATTGGAACGCCAAACACGGGTCAGGTCGATCCACGCCAGGTGCCGTTTCGGTGATGTCAAACAAGCCTTGCAAGGCCGCGCCGTCTTCGCCCTGACCCAAAGTCGTGATCGAGACCTGAGGGGCCGCATGGCTCAGATAGACGGGCATACCCCAATCCAGGCGGGCATGGCCATTGCCGGTAATCACCACAACAGGTCCGCCGGTGACCTCAAGGGCGCGCAAGGCAACGCGGGCCAGTTCCGCATCCCGAAGACGCTGAATATCGACCATCGCGGGCAACATTTCGGGCGGCAAGGCGTCGCAATGGGCAGACATCTGCAGGGCTTCCCGAGCATTCTGTTCGTCAGCGTCCAGCGGCGTATCCAGTCCGAACGTTTGTGCACGATCGCCGAAAGCCGCCACGACACCGTTGGTCATCGCGGCGCGCGCCGCTGTGCGCGGAACCGCCGCACCAAAGACTTGTGCCTCAGGGGCGGCGGCAAAAATCGGGAAGTACATGGCAAAGTCAGGCCATCCGCTGTCGGCCCATTCGAATGCCATTTCAAGTGTTGCGGCATCCGCGCCCGGCACATGCGCCTCCGCCTGTGCTTCGGTCAGCATTTCAAACACCAACGCTTTGGGTTGAGTCGCTGCCACTATTTCAGCCTGACGCATGTGATGATGCGGGTTGTCGTGAAATTCACCCAATATCAGAACGTCTGCATCAAATTGGCCCGCCGACACGGGCAGGCCAATCAAGACAAACGCGAAGCTTAACAGATACCTCATACGAGGAAATGATGAACCTCACGGCTCTGGCTTTCCAGAGATTTCCGCATTTTGGTAAAGGCAGCAGCCTCAAGTTGGCGCACCCGTTCCTTGGACAGGCTCAGTTCCTGCCCCAAGCTTTCCAATGTCCGCGGCTGGTCCCGCAATTTGCGTTCACGCACGATGAACCGCTCGCGCTCATTCAGGGCGTTCATCGCCGAGAGCAACCACGCCCGCAGTTGTGCCGTGTCGTGAGAGTGCTCAACCGTTTCAGCCGCCTGCGCGCTGTCGTCTTCCAGGGCGTCGATCCACTCGCGCCCTTCATCTTCGGCAGACTGTGTCGCATTCAAGGAGTAATCCGAACCCGACAAACGCCCTTCCATCATTTCCACGTCATGCAAGGGCACGCCGATTTCGGTCGAAATCATTTGACGAAGCTGGTGCTTGTCCAGCGTTTGCCCAGCCGCTTGGCTTTCACGCTCCAAACGGGCTTGAACACGGCGCAGGTTGAAAAACAGTGATTTCTGCGATGACGTAGACCCGGTGCGCACCATCGACCAGTTGCGCATCACGTAATCCTGAATGGACGCTTTGATCCACCAGACCGCATATGTCGAAAACCGGACCCCGCGATCAGGATCGAATTTGTCAGCCGCTTTCATGAGGCCCAAACCCGCTTCCTGGATCAAGTCGTTCATGGGCGCACCATAACGCTTGAACTTCGAAGCCATGGAAATGGCCAGACGCATGTATGCGGTGATCAAACGGTGGAGCGCGGCTTCGTCACGCTCGTCCCGCCATGCGTAGGCCAGGCGTAATTCCGTTTCCGCGTCCAACAATTCTGCTTTCATCGCTGTACGCGACAATGACATCTCTCTGACGTTATCCAAAGCCATACGATCATCCCCCTGGACGGCTGGTCTTGTTTCTCGCACTTATAATGCCTACGGACGAACTATCGTTTTGGTTCACTGGAAAGATGAAAAAAGTGTTGCCGTCATTGACGTTCGTTTTGGGAGGGGCTGCTTCGGGTAAGTCGGTCGTGTCTGAAAACTTAACTGTTAACAGTGGGTTAAAGCCTTTGTACATCGCGACGTCACGCGTTTTCGACGATGAAATGCAGGCGAAGATAAATATGCATCTCAGCCGCCGTGATGCCAGCTGGACGACCCATGACGCGCCAAAAGACGTAGGCGTTGTGCTGCAATCGTGCACCAGGGATCAAGCTGTCTTGCTGGATTGCGCTACCATGTGGCTGACCAATGTGATGCTGGACGGCGGTGATGTGCCCGAGGCACAAGTCCGCCTGTTACAGGCTCTTGCGGCTTGTGCAGCGCCGGTTGTCGTTGTCTCCAATGAAGTGGGTCAGGGGATCGTGCCGGAAAACGCGTTGGCCCGGCAATTCCGGGAGGCGCAAGGGCGGCTCAACATTGCACTGGCCGCGCAGGCGGATTGTGTGATCCATGTCGTTGCAGGGCTGAGCCATGTTCTTAAAGGGGCACATCCATGACCACCTGGCATTGGGTTCGGCACGGGCCGACGCATCAAAAAACATTTACCGGGTGGCGCGATGTGCCCGCCGATCTGTCAGACACGGACGCCATCGACAGGCTGCGCGCGCACCTGCCCGAGGACGCGTTGGTGATTTCCTCTGACTTGACCCGCGCTGTCACGACGGCGCACGCACTGCAAGGGGGACGACGACGGCTGCGCCACGATCCGGCTCTGCGCGAGTTCCACTTTGGCACATGGGATGGTGTGCATTTCAAGACCGTCGCCGATTGGCATCCCGACCTCAGCCGGGCCTATTGGGAAACCCCGGGGGATCACAAACCGCCCGGCGGCGAAAGCTGGAATCAGTCGGCGGCCCGCGTTGCCATGGCCGTCCGGCGGATCGAGGCGGCACATCCCAATGCCCATATCATTGCGGTCGCACATTTTGGCGTGATCCTGACGCAGGTGCAGGCGGTTCTGGGTCTGACGGCCTATGACGTTCTGGGCCACACGATCGACCCGCTGTCTGTCACGACGCTAGAACCGTCGCAGGGCAGGGCCGTGACGATCAATCACGCGCCTTGATTGGCCCGTGCACAAATCAACGTTGGTCACAGCGCCACGACTAAGGTTAATCTGTGTCCCATGACGTATGACCTTTATATCGGCGATCGCACCTTCTCCAGCTGGTCCTTGCGGGGCTGGTTGATGATGGAGAAATTCAACCTGCCGCACCGGACCCACATGATCGGGCTCTACGCCGGCACGATGACGCAGGACATGGCGCCATTGGCACCGGCCCGGCTTGTGCCCGCGATGAAACGCACCGATGGGACCGTGATTGGCGAAACGCTGGCGATGGCGGAAACACTGGCCGAAGAAAACCCTGACGCAGGCATGTGGCCTGCCGGGTCAGCGGCGCGGGCGACTGCGCGATGGCTTTGCGCCGAAATGGTCGGCGTATTCAGCGCATTGCGTGGCGACTGCCCGATGCAATTGCAGCATGTCCATGTCGGTTTTTCCCCGTCAAAAGCCGTTCGGTCCGACCTCGCCCGGGTCGAGGCTCTCTGGGCGCACGCCGCCACCTTGAAATCCGAAGGCGAATGGTTGTTCGGACGGTATTCACTGGCCGATGTGTTCTTTGCGCCGGTCTGTGCCCGCATCATCGGCTACGATCTGCCTGTCAGCGACGCGGCCCGAGCCTATTGCCTGCAAACCCTGCGCGATCCGGTCTTTCAAAGCTGGCGCGACGCAGGGCAGAAAATCAAATATGATCCAGATCCTTACCCGATGAACCTGCCGACCAAAGCATGGCCGGTCTGAAATTCGGTGATCCAAGGATGGTTAAACTCTCAGCATCCCGTGATACGTTAACCCATCGTAAACCACGCCCGTTTAGCCATTAACTTCTGACAGGGGAGTTCGGATCATGGTCTCACGGGCCTTTACGGTTGCATTTCAGGGGGTGGAGGCGCGCGAGGTCGAAGTGCAATGCGCCATGACGCCCGGCATGCCTGCATTTTCCATGGCGTGCCTTAAAAAGAAACCATTTTATTGCTATGGCGGAAACCTCAGCGGCAACTTCAATCTGTTCCAGATGGGCTAATCAAACGGCAGGAAGTTCGAACAATCTATGTTCGAGGAAAAGGTCACCGAGATCGTCGGACTTTACCTCGACCCGCCGGATCGCGCCGTCGTGCTGTGCGTGGATGAGAAGTCCCAAATCCAGGCGCTGGATCGCACCCAGCCCGGGTTGCCGCTGAAAAAGGGGCGCGCCGCGACCATGACCCATGACTACAAGCGCCACGGCACAACCACGCTCTTTGCCGCGCTAGATGTGAAATCGGGCACGGTCATCGGCGATTGCATGCCCCGCCACAGGGCGAAAGAGTTCCTGAAATTTCTGCGACAGATCGACAAGGCCGTGCCCGCGCGGCGCGAGGTCCATCTGGTGCTGGACAACTACGCAACGCACAAGACGCCAGAGGTGCGGGCCTGGCTGGACAAGCACCCGCGCTTCAAGCTGCATTTCACGCCCACCAGCGCATCGTGGCTGAACCTCGTCGAACGCTTCTTCGCCGAAATCACGTCAAGACGCATCCGACGCGGCAGCTATTCCAGCGTCGACGATCTGGAGGCCGCGATCTACGATTACTTGGCCCTGCACAATGAAAGGCCCAAGCCCTTCAAATGGACCAAGACCGCCGAGGACATCCTCGCTCGGGAGCACCGCGCACTCAACGCGCTGGATGAAATTCGTGGAAACAGGTAGGAAGCGTCAGACTCAGAACACTAGTCCCATGATTCAGTCAATTTGCGGGTATAGGTGCATGAGCTTTGTTCTGGCATCCTCAGTAGTGAAGTGCCATTTGGTTATTGTCTGTGCGTTGTTTCGGTTTTGGAACCAGGCAGTGACTTCGGTTTCCAACGATGCTTGGTCAG
>NZ_JAIMIA010000013.1 GCF_019966495.1 Tateyamaria pelophila | reverse complement strand
CACGCTTCCTCATCGCAAAAGCGGGCGTCAAACGCCTGGCGGGACATCGGTCTGTCGTTTTTCCATCTGGCTGGCATGGCCGGAACAATACAGGAACATGGCCGATAGGCAAGCCGTATAGCACTACATCCTGTGCTGCCGGATCAAAGGGGATAAGCCTTACGGCACCGAATGCCATCGCCGAAAACCATGCGCGCTTTTTGACCTATTTGGACAGCCACGCGGATTGGGCGTTCTGGCGGCGCTGGTACGGGGAGATGTGGGAGGGCACCTTCACCGACTGGGACCTTGCCATCGAAGTTGCAAAAATCCCGGATGCGGTTTGGGACGCGGGTTTGAGTGCGGTTGCGGCGCGCATTTCGATCATCGAATCCAAGATCATTCTGCAGCATGACATAGCTGACCTGAAAGCAGAGTTGTCTGATTTGCAGGTCAGCCAAGCCAGCCCAACAACAGGCCACAATCAGGGCCCACCATTGAACGAGCCTATGGCTGGCGCGCAAAATGAAATCGAGTTTGTGTGGCCGATACTGGATGAACTTGAACAGGAAATTGAGAAAGACGATCCAGACCCTAGCAGGTTGAAGCAATTGGCAACCAGACTGTGGGAGATTTCAAAGGTCATAGCGATATATTGCGGTGGCAAACTGGACACTATTCTGAGCAAGGCGGCGGAGACTGTCGGCGAAACCGGCACAAAGTGGGCCATCAGAAGTGGCGCAGCGACATATATGAGCACCAACGAAGGCGTCCAGTCCGTTGCAAAGTCAGCTTGGAAATTGGCGCAGGACTTATTGGGTGGATAGCTTGTCAGGCTGCACTTAGACGGCAAGACGCGCCGTCGACAGGCCGCGGGGTGGCGTCAAACCTGTGTGCGGCAGTGCTTTATGGCAGCCAAGTACATCTTCGATCAGAGCTTTGCCCAAGCATCAGACAATCGCCAGTCCGGGGGGCGGCCTGGCGATGGCGCGGCGGCCTGCGGCCTTGACTCCGCGCTTGAGACCCTGGGCGGACTTACGCGCTTCGCCTTTGGCGGAAGGCTGAACACTCTCGCGCATCGCCTTTGGCAGTGCGCTGGCTAAAAAGCGTTATCCACGGCTTCGGCGGTTCGGGTGATGTCGCGGCCCACGCCTTTGGCGGTTTCGCAGGCGGCGAGGCTCGTGGCGGCGATGACGGCGAGCAGGATCAGGCGGGTGCGGGGCATGGGACCTCTGGAGTTTGTCTGACGCAGTCCTAACCTCTGCCATCCGCACGGTCAAACCCGTGCGCCAAACCCCGCCTTCGTGAATTGCGCTCGTCCGCGCATTCCGGCATAGTTGAACCAATTGAGCAGACCATAAGCGGCCACCAAACGCGCCGCGCGATCCCAGAGGCCCGAAAATGACACGCATCCTTGCCTGTTTTGCCGTTTTGCTGATCCTGTCCGGCTGTGGTGGGGGCAGCACCTCCAATCCGGGCCGCTCCGGCGGATCCGGCACGCTGTTTGCCACCGGCCCGATCTATTCCGCCTGCCAGAGCAGTGGTCGCAGAGCGGCCAGCCGGGAGCGCTGTGGCTGCGTGCAGGCGGTGGCCAACACCACGCTCAGCCCTGAAGAACAGCGCCGCGGCGCGGGTTTTTTCAGTGATCCGCACGAGGCCCAGGAAGTGCGCCAGTCCGACAAAAGCCGCGACGAACGGTTCTGGGGCAAATGGAGAGCCTATAGCAATCGCGCGGCACAGCTGTGCACCTGAACGGGCCGCTCTCAGAGCTGTCGCATCCAGAATTGTAACGGTTTTTTGGTCTCGGCGGGCTGGTCCACGTCTTTCCAGCTGAAATGGGCCACGGCACCGGGCAGGCGGGCATAGCCGCGTTTCTCCCAGAACCGTTCGAGGGATCGGTACCTTGTCGGGTGCAGAGGGTGATCCGGCGGGCGCACTACGGCGCAGAAACAGATATGTGTGTGGCCCAGGGTGCGCGCCTGCGCTTCGCGTCGATCAAAGAACTGGCCGCCGATGCCCTGCCCCCGGTAGCGCGGCAAGAGCACGCTTTCCCCGCAATAAAAAGTTGTGCTGACGTCGAGCCCCGAGCCGGTCAAGGCGTCCTGAAAATCGTCCGCATGATCTGCCAGCGGCGCTCCGGTCGAGGCCCCCACCAGCCAGTCGCCATCATAGACGCCGATGACGATGGCCCCTGCGTTGACCTGATAGTTTTGCAAATACCGCCGTTCGTATGCGAGATCCCCGTCATAGAGATACGGCCAATCCCGAAACACGGCGATCCGCAGCCGGGCGACGTCTTCGAGGGCATCGCCGATGGCATCGCCCGTGAGGGTCTCGAGCCGGATCACGCCACTTGCCGCAACCAGTCGGCAAGATTGTAATAGGTCGTGACCCGAGCGATCCGCCCGTTTTTCAGCGTGAAAAATGACCCGGCAGGCAGGCAATAGGTCTGGCCCCGCGCCTCGGGCAATCCTTCATCCGTGGCGAGGTACGTGCCGTTGACGGTGTATTCCGCAGCACCGCGCGTACCGTCCGCGTTGGCAAAGATCACCATTTCGGTCAACTCTTCGGCGTAGCAGCGGCTCATGTGGGCGCAGAATTTTGCAAAGGCCGCCTTGCCGGTTCTGACCGTACCTTCGTTCACGTGGTGCGCGATGTCATCGGTCAGGCAGTCCAGCATTGCGTCCGGGTCGCCTGCGTTGAAGGCCTCGAAATAGCGTTGAATGATGTCCATTACGGCTCCTCTCTTGGATCGCCCCAGCGTTCAGTCAGGCGGGTGATGATCTGGTCGCGCGTGGCCCGATAGCTTTCCAGCTTGGCGTCCCGCGTTTCGCCCAGCCCCGTTGGGTCGAGGATCGGCCAGTATTCCACGTCCAGGTGATAGTAGCGCGTCAGTTCCAGCGCCCGCCGCTGGCTGGCGGGGGACAGGGCGACGACCAGATCGAAAGAGCTCAGGTCTTCGCCCCATTGCTCCATCTCGTCAAAGCTGCGCGACCTGTGGCGGCTGAGTTCAACGCCAAGTTCGGCGCAGACCGCGATGGAAAAGCCGTCGATTTCCATGTCGTTGGTCACGCCCACCGATTGCACATAGGTGCCGGTGCCGTAGAACTTCTTCATCATCCCCTCGGCCATTGGCGAGCGCACCGCGTTGTGGTCGCAGCAAAACAGCACGGACTGGGGCAGGGGCTGGGTCATCTATCCGCCAAAATGCAGAACGCAAATCAACGTAAACAGGCGGCGGGCGGTATCGATGTCGATGTCGACCTTGCCTTCCAGCCGCTCCTGAAGCACCCGGCTGCCTTCATTGTGGATGCCGCGGCGGGCCATGTCGATGGTTTCGATCTGGCTGGGTGGCAGCTTTTTGACCGCGTCGAAGTAGCTCTCGCAAATCTGAAAATAGTCTTTGACGACCTGTCGAAAGGGACCAAGCGACAGGTGAAACTCTGCCGCAGGTTCCTCGTCTTCGGTAAACACATCAAAGACCAGTCGCTTTTCACGGATCGACAGGCCCACGTGATAGGGGCCCGACGGAACAGGGCGGTCGTCGCGGGCGGGCAAGACAAAAACATTGTCTTCCAGCAGGTCAAACACCGCGACCTTGCGTTCCTGATCGATCTCGGGGGTCGGCGGGGGGAGGTTGGCGTCGTCCAGAGTGATTTTGGTAATTCGGGTCATGGGGCCAGATACAGATGAATTATGCGATTGCCGGATAGTCGCGCAGCCCGCCGGGGAACGCAATGGCACGAACACCGGGAAACACTGCTTTTACCTGCAGTGGCTCTGCTTCTCTGTTCCCAAAAATCCCGGGGGAGTCGCGATAGCGACGGGGGCAGAGCCCCCGGTTAGCCGTTCAGCTTGCGCAGCCGCGCCGTGACGGACAGCCCGTGCGCCTCCAGGCTTTCGGACGCGGCCAAACGCTCCGCTCCGGGCCCGATGGCGCGCAAGGCCTGCGGTGTCATTTGTGCCAGCGTCGTCCGTTTCACGAAATCCATCACCGACAGGCCCGACGAAAAACGCGCGGAACGCGCGGTGGGCAGCACGTGGTTTGGCCCGCCGATATAGTCGCCGATGGCTTCGGGGGTCCATTGCCCCAGAAAGATCGCGCCGGCATGGGTGATTTTTTCCGACAAGCCCTTGGGATCGGAAACACACAGTTCAAGGTGTTCCGGTGCGATCCGGTCCGACAAGGCCGCGGCCACATCCAGATCGGGCACGGTGATGATCGCGCCGTAGTCGCGCCAGCTTGGCCCCGCGATGGCGCGCCGTTGCAGGGTTTCGAGCCGGGCCTCGACGGCGGTCGCCACCGCTTGCCCGAACCCTGCATCCGTCGTGATCAGCAGCGATTGCGCGCTTTCGTCATGCTCGGCCTGGCTGAGCAGATCAAGCGCGATCCAGTCGGGATCGTTGTCGCCGTCCGCGATCACCAGAATTTCGGAGGGGCCCGCGATCATGTCAATGCCGACCTTGCCAAAGACGCGGCGCTTGGCGGCAGCGACAAAGGCATTGCCCGGCCCGGTAATCTTGTCGACGGGGGCGATCGTTTCGGTGCCATAGGCCAGTGCGGCCACGGCCTGCGCCCCGCCGATGCGGTAGATTTCGTCGACACCTGCAATCTTGGCCGCAAGCAGCACCAGCGGGTTCAGCACCCCGTCCGGGGTTGGCACGGTGATCGCCAGCCGCCCGACACCGGCCACCTTGGCCGGAACTGCGTTCATCAGCACCGACGAAGGATAGCTTGCCAGTCCACCCGGGACATAAAGCCCGGCGGCCGAAACGGGCGTCCAGCGCCAGCCCAGCGTGGCTCCGACCTCATCCGTCCACTCCGCGTCCCGAGGCATTTGTCGCGCGTGATAGGCGGCGATGCGGTCGGCAGCAAGCTCCAGTGCGTTGCGGTCTTCGGACGACACCTGCGCGATGGCGGCGTCGACTTCCGCTGACGTGATCCGCAAGGTCTTGGGCGTCAGGGCAATCCGGTCGAACTTTTCGGTGAGGTCGATCACGGCGGCGTCGCCCCGGTTGCGCACATCGGCGATGATGTCGGCCACGATGGCGTCGACGTCCGGGCTGTCTTCGCGCTTCGCCGTCAGCAACGCATCAAAGCGGCTCTCAAAATCCGGGGCATCAAAATCAAGAAACTGAGGCATGGCGGCATCCTTCTGCGTTCCTGCCGGGTCATAGCGGGCCGGGGCGGTGGCCTCAAGGCCGCGCGGGCGCCAGATGCGTCCCGCCGCATGCGCGGCAGAGCCTTACCGGTCAGGGCCGCGTGATCCGCAGCGTCTGATTTGTGGCGGCATCCTGCCATGGGCTCCAGACGCCATGGGGCCATCTGATCCGCACCCGGACGCTGTCTGCCGTTCCCAGTCCGAAATGCTGCGGGCCTGCCACGCCGCCTGCATGTCCACCGCCCACGGTGATTTCTCGCGATTGCACCGCGTTGCCATCATCTACTTCGATCCAGGCGCCGACGGCTTGCGTGTTCGTGCCGGTCTGGCGCAGATCCACACTCAGCCAGGTGCCGCCATCGGATGTCCTGTTTTGCCAGACTTGCAGTGGCGCCCGCCGATTGACCACGACGAGGTCCAGCAGGCCATCGTTGTTCAGGTCCACCAAAGCGGCCCCCCGGCTGCGATGGAGCGAGGCGACCCCCGCCACGTCGCCCTGTTCGACAAAGCTGCCATCGGCTTGCCCGATCAGCAGGTTGTTGGGATCTTCCATGGCGTTGCCGGGCATTTGCTGGACGTTGCCCTTGGCGATGAAGGCATCGTCGCGCCCGTCGTTCTGCACGTCTCCGAAGGCGATGTGCCAGCCGGTTGAGGGCCGCCCGTCATCGCCGATATACGGCCGCTGCGCTGTCGTGCCGCGGGCAAAGGGCACATCCCGGAATGTCGGCCCGTCGCCCACCTGTTCCATCAGCCGCTGATCGCCCATGGAACTGAGATAGACCTCGTCCTTGCCATCCCGGTCCAGATCCCGTGCCGCGATCCCCATGCCCCAGAGCATATGGCGCTGCCAGCCATCGGCCTCGGTGTAGAGCGCCGGCGGCGTGCTCATGGCCCAAAGCTGTTCCTGCCCGTCCCGCACGTAGTAGTGCCTGTCGTTGGAGATGCGCAGATCGGCGGTGCCGGTGCGGGCCCAGTCGGTGAACAGCATCGACAAGGCGCAATGGCCGGGGTCGAGCGGATAGGGCGTGTAGCCAGAATCGCTTGGCCGCCAGAGCGTGTTGCTGTCACAGGCCTCGAACGGCCCTTCCGGGTCGGCGCGGTCCACATAATGGCCGAAGGCCAGCGTGGGCAGTGCTTCACCGGCTTCCCATGTGGCCGAAAAGGCGGTCGACCAGTGATCGCCGGTTTGCAGGGGCGCGGGGGCAAAGCCGCAGTCGCCGGTGCCGTGCAACAGGACGTCCGGGCCGACCCGCAGCACCACCAGATCCATCACGCCGTCATTGTTGACGTCCAGCGGATAGGCGCCGGTCGTGCCGGTCAGGTCCAGGGCCTGTGGCGTTGCATCCTCGAAGGAGAGCGGCCCCGCCGCGGGTGAGGTGTTGCGCAACAGGATCGGCGGGTTGGCGCCGCCCGCAGCCACCATGTCGGGCCGCCCGTCGCCGTTGCAATCAAGGACGGCAAGGCCGCCGCCGACGAAATGTTCCCACCCGCCATCATAGACGTGATGCGGCACGTCGATGGGGACAAAGCGCGGCCCCGCTGCCCCGGCGGCGTGCGCCACGGGGGACAGAAGGGCGACGACAGCGACGAGGCGCGCCCCGCCGCGCGCAGCGCGGCGGCCTCGCCCTTCGTCGGATTTTTTACAAAATCCGCGACAGTTGACTATGTCGGATTTGTTTAAAAACCCGGTTCCGCTATACATCCTCAAGGGCCTCCACGGCGGTGTCCTGAACAAATTCCAGCGCATAGGCGGCAGCGCCTTGGGCCCACATCAGGTTGTCCCATTTGTGGATCACGACCTCGGGGGGCGGCTTGTCGATCTCGACGATGGATTTGCGCATCTGTTCCATGACCGCGTCCGCATAGAGGTGATCGAACTGCATCTGCTCTCCCGCCAGAATGATCAGTTCCGGATCAAAAATGTTGACCAGATTGGCCAGCCCCATCGCGAACATGCGGCTTGCCCGGTCAATCACGGTGCGGGCTGTCGGGTCGCCGTTGCGGGCGGCTGCGAGGATCGCCGTCACAGCCTGTGAGGTCGAGGCGGTCACGCTGATCCCGCCCACACTCGTGGCCTCGCGCACAATGGCATAGTCGGCCACATAGGCCTCCAGGCAGCCCCGTTGCCCACAGCGGCAGAGCGCCCCGTCCAGATGCACCTTGGTGTGGCCAAATTCCGCTCCGCAACCGCGGGTGCCGCGATAGATCTGTCCCCCCAGCACCATGCCCATGCCCACCCCGCTTTCAATGGTGATCACGATGAAATCCGAGTGATCCTTGCCCAGCCCGAAGGTCAGTTCGGCCATGGCGACCAGGTTGGCGTCGTTGTCCACATAAGCGGGAATGCCGAGAAGGTTCGTCAAGACCTTGCCCAGCGGCACATTGCGCTGGTCCAGAGATGGCGACCAGTAGACCAGCCCGTGATCTGCATCCACGATCCCGGAAATTCCGACGCCGACGCCTGAAATGTCGGTAAGATTGCGCCCGCATTGCGCGGCCAGTCGGGTGAGGCCTGCCGCGATTTCGGTGGCCAACGCGTCGGGGGATTGGCGGGCTTGGGGCATGCTGCGTTCATGATCTGCCAGATGGGTGCCCTGGAAATCCATCAACACCAGCGAGATCGACGCATCCGAGACTTTGAGCCCCGCCACCAGATGGGCCTGCCCCGCGATTTTCAGGTCGACCCGTGGCCGCCCTCTGGCGGGCTCGCCGGGCTGCGTGTCGCGCGGTACTTCGGCAATCAGACCGCCGCGCAACAGATCGCTGGTGATGGCCGTGACCGTGGCGCGGCTGATGCCTGTGCGTTCCGCCAGATCGATACGGGGCAGGGGCCCCCGTTGTGCGATTTCGCGCAGCAAAAGCCGTCTGCTTTCGACCTTTTGATGACCGAAGGACATGATATTACTCTCTTTTTCGCCTCCCGCCCGTACATTCGCACCGACGCTCCCAGACTCATGATGAACGTTTTTTTAGAAACTGTCCAATTTAATTTGATTTTCGAATTTAATAAGGTATGACTGTTGTACCGCACATTATTCAATCAGAATCGCGGCCAGTAGTCTTTGGGAGGACTCTTATGAATTTCGTTAAAACAGTTGCCATAGCGGCGACCGCGTCTTTGATGGGCGCAGCAGCCTGGGCTCAGGATATCACCGTGGGCGTCAGCTGGTCCAACTTTCAGGAAGAGCGCTGGAAAACCGATGAAGCGGCGATCAAAGCCAAGCTCGAAGAGCTGGGAGCTACATATATTTCGTCCGACGCGCAGGCCTCAGCGGCCAAGCAGTTGACAGATGTCGAAGCCCTGATTGCCCAAGGTGCCGACGCGCTGATCATCCTCGCGATGGACAAGGACGCGATTGGCCCCGCCATCGACCAGGCCGAGAACGAAGGCATTCCTGTTGTCGGCTATGACCGTCTGATCGAAGACGATCGCACGTTCTATCTGACCTTTGACAACAAGGGCGTGGGCCGGATCATCGCGCAATCTGTGACGGCCGAGCAGCCCGAAGGCAATTTTGCCATCATCAAGGGCGACAAGGGTGACCCGAATGCGGGCTTCCTGCTCGAAGGCATGATGGAGGTCATCGGTGATGACGTTGCATCGGGCAAGATCACGATTGTGGGTGAAGCTTTCACCGATGGGTGGAAGCCTGACAACGCTCAGAAAAACATGGAACAGATCCTGACCGCCGCCAACAACGAAGTTGACGCGGTTCTGGCCCAGAACGACGGCATGGCCGGTGGCGCGATTGCCGCGCTGCAAGCCCAAGGTCTGGCCGTTCCGGTTGGTGGACAGGACGGCGACCATGCCGCGCTGAACCGTGTGGCCCGTGGCGAACAAACCGTTTCGGTCTGGAAAAACGCGCAGGATCTGGGCAGCAAAGCGGCTGAAATCGCCGTTGCCCTTGCGGGTGGTGCGTCGCTTGCCGAGATCGACGGTGCCGTGAAATGGTCCGGTGGTGAGAATGGTGTCGAGATGAACGCCATCTTCCTCGACCCGACACCTGTGACCCAAGCCAACATCAGCGCTGTGATCGATGCAGGCCACATTGCCAAAGACAAGGTTTGTGCCGGTGCCGAAGCCGGTGTTGCAGGCTGTAACTAAGGGCTGACGCCCCCGCACCGGCGGCAGATGCCGCCGGTGCCTTTCGACAAATTTCCTCACATCAATCACCTGCGCGTGCGTGTCCAAGACCTGTCTTGAGGCTACGGTCGCCCTCTATCCGGGATTTCGTGATGACAGATACTTCGAATACTGGCGGCCCTGCGGCGCCCGCTCAGAAAGGCCCCGTTGCCCGTTTCATTCAGGCCACCGAACTGGATACCCGCTTGCTGGGGATGTTGGGCGCCTTGGCGCTGATCTGGGTCGGGTTCCATGTCTACGGCGCTGTCGTCAATGGGTTTGGTGCTTTTCTGACACCGCGCAACTTATGGAACCTGAGCGTTCAGACCTCGTCCATCGGGATCATGGCCTGCGGCATGGTTCTGGTGATCGTGACCCGCCATATTGACCTGTCGGTCGGGTCGGTTCTGGGCTTTTGTGCGATCATCATGGGCGTCACCCAAGTGTGGCTGCTACCGCAACTGCTGGGGCTTGAGCATTGGGCGATCTGGATCATCACCGTCATCGTCGGACTGATCACAGGCACGTTGATCGGGGCCTTTCACGGCTATCTGATTGCCTATCTTTCTATCCCGGCCTTTATCGTCACCTTGGGCGGCTTGCTCGCCTGGCGGGGGGCAGGGTTTCTGGTAGCGCGCGGCGAGACAATCTCGCCCGTGGACAGCACCTTCCGCCTGTTGGGTGGGACGGCAGACGGCGCTATTGGTGCAACGGGGTCGTGGATTTTGGGTCTGATCGGCGTGGCCGCTGTCATCGCGTCCGTTGTTCTGGGCCGTCGCCAGCGTGTCACTCATGGGTTCGCGTTGCGGCCCGTCTGGGCGGACTGGTTCATCGGCATTGTCGGCTCTGCGGCTCTGGTCGGCGCGGTCATGCTGGTCAACAGCTACTACTGGCCCCGTGGGATTGTGCGCCGCTACGCCGAGGATAACGGGATCGAGATCCCGCCCGAGGGTCTGTTCATCAGCTATGGCTTTGCCATTCCGGTTCTGATCCTTGTGGCCGTGGGCATCATCATGTCGCTCGTCATGTCGCGCACCCGTTTTGGCCGCTATGTCTATGCCATTGGGGGCAACCCCGAAGCCGCATCGCTCGCAGGCATCAACACCAAGTGGATGACGGTCAAGATCTTTGCCCTGATGGGCTTTCTCGCGGGTCTGTCTGCCGCCGTGGCCTCGGCCCGGCTGGGCTCTGCCACCAACGCGCTGGGCACGCTGGACGAACTTTACGTCATTGCGGCAGCCGTTATCGGCGGCACGTCGCTGGCGGGTGGTGTCGGCACGATCTATGGCGCGATTCTGGGGGCCGTGGTCATGCAATCATTGCAAACGGGCATGGTCCTGATCGGCTTTGACGCGGCCATTCAGCAAATCGTGGTTGGTTCGGTGCTTGTGCTGGCCGTCTATCTGGACAACCTCTACCGGAGGGCTTCGAAATGAGTACTGCAAAGACACCTATTGATCGCTCGGGCACGCCCCTTGTCGACATGCGCGACATCTGCATTTCCTTTGGCGGTGTCCATGCCGTGGATCATGTGTCGGTTGACCTTTATCCCGGTGAAGTTGTGGGCTTGTTGGGCCATAACGGCGCGGGCAAGTCGACCCTGATCAAGATTCTGTCGGGCGCCTATGCCATGGACTCGGGCGAGATCTATGTGGACGGCGAAAAGGCCATCATCAACAACCCCCGCGATGCGCGGTCCTACAATATCGAGACCATCTACCAGACGCTTGCGCTGGCCGATAACCTCGATGCCGCGTCGAACCTGTTTCTGGGGCGTGAACTGGTCTCGCCCATTGGTTTCGTCAACGATGACGCGATGGAGGCGGAGACGCGCAAGATCATGGCGCGCCTCAATCCGAACTTCAAGAAATTCAAGGATCCGGTCAGCGCCCTTTCCGGTGGGCAGCGCCAGTCGGTGGCCATTGCCCGTGCGGTGTACTTCAACGCGCGTATCCTGATCATGGACGAACCCACCGCCGCCCTTGGCCCGCACGAGACGCAGATGGTGTCGGAACTGATTACGCAGCTGAAGGCAGAAGGCATTGGTATCTTCCTCATCAGCCATGATATTCATGACGTCATGGAGTTATGTGATCGGGCGTCAGTGATGAAGAATGGTCAATTGGTGGGAACCGTCGATGTGGATGACGTCACGGATGATGATCTGCTGGGCATGATCATTCTGGGCAAGCACCCGGGCGAAGGCTGATGCAGGGACCTTTACACCTTGTGGCGGATGTGG
Source organism: Tateyamaria pelophila (assembly GCF_019966495.1). Classification (GTDB taxonomy): domain Bacteria; phylum Pseudomonadota; class Alphaproteobacteria; order Rhodobacterales; family Rhodobacteraceae; genus Tateyamaria; species Tateyamaria pelophila. The sequence goes on along the minus strand of NZ_JAIMIA010000013.1, from coordinate 64,036 downwards.
GCGGCACCAATTGCCGCCTTGCCCTGGCCACTGTGACCGGCGTGCACACTGGAACCGCACGGCGGTTTCGCAATGATGACTATGCAGGCTTTGCCGAACTGGCCCGTGCCTATCTGGCCGATCAGCCGCAGGTGAGTGCGGCGGCGGTGGCCATTGCGGGGCCTGTGGGCAAGGGCTGGGGTCGGTTGACCAATCGCGACTGGCATTTTGATGCCGCCGAACTGGCGGCGGATCTGTCGCTGGAGGCGGTCTATCTGCTGAATGACCTTGAGGCGTTGGGCCATGCGATTGCTGTGTTACCACCCGCCTCGCTGCGCTATCTGAGCGGCACGCCCATCGAGGACGAGCCGCAGTCGATCGTTGTGGGGCTTGGCACCGGGTTCAACGTGAGCGTGGCCCATGGGCCGTCGGGCGTTGTTTTTGCCGCCGAGATGGGCCACGCGGCCCTGCCGCAATCCGTGGCGGCCATTCTGCGCGATGCACTGGGCGACGTGGACGCTTTCCCGACGGTCGAGCACGTGTTTTCCGGGCGCGGTCTGGCTCATGTGCATGAGGCCCGCACCGGACATCGCTGCAAACCCGAAGAGGTTGCTGAGGCCGAGGGCGGTGCGGAGACGCAGACCTTGATGGCGCGGGCGCTGGGTGCCTTGGTGCGCGAGATTGCCTATCTCTATCTGCCGGAGAACGGGATTTACTTTAACGGGTCTCTGGCGCGCACCCTGCTGGATGACGCCACAGCCGATCTGGTGCTGGCCCCGCTGCGCGAGGATGACAGCTTTCACGGGCGTATGGCCCGCATTCCGATGTATTTGCTGACCGACGATGCGTCGGCCTTGCACGGCTGCGCCCGCTGTCTGGCCTTGCACCCCTGAGCACGGGCGGAGGGCGCACCATGGGTGCGCCTTACGGGTCTTTTGCGCGCGTCAAGGCCGTCTTGCGATCTGGGTGATCGTGTCGAAGGCGGTGTCGAAGTCCTGTTCCTCGCAATCGAACTGGCCCGCGGTGAAGCGGATGACCTTCACCCCGTCGACCAGCGTTTGCGTGAGGTAAATCCGACCGTCATCATTGATTGCATCCACCAGTGTCTGGGTGTCTGCATCTGACGCGCCTTTCGCGTTGAACGTCCAGAGCGACAGGATCGGGTTGGTGATGATCTCGAAATCCGGCTGGGCCCGGAGCCGGTCGCAGAGCGCCGTGCTCCATCTGACGTGATTGCGGATGCGGGTCCGCAGCCCTTCCATCCCGTAGTGCCGCATCAGGAACCAGAGTTTCAGCGCCCGGAACCGCCGCCCCAGCGGCACCGACCATTCCGAATAGTCGATGATGTCGCCCTGGGCGTGGGTCTTGAGATATTCGGGCCGGATCGCCAGCGTTTGCCGCAAGAGGTCGGGATCGCGCAGGAAATGTGCGGCGCAGTCGAATTGCGCGCCCATCCATTTGTGCGGGTTGAAGACAATGCTGTCGAACTGGTCTGCCCCATCCCAGAGTGTTCGGAACTCGGGGCAAATCATCGCGGTGCCGGCCCATGCGGCATCGAGGTGGGTATAGAGATTTTCCGCCTTTGCGATCGCCGCGATGGCCTGCATGTCGTCGCAGGCCCCCATGCCGGTGGCCCCGGTTGCGGCGATGATCCCTGCGGGCAGGTGCCCTGCGGCCCGGTCGGCGCTGATGGCGGCCTGAAGTGCGGCTGTGTTCATGCCACGTAACGCACCGCTGGTCGGGATCTTGACCAGATTGTCCTCACCGATCCCTGAAACCCAGATGGCGCGGTCGATAGAGGTGTGTACCTGATCAGAGCAATAGATGCGCAGGGTGGGCTGACCGGACAGCCCGGATTGATTGCCTTTCCAAGTCAGGGCCCGTTCGCGCATGGTCAGGACCGCCGCCAATGTGGCCGACGAGGCGCTGTCCTGAATGACACCTTGAAAGACGTCTGGCAGCCCCAGTCCGTGGCGCAGCCAGTCCATCATGCGGGATTCCATCTCCGTCGCGGCGGGCGAGGTTTGCCAGAGCATGCATTGGGGCGCGATGATCGACGTCAGGAACTCGGCCAGAACGGACGCGGGCGCGGCATTTGCGTTGAAATAGGCGAAGAACCGGGGGTGTTGCCAATGGGTGATGCCGGGCATGACGATTTGTTCGAAATCCGCCATGAGTGCGCCCATATCGGTGCCCGTTTCGGGGGGCGTGGCGTCCAGTTGCGCGGCGATGTCGCCCGGCGCGGTTTGCGCACGAACGGGGCGGTCACGGATGGTTTTATGATACTGCGCGCCCCAGTCGGCGGCGTCTTTGGCGTGCTTTGCGAAATCGTCCCAGCTCATGCTGTTCCTTCCGGGTCAAGGCGTTTGAGGTGTGTGGTGTTTTGTACATGTGTAGCGCAGTGGAGCGGCTGGCGCAGTACGCGATTTCATGTTGCTTATGAGGGGCTGTCTGCCCCTCAAACTCCCCGAGGATATTTTGGGCCAAGAGAAGCCTCAGACGCCCAGCCGTGGTGTTCTTGGATCGGCTATGCCCGCTCCGATGTGGTTTTGCCCCATAAAGAAGGCGAAGGTCGCGTCGCCGCTGGCCTCGTTGCCGCCGAGGCACCGTAGACCAGTGTCACTGGGAAGGGCCAGAGCCTCCGTTTTCCTGTGGGACCAAGTGGCGGTCAGCACCGGGCCAGAAACAACGACTTGCGCGATGTGCATGTCGTTGGTGACACTGATAAAAAAGGGTGGGGCACACGAAATGTCCGGTGGTTCCGATGCGCGAGCCACCCTGCGCGATGGTCGCGCCTTCGCGTTGGGCGGTCTCGAAGGTGCTATGTCTTTGGTGTTGTGTCGGCTGTGGATCAAGGGACGGACTTGGTTGCGTAAGCGATTGGATGTCTGACAATGATGGCGTTTGTGCGATGGGTCAGTTTGGCGTCGAAGGCGTCGTCGGTCGTGTCCTGAATCAGTCGTCGGGACGCTGAGGTGCAGTGGTCTGCGTTGCGCGAACAGGTCATGAAGACGACCGCATCGCGGGCGGTATCGAGATCGGTGTTGTCGCTGCGTGCCAGCCCGCAGTCAGGCTGCCCTCGGCGGGAGACTGGGTTTCGAACTGCAGGCCCGACTGGACAGTCCCCAATGCGGTTGATTATGTCGGTCGACCGACTGCGTGGGAGGAACGGTTGCTGACTTGCGATGCTACAGTCGCGCTCTGTCATTCGGTGTTTCGAAGACAGCAAAGAAAATACTATCGTCGGTAGCAGAAGTGCCACTCTTGTCGCCTTGTTGGCCGGTTTCAGTGACCCACCGCTGCGGCATTTGTTTTAAGTAGGACCGGCCACCGCTTTGACTGTCGGAGGTATAACCACAGAGGGGGCGGCGACAAGGCTTCGGCGCACCGCCATTTGGGCGCGCCGACGCTGTGCAGCTATGCCGCGCAGATCGCCTTGGCCCTGCGGTGTTGCGGCTGGCGAACATGCGCGCAGAGGGAAAAGGCGGCGGTGCAGGCCGGATCGGGCGTGATAGATTTGGCACCCGAGACGGCGCGTTCTATGAGCCGACCGGAGACTGTGCCGCTTGGGTCAGCCCAGTTCGTGTGCCCAGGGCGGGTTGGCCCCGGCGCGGGAGACGGTGACAGCGGCGGCGCGGGCAGCCAGCGTCAGCATGTCCGTAAGGGTTGCCGCGTCCAGCGTGGCGAGCGCCTCGGGGCGCAGGGCGTCCGCGGCACGCAAGGCTGCCAGCGCTCCTGCGTTGAACGTGTCACCGGCGCCGACCGTATCGACGATCTGGACCGTCCTTGCCGGAACATGGACTTCTTGGCCGCCCGCCTGAAAGGCGGTGGCCCCCTCTCCGCCACGTGTCAGCAGCAGGAGTTTCGGGCCCATGGCAAGCACGGCCTGTCCCTTGTCATGGATCGAGGCTTCGCCCTCGATCAGCCAGTCGATATCGTCGTCGGAGAGTTTCACGATATCCGCCCGCCCCAAGAGGGCCGTTAGCCGGGCGCGGTAGCCCGCGTGATCAGAGACGAAGCTGGGACGGATATTGGGATCGGCCATCACCAGCCGGTCTGCGGGCTGGGCCAGTGCCAGATCGAGCAGGCTGTCGGCGACGGGGGGATTGCACAGGCTGATGCCGCCAAAGAAAACTGCTTCGGTGTCGCTCGGCAGGGTGGGCATGTCAGACGAGCTGATGGCACGCGTCGCCGTGTTGTCATCATAAAAAGTATAGGTCGCCTGACCGTTTTCCAGATGCACGAAGGCAAGCGTGGTGTTCCGGTCACTGCGTACCGCAAAGTCGGTGCTGACATTGCTGGCTTCGAGCGCCGTTTCGATCAGTTGTCCGAACGGGTCGGAAGACAGCCCGGTCACCAGTCCGACAGGAACGCCGAGGCGGCCAAGCGCCACGGCTGTGTTCAGGACGGCCCCGCCGACATGGGGGGCAAAGCCCGCGCCGCCGGGTTGTGGGATCATGTCGATGAGGGCTTCGCCGCAGCACAGGATCATTTCGGGTTCTCCGTCAGTCTTATATCGGCAGCGTTCTCATTGGCCGTAATGAACTCTGCATTCTTCATGTCATTGCCCAAGGCCCGCGCTTCGGCATCGACCCGGGTCATGCCATGGTCCAGCCAGCGTTGGACGAGCCGTGCATGCAGCACCTCGCGCGGCGTTGCAAGCGAAATTGTTAGCGCCCAACATGCGGCGAGCCGGTTCCACGGTGCCGTGTTCAACAGCAGGTAATTGCCTTCGATCAGCACGGTATCGACGTCGGCGTCCACCCGGCCTGCGCCTGCGATTGCGATGTCACGGCTGCGATCGAAAAGTGGATAAACCACGGCATCGTTCGACTGCAGGGCCGTAACCAGCCGGATCAGCCCTTCCGCGTCAAACGTATGCGGCGCGCCCTTGCGGGCACGGCTGCCATCGACATCCAGCAGCCTGTTGTCGAGGTGAAACCCGTCCATCGGCACCACGGCCACCTTCAAACCGTGTGCCGCAAGCGCGTCTGCGATGTGTTTAGCAGTTGTGGACTTGCCGCTGCCCGGTGCGCCGGCGACCGCAATCAAGCGGCGATGTGGTCCCAGCGGGGCTTGCATGATTTGGTCGCAGATCGCGGCCAGCGTCGGCTCAGGCTGCACGGTCAGGCTCGGCAGCGCCGGTCATATAGGCGACGGCATCGGACATGGAATGCTCTTTCGGGTCGATCACACAAAGTCGGCTGCCCAACCGGTGCACGTGAATGCGGTCTGCAATCTCGAACACATGGGGCATGTTATGGCTGATCAGGATGATCGGAATGCCTCGGCTGCGCACGTCCTGGATCAGTTCCAGCACCTTGCGGCTTTCCTTGACCCCGAGGGCTGCGGTGGGTTCGTCCAGGATGACCACCTTGGACCCGAAGGCCGCAGCGCGTGCCACGGCGACGCCTTGACGCTGCCCGCCTGAGAGCGACTCCACCGCCTGATTGATGTTCTGGATCGTGGCCAGGCCCAGTTCGTTCAGCTTGTCCCGCGCGAATTTTTCCATCGCGGCCTTGTCGAGTTGGCGAAACAGGGTGCCCATCAGTCCCGGCTTGCGCAATTCGCGCCCCATGAACATGTTGTCGGCGATCGACAGGGCCGGCGACATGGCGAGTTGCTGGTAGACTGTTTCGATTCCCACGTCGCGCGCCTCGATAGGTGAGCGAAAGTTGACCTCCTTGCCGTCCAGCCACACGGTGCCTTCGTCCGGGATAGTCGCACCCGAAACGGCCTTGATCATCGATGATTTGCCCGCACCGTTGTCGCCGATGACGGCGAGGATTTCGCCCGGATAAAGATCAAAGTCGGCGTGATTGAGGGCGGTGACCTTGCCGTAGCGTTTGACGAGGCCGCGGGCTTTGAGGATCGGTTCCATTATGCGCTCACTTTCCGGATCCACTGATCCACTGCCACCGCGCCGATGATCAGCAAGCCGATCAGCATGAAGGTCCATTGCGGGTCGGCCCCGGCCATGCGCAGGCCCAGTTCGAACACGCCGACGATGAGCGCGCCAAAGAGCGCGCCCGCAATCGAGCCCCGCCCGCCAAAGAGCGAGATCCCCCCGATCACCACGGCGGTGATGGCCTGGATGTTGCCGATGACGCCGGTTGTGGCGGAGGGCGAGATCGAACCGAACCGCCCGATCATGACCCATCCGGCCAGCGCACAGATGAATCCGGCAGCCATGTAAACGGACATGTAGGTTTTGTGCACATCAACGCCGGACAGTTCTGCGGCCTCGGGATCATCGCCCACGGCATAAACGTGTCTGCCCCATGCGGTCGAGCGCAACGCATATGCAAGCACCACAAACAGAAGGATCATCACGATCACGCCCAGTGTGAATGTGGCTCCGCCGAACTGGATCTTGAATCCGAGAAACTGAAGGAAGGACGCCTCGGCCTCGATATCCTGACTGCGGATCGTTTCGTTTTGGGAATAAAGGTATGTTGCTGCCAGCACGATCTGCCACATGCCCAGCGTCACGATGAAGGGCGGCAGCTTCATCCGGCTGACAAGCCAGCCGCTGATAGCCCCGAGTGTGGTGCCGACCACGAGCCCGATCGCGACGGAGATGGCCGGAGGGATGCCATAGGTGAAGGATGCCTTGCCCATGACGACGGTGCAGAGCACAGCGATGGCCCCCACACTCAGGTCGATCCCTGCGGTCAGGATGATCAAGGTCTGTGCGGCGGCCAGCACGCCTACGATCTGAACCTGTTGCAGGATCAGCGTGAGGGCGAAGGGCGAGAAAAAACGTGACCCCAGCAGGATGCCGAAGAGTGCAATGGAAAAGACCAGAACGATGAGCGGCACAAGCGACGGCGTCTGGTGCAGTGTGTGCTGAATACGCCCAACAAAGCCCTGACGCATGTCTTCGAATTCGGCAACTTTGGTGTCGCCAGTCGTGGCTGCGGATTCGTAATTGTCGGATGGCGACATGGGGATCCCTTTCCCAGAGCAATGAAAGAAGGCGGGCGTGGTGCCCGCCCCTGATTTCGCTTGGAGATGAGGTGATCAGCCGGAGGCGGGGCAGTCTGCCACCCCGTCCCGCTGATACCGCTCAGGCAGGAAGATTGCCCGGGCCGTGTTTGGCCCGGAGCCGGGCTTTAGCCCCAGCAGCGATCCGTGCCTTCGGCCACCGAGATGCTTTCCACACCATCCGCAGGCTTGTCCGTCACCAAGGATACGCCCGTGTCAAAGAAATCCTTGCCATCGGATGCGGTCGGCTTGGTGCCGTCCTTGGCCCATGCGGCAATCGCTTCGATCCCGAGCGAGGCCATCAGCAGCGGGTATTGCTGCGATGTGGCCCCGATCACGCCTTCCGCAACGTTCTGAACGCCCGGGCACCCGCCATCTACAGAGACGATAAGTACGTCGTTTTCGCGCCCGATGGCTTTCAACGCTTCATAAGCGCCGGCAGCGGCAGGTTCGTTGATCGTGTAGACGACGTTGATGAACGGATCGATGGCCAGCAGGTTTTCCATGGCGCGGCGGCCACCTTCTTCGTTGCCTGCGGTTACATCATTGCCGACGATGCGCGGATCATCTTCATCGCCCCATTTGTTGGGGTCCTTGACGTCGATGCCAAAGCCGGTGAGGAAACCCTGGTCGCGCAAAACACCCACGGTCGGCTGGCTGATAGCCAGATCGAGCATGCCGATCTTGGCATTCGCGGCCTCATCGCCCAGCGTGGCGGCGGCCCATTTACCGATCAGCTCGCCGGCGAGGAAGTTGTCGGTGGCGAACGTCATGTCGGCGGCGTTGATGGGTTCGAGCGGCGTATCGAGTGCGATCACAAGCAGGCCCGCGTCGCGGGCTTGCTGGACGACCGGCACGATGGACGCGGTATCCGATGCCGTCAGCAAGATACCCTTGGCACCGTTGGCGATGCAGGTTTCGATCGCTTGCACCTGCGTTTCGTGGTCACCATCGACCTTGCCAGCATATGAATTGAGCGAGATACCCAGTTCTTCGGCCTTGGCGGTCGCACCTTCGCGCATCTTCACGAAGAAGGGGTTGGTGTCCGTTTTCGTGATCAAACAGGCCGAGATGGAATGACTGTCGGCAAACGCGGCACCCGCCATGGACGTGATGGCGACAGCCGAGCTCAAAAGCAATTTCTTCATAGTGTCCTCCCAAAGACATTCGGTTGCCCCGGACAAAAGCCCGCGGTTCAACTGAATCGAAGGAAACGCGATTCTCGATAGAAGTCAATTAATAAATAAACTTGACTTATTAATTGCGCAGGGCATGCTTGATCGTCAGGGAGACGAAAAAAATGTCACTGGAACATGTGCGCAGCCTGTCGGGCGGCATAAACCAGACAGGTGTGCGCGCTTACAATGAACGGCTTTTGTTGTCTGTCTTGCAGCGCAACGGCGCGTTGCCGGGCGGAGACCTGGCACGCCGCACCGGATTGTCACCCCAGACCACATCTGTGATTTTGCGCAAGCTCGAGCAGGACGGGTTTTTGCAACGGGGCGATACCGTCAAGGGGCAGGGCAAGGTCGGCAAACCTTCGGTGCCGTTCGACATCCACCCGGACGGTATCTTTTCCATGGGTCTCAAGATCGGGCGGCGCAGTGCCGATCTGCTGGTGCTGGACCTGAAGGGCCGGGTGCGCAAACAGGTGCGCCAGACCTACGATTATCCCATGCCGGACACGGTGTTCGGGTTTCTGACAGATGGGTTTGCGACGTTGATGGCAGACATGCCAGATGAAATGCGAGCCCGGCTTTGCGGCCTTGGGATCGCAGCACCCTTCGAGTTGTGGAACTGGCACGAATTGGCGGGCGCGCCCGCTGTGGACTTTGCGGCTTGGCGCGAAGTTGACTTCAAAGAAGAGGCGACGCGGATCACTGACCTTCCTGTGCATATGGTCAATGACGCCACGGCGGCCTGCAGGGCCGAGCATGTCTTTGGAATTGGACGCGAATTTCGCGATTACGTCTACTTTTTTGTCGGGGCCTTTATCGGCGGAGGGATTGTGCTTGATCATGCGGTCTTCGAGGGCAATCAGCGTAATGCCGGGGCCTTTGGCCCGCTGCCCGTCACCGATCTGGACGGCCAACCGGGGCTATTGATCGATCTGGCCTCAATCCGGGGCCTTGAATTGCGGCTTGAATCGGATGGGCTGGACCCGAGGCAACTGTGGCAGCTCCCACAGGACTGGTCGCATCTGGACGCCTATGTAGAGCCTTGGCTGCAGCAGGCAGCAGATGCTCTGGCGCGGGCCAGCGTGACATCCTGCGCCATCATCGATTTCGAAGCAGTGGTGATCGATGGTGCGATGCCGTTTTCCGTTCGGGAACGGCTGGTCGAAATGGTGCATACACGGATGGACAAGCAGGACCTGCGTGGACTGATCGTGCCAACAATTGTCGAAGGTCTGGTGGGCGATAATGCACGCGGGATAGGGGCAGCTGCCGGACCCATCATCAGCCAATTGCTGCTGGACCGATCCGCGGCGCTGTTCGATCACGCCTGAGGCGGGCCCCGTAAGGCGGGTTTTAACCCGCCCTGCGCTTGCGTTCAGCGATAATACAGCGATGTGCCGTTGGCGAAAAGCTGCACCTTTGCCGGATCCGCGGTGACTCGCACCGTTGTGCCGCGCAAATCCTTGTGGATGCCCGGCATCTTGGCCAGTACCGGGTCCGCATCGCCTTCTGCCTTGAAGTAAAGGATTGTGACCTCGCCCAAGGCTTCGGTGAAATCGACGATACCCTCATAGACACCGTCGCCGGTGGTGACGGTCATGTCTTCGGGCCGGACGCCGACATTGACCTTCATGCCCATGTCAGTTTCGGTCGTGGGCACGGCGGACGTGACCATCAGGCCACTGTCCATCCTGACCCGTGTCTGCGTCCCCGTCTCGACGATCTCGCCGGGCAGCAGGTTCATCGACGGAGACCCGATGAATTGCGCCACGAACTCATTCTCGGGCCGCTCATAGAGCTGGAGTGGAGAGCCCACCTGCGCAATCCCCTTGTTGGCCAGAACGACGATGCGCGTGGCCAGGGTCATCGCTTCGACCTGATCGTGGGTGACGTAAATCATCGTGCTGTCCGGCATCGATTCCTTGAGCTGTGCAATCTCGATCCGCGTGGCCACCCGCAAGGCCGCGTCAAGGTTCGAAAGCGGCTCGTCGAAGAGGTAGACCTTGGGATCGCGCACGATCGACCGACCGATGGCGACACGCTGGCGTTGACCGCCGGACAGGGCCTTGGGCAGGCGATCCAGATATGGCTCCAGTTGCAGGATACGGGCGGCCTTGTCCACGGCGGCGTTGATTTCGTCGGTACTCTTCTTGGCCAGTTTCAGCGCAAACGTCATGTTGTCGCGCACGGTCATGTGCGGATATAGCGCGTAGGACTGGAACACCATCGCGATGCCACGTTGCGCCGGGGGCACGTCATTCACCACTGTCCCGTCAATCTCGAGCGTGCCGTCCGAGATTTTTTCGAGCCCTGCAATCATCCGCAGCAGCGTGGACTTGCCGCAGCCCGACGGTCCGACGAACACAATCAACTCGCCCTTTTCGATGTCGAGATTGATGTTGTTGAGCACATTCACCGTGCCGCCATATGTCTTGGCGACATTCGTGAGTTTCAAGTCAGCCATGGTCGTCCCCTCCCTTGGGCGCGCCCGTTCGGATCGGGCGCTTGGTGTTTAAAGTTTCAGCGCCAATGCGACCTGCCAGGGCCCAAGATGCAGGTTCCCGTCCGGGCCGGGCGCGGTGCTGCCCACTTCAGCCCCGATGGTCACCCAATCGCCGGCAGGCAACGCATGGGTCACCGGTATGTTGCTTAGATTGAAGGCACAAAAGATCGTCTGGTCTTCGTAGCGGCGCGTAAAGTGCAGCACGTTGCCATAGGCATATAGACCGTCATGGTCGCCCTTGCGGATGGCCTTGTGGCTGTGGCGGAGGGCGATAATGCGCCGGTAGTGGTGCAACAATGCGCCTGGTTCGCCTTCCTGATCCGCCACCGACCGGTGCAGGTGCTCGGGACTGACGGGCAACCACGGATCGCCGGTGGTAAAACCGGCATTCCGGTTCGAATTTTCCCAGACCATCGGCGTGCGACAACCATCGCGTCCCTTGAATTCGGGCCAGAACTGGATGCCGTAGGGGTCTTGCAGGTCTTCAAAGGCAACATCGGCCTCGGACAGTCCCAGTTCTTCGCCTTGGTACAGGCAGACCGATCCGCGTAGGCACATGATCAGCGTGGCATAGATACGCGCGGCGGCCGGATTGAGGTTCCACCGGCTGACATGGCGGACCACGTCGTGGTTGGAAAAGGCCCAACAGGCCCACCCATGCGCCGCCACCCTATCGAGGTCGGCGAAAACTTCGGCAAATCGGGCAGCCGTCGGGGTTTCATTACTGAGAAATTCGAAGGCATAGCACATTTGCACGCCCGTATTGCCCGAGGTGTATTGCCCCAGAAGTTCCAGCCCGCGTTGGGCATCGCCCACTTCGCCCACCGCTGTCGTGCCTGGATACTCGTCCAGCAAGGCGCGAAAACGGGCCAGGAATGCGAGGTTCTCTGGCTGGTTCTTGGAATAAATGTGTTCCTGGTGATTGTACGGGTTCACCGAGGGCGCGATGCTGGCATTGCGCTTTTCCTTGGGCAGGGCCGGATTGTTGCGCAGTTCCTTATCAGCGAAGTAGAAGTTGATCGTGTCCAGCCGGAACCCATCTACACCCCGGTCAAGCCAGAACCGGGTGACGTCCAGCAAGGCATCCTGCACATCGGGGTTGTGAAAGTTCAGGTCCGGTTGGCTGGCCAGAAAATTGTGCAGGTAATACTGTTCCCGCGCGGGTTCCCATGTCCAGGCGGACCCACCAAAGATCGACAGCCAGTTGTTGGGCGGCGTGCCGTCGGGCTTGGGGTCTGACCAGACATACCAATCCACTTTTTCATTGTCGCGGTCCTGCATGGATTGCAGATACCAGGGGTGCTGGTCGCTGGTGTGGCTCAGCACCAGGTCGATCATCACCTTGATCCCATAGCTGTGCGCCGTTTCGACCAGGGCGTCGAAGTCCGACAAGGAACCGAACATCGGATCGACGTCACAATAATTGCTGACATCGTATCCGAAGTCTTTCATCGGGGAGGTGAAGAAGGGTGAAATCCATATCGCGTCGACACCCAGTGATGCGATATGGGGCATCCGCCCGACGATCCCCAAAAGGTCGCCTACGCCGTTGCCGTTGCTGTCCTGAAAGCTGCGCGGATAGATTTGATAGATGACGGCCCCGCGCCACCAGTCAACATCGACGCCCGTGTCCGGTTCTGACCTGGAGAGGATCTGGTTCATGATGTCTTGTCTCTTATTTGACCGAGCCGGCCAACAGGCCGCGCACGAGATATTTCTGCATTGCAAAGAAGACGCAAAGCGGCACTGCAATCGATACAAAGGCCGCTGTCGCCAGAATTTCCCAGTTGCCGCCCCGCGTGCCCAGAAGGTTCACGATCTGGTCGGTCATCACGGTGGTCTGACCGGTACTGTCGATCAGGAACACCTTGGCCACCAGCAGGTCATTCCATGTCCACAGGAACTGGAAGATGGCAAAGGACGCCAGGGCCGGGAACGACAGGGGGAGGATGATCTTGGTAAAGATCTGGAAGTCCGTCGCGCCATCAACCTTGGCGTTTTCGATGATGTCGCGGGGCAAACCCACCATGTAATTTCGCAAGAGATATATGGCGAGCGGTAGCCCAAAGCCCGTATGGGCCAGCCATGCCCCCAGATAGCCTTTGCCGATCCCGATATCCACATGCAGCTTGAGCAGCGGGATGAGCGCCAGTTGCAGCGGCACCACCAAAAGCCCGACCACGGCCGCGATCAGCAGCGCACGCCCCGGAAAATCCATCCAAGCCAGCGCATAGGCGGCAAAGGCGGCAATCACGATGGGGATCACGGTGGCGGGTATGGTCACGGTGAGCGTGTTGAAAAAGGCCTTGGCCATGTTGTCGCCGGGGCCGCCGCTGAACAGGATATTGTCGTAGTTGGCCAAGGTGAATTCCGGCGGCGAGATCGCCGTGACAAAGACCCGCTGGCCCCGTCCGCTGATCTGTTCATCGTTGCCTGACCAGACATAGTTGGCGGCCGCGTCCACGGTGATTGTTTCGCCATCGCCCAGATCGGCTACATCGCCCGGTGCATAGGCGTCAATCTCGCGAGACGAGGTGCCCCAGCTGGTGATTTCGCCTCCGCCGCCGCTTTCCGTAAAGAAATTGCCTTCGACCAGGTAAACGCCATCGCGTTCGATCCGGTTGTCGCCGGGGTCTGCGACCCTCAGGCGTTGCGACTGTTCGGAGCGGAACAAGGCCGCCCACCAGCCCGACGATGAAATCTGATCCGTTGTGCGGAACGACGACACCAGCAAGCCCACGGTCGGGAACACCCACAAGGCGACCAGCAGCACGACCGAGATGTGCACGACCCAGGTCAGGGATGATTTGGAACCGGCGATATTATCCATGATGTACGTCCTTATGATCGCGGGCCATTATTTCATCTCCTTACGCGCGTTGTAGACGTTCCAGATCAGGATGGGCGAGACCAGCAGCATGATGATGATCGCCGACGCGGATCCGACGCCCCAGTCATTGGCGCGGAACATTTTGTCGAACATGTAATTGGCCAGAACCTGCGTTTCCCATTGCCCGTTGGTCATCGCGAACACGATGTCAAAGACCTTGAGCACGGTGATGGTGATGGTGGTCCAGACCACCACGATGGTGCCGATGATCTGAGGCACCTTGATCTTGAAGAAGACCTGCAGCGGGTTGGCCCCATCCACGATGGCCGCCTCGATGGTTTCTTCGGGGATGCCGCGCAGCGCCGCTGACAGGATCACCATGGCAAAGCCAGTCTGGATCCAGATCAGAACGATCATCAGGAAGAAACTGTTCCAGAAGGGAAGGGTCAGCCACGTTTGCGGCTCGCCATGGGGAAAGTCGAAAGTGAACACGCTGATCACGGAGCGCAGCGACAAGAACACCAGATAAAGCGATCCTGCACCGACGAGCAGGCGCAATGGCACGAACCCAGCGCCGCCGCCCTTTTCGCGGCTTTTGGCAATCGGTTGCACGAAGATCCATCCGACATAAGCCACGATGCCCGCAAAGCTCAGCAGCAACAAAGCGGGCAGAATCTGGAGGAAGAGAAAGGAGCCCGGACCGCCCTCGAAACGCAGCCAGACGGCGTTCAGGATGCCGATCTGATTCTGGTCCGCAGGGCGGGTGTCGTAGACCAATTTGAAGATGACCGCCGCACCCACGAAGGAGATCGCCATGGGCATGAAGATGAGCGACTTGGCCGCCGACCCCCACTTGATCCGGTCGGTCAATTGGGCAGCGAGCAGACCGAACGCCGTTGACGCGGCAGGCACGACGATCAGCCAGAGCATATTGTTGCTCAATGCCTCCCAGAACTTGGGTTCGGAGAACATCTGGTTGTAGTTGGCGAGCCCGACAAAGGCGCCCCCCTGATCGCGATCCGTAAGAGACAGCCGCAGCGTCTCGATCACCGGATACCCAAGGTAGAGGCCAAGGGCGAACATCGCGGGAAACAGGAACAACCAGGGCCGGATCATGTTGGCGCGGTTGATGTTTCGACCGGCATGCGGGCCCTTGGCCGGAAACAGCACCTTGTCCAGGAACTGATTGGAGAAATAGAAATATCCGATACAGCCACCGACGCCGATGATGATCGTGATCAAACCTTGAAATGCGGGGTTCATGGGTCGCCTCCCTAGCCACCATTGACCGAAATGCCCTGTCGGGCCGTGTGGTCCAGAACCGGCCCGCCCCCTTCGGGGCGGACAGGTCAGTCTTGTCGTGTGGGGCTGATTACTTCAGCGAGTCCCAGCTGTCCTGAATGTCGGAGGCCACGGCAGCGGCGTCCTTGCCACCTGTGTAGTCGACCATACCGGTCCAGAACGTGCCTGCTCCGACGCCACCGGGCATCAGATCGGAACCGTCGAAGCGGAACGTGGTCGCATTCAGCAGAACGTCACCCAGGGCGCGCAGCGTGTCGTCCTTGTAGGCATCGGTGTTCACGCCCTTGTGGGGGGTGAGGAAGCCGGTCTGGGCCATCATCACTTCATGGCTCAGCGGCAGCTGGAAAAATTCCATCAGCGCAGAGGCCGCATCGGACGGATCGGTGATCGCCATCAGCGTGCCACCGCCCAAAACCGGATTGCCCAGGTCCTTGGAGGCATAGGAGGGGAAGTAGAAGAACCCTGTGTCCACGCCGAATTCAACGTTTTCGGGGAAGAAGGCGGGCACGAAGGACGCCTGACGGTGCATGTAGCACTGCGGAGGCGAGGAGAAGAGGCCTTTGGGGCTGTCGCGGAAGTCCGTGGAGGCCACTGCACCGGCACCGCCGGACACTTTGGCATCGTCTCGGGCGAACCAGCCGAATTCCTCGATCGCGGCCACGACGCGTTCGTCGTTGAACGGGATCTCGTTTGTGGTCCACTGGTCATAGACTGATGGCTCGACCGTGCGCAGCATCATGTCCTCGACCCAGTCGGTCGCAGGCCAGCCCGTGGCCGCACCCGATCCCAGACCAATACACCAAGGCGTTTCGCCATCGGCAACGATCTGGTCTGTCAGCGCCTTGAGTTCTTCCATGGTTGTGGGGATTTCATAGCCCGCATCCTCGAAGTTCTCCGGGTTGTACCAGACCAGCGACTTGACGTTCACATTGTAGAAAAAGCCGTACATCTGGTCGTTGCCATCGGCATCCGCATAGGTGCCCAGATCGACCCAGGACGGACCAGCCGCATAGTTTTCGGCAACCCAGTCGCTCATGCCGTCGGGCATCGGGTAAAGCTGGCCGTTGCCTGCCATCACGGCGGCAAGACCGGGCTGTGGGAACACGGCGATGTTGGGGGCGGACCCCGCTTCGGCGTCAATCAGGATCTGCTGTTCGAAAGAATCCGAACCCGTGTAGATCACATCGGCGCCGGTGGCCTCTTCGAAATACGCCATCGCGTTGTTGAAGAATCCGTCTTCGGGGGTGAGCCAGGGGCCATAAACCGTCACGGTCTGTCCGCTCAGGTCCGGGGCGGCTGCGGCCCACTCGTTATAGCTGTCCCAGCTGAAAGCGCCTTCGCCGGGAGCGAAGGTCAGGTGGTTATCGGCGGATGCCGTCACGGCTGTAATCGCGAGTGCCGCAGCACTGGCGAGAAGTGATTTCGTCATTTTGGTCGTCCTCCCATTGGTGTCCTTGATGACCGGTAAGCTGAACTGGTCAAGCGCGCCTTGCAAGTTTTCAAAGCGCTTTGGAATTTGCGGACCGTCGCTGAAAAAAACAACTCTGTCAAACATAGACAGTGTGCCGACAGATTTTTTTGATCCCATCTGGCGGTTGGGCTCGAACGTTTTGACGTTACCCCTCGCTTTCGATAGCGTCGCGCGAAAACCCGAAGCGCTTTGGAACATACTCGTGAACCTCAAAGAACTGTCACATTGCCTTGGGCTCAGTCAGACCACTGTCAGCCGCGCATTGAACGGGTACCCCGAAGTCTCCGAGGCGACGCGCAAACGCGTCATTGCAGCGGCCAAGGCAAAGAATTACAGCCCCAACACCCGTGCGCAGGGTCTCGCCAAGGGACATTCGCGCTGTATCGGCCACGTCATTTCCGTGCGTGATTCGGGTGAAATGGTGAATCCGATTTTTGGGGATTTCATGGCTGGAGCGGCGGATACCTATGCCAAACACGGCTACGAGATGATGTTGACCCGTGTGGAGGCGCAGTCGGAGGCTGAAACATACCGGTCACTCAAAGCGCGGGGCTCTGTCGATGGGGTGGTCTTGCATGCGCCGAGGATGAACGATCCACGTTTGCCCCTGCTCAGGGAAATCGGCCTGCCCTTCGTCGTGCATGGCCGTGCCAGCGGGTCCGAGGACGGGTATGCTTGGCTTGATGTGAACAATCGCCGTGCCTTTGAGCAGATCACAAAGTACCTCATCGATCTGGGTCACAGACGCATCGCGCTGATCAACGGGACGGAGGGCCTCGATTTCGCGATGCGCCGCCGCATGGGCTTCGAAGCCGCGTTGCAGGCTGCGGGTCTGGACGTCGATGCGTCCCTCATGGGCAGCAACGATATGACCGAAGGCAATGGATATGCCAATGCCAGCGTCATGCTGGATGCCGATGGCGCGCCGACGGCCTTTGTCGTGTCGTCCATAATCTGTGCGCTCGGTGTGCGCCGCGCGGTCGAAGAACGCGGATTGCGCCTTGGCAAGGACGTCAGTATCGCAACGTTCGATGATTGCCTCAGCTATTTGCGGAACGGGACGGACACTCCGATTTTCACGGCGGTGCAGTCCTCGGTCCGGGACGCGGGCGCCGCTTTGGCAGAGATGTTGATCGCCCGGATCGAAGACCCCACTGGCGCGCCCGATACGTGCCTGTGGGAAACGGAATTTGTCGTGGGATCCTCCACTGGCCCTCTGAAGGATTAGGTCATGCTTGAGCACAAACGTTCTGATTTCCCGGAAGGCTTCCTGTTCGGTGCCGCCACCTCTGCCTATCAGATCGAAGGGCATGCGTTCGGCGGTGCCGGGCGCGCGATGTGGGATGATTTTGCGGCCACGCCCGGGAATGTCGTGCGGGCCGAAGACGGCGCGCGGGCCTGCGACCACTATCACCGTTTTGCGGATGATTTCGATCTTCTGAAGGATGGCGGTTTTGACTGCTATCGGTTTTCGACAAGCTGGGCCCGGGTCATGCCTGACGGGCGGACGGTCAACCCGGACGGGCTCGATTTCTATGACCGACTGACGGATGCGATGCTGGAACGGGGCCTCAAACCCTGCGCCACGCTCTACCACTGGGAACTGCCCTCCGCGCTGGCCGATCAGGGCGGATGGCGCAACCGCGACATTGCGGGATGGTTCGGCGATTTTGCCGAGGCCGTGATGGGCCGTCTGGGGGATCGGATGTTTTCCGTGGCCACCATCAACGAGCCGTGGTGCGTCGCGTGGCTGTCACATTTTGTCGGGGCGCATGCGCCAGGCCTGCGCGACATCCGCGCCACGGCGCGGGCCATGCACCACGTCCTTCTGGCTCATGGCACGGCAATCGAACGGATGCGGGGCATGGGCGTCGGCAATCTGGGCGCCGTGTTCAACATGGAATGGGCGGCCCCGGCGGATGATACGCCCGAAGCCGCCGAAGCCGCCGCCCTTTATGACGACTACTACAACCACTTCTACGTCTCGGGCGTGTTCAAGGGCCGCTATCCTGATCGTCTGGTGACGGCTCTGGGCGACCATTTCCCGATAGGGTGGCAAGATGATTTCGCCACTATCACGGCCCCCCTGGACTGGGCGGGTATCAACTATTACACGCGATCCCTGCTGGCCCCAAATGACGGTGCATGGCCGCATCATCACGCGGTCGAAGGGCCGTTGCCGAAAACCCAGATGGGCTGGGAAATCTATCCGCAGGGGCTGCATGATTTTCTGGTCCGCACGGCGCGTGACTACACGGGTGACCTGCCGCTTTTTGTCACGGAAAACGGGATGTCGAACGCGGATGTGCTGCGGGACGGGCGCGTTGATGATGCCGTTCGGATCGACTATTTCAACCAACATCTGGCCGCCGTACGCGCGGCCATCGCGAAGGGCGTGCCCGTGCAGGGCTACATGGCCTGGTCGCTCATGGACAATTACGAATGGGCGCTGGGTTATGAAAAACGGTTTGGCATGGTGCACGTGGATTTCGAAACGCTGAAACGGACGCCCAAGGCGTCGTGGCATGCGTTCAGGGACGCGCTGGCGCGGTAGGCGTTCAGGCCGTCACCGCGCAGCCAAGGCGTCAGAGGTCCTTGGAAAAATAGTGCAGATACGGGCGTATCGAGGGTTGATCCTTGTAGGTGGTTGTCTCAATCGGCTCACGTAGCTCCACAAACCCGAGCTTTGGATAAAGGTCGCGCATCTCGACATTTGGCGTAAGCGTATCGGCGATCAGCCGTTTCAACCCCATCTCGCGGGCCACGCGTTCGCGCGTCTCGATCAGCGCCCGAACGGTTCCGGTGCCGCGCGCAGCTTCGGTCACGAAGACCCGTTTCAGTTCGCCGGTGTCGTCATCCAAGCGCTTCATCATTCCGCACCCGACAATTTCGCCTGTTTTTGTCTGCGCAATGACAAGACAGCCCTTGGGCGGCAAATAGTCGTCCGATTGTGCCCAGAACTCTGCAAGCGCACTCTGCGGCGCGGCAGGATCGAGATCGACGCCCATATCCCGCATCCGCAGGACAATGAGATCATAGTATTGAGACAGAATGCCGTTGAGCGCGTCTTTGGGCGGTAAAATCTGGCAGAGGATGATCTCGATATCCGTCATTGAAACACTCCAAAGTCCGCCGACTAAAGCCGGTTTGCCAACCCAAAGCAATGCCCTTGGGCGTCGCAATTCCGTGCGATGCATGGCGTTTTGCACGCGGCACAAAACGCCATGTTCGGGCGCTACGGCGATTTCTGGATTGTGACCGAATGGGGGTAGGGGATTGAAACGACGTTCTGTTCAAAGTCTTCCCTGACGGGCTTGGTCATGCCGCAGTTGGCGTCCCAGTCGCCCGGCGCATCGCACCTCAAACGTGCACTCAGGTCGACGGAACTTTTGCCGGGGGTGGTCACACGCACCCAAATGTCGGACGCCTGCTACATCCAGCGTCGCGGATCGACCGCCTGACCGGTGCGCGCGCTTTCCTGTGCGGCCAGTCCCATGGCCACGGCCGCCCAGCCGTCGTTCAAACTCACCTCCGGCGTGTCCGTTTCGCCGCGCACCAGTGCAACGAAACGCTGATGTTGATAAAAGGTGGAGCCGTTATGATCGCCGGCATCAAGAAGCATTGGATCAACCGGTATCTCGTGCACCTGCGGCCCCTGCGGCTGGCGCGGACTTGTCACCAGTTTGGCAACCGGCGCGGGGCCAAGGTGCTCGGGCCAGAAGCGGCCGGGGCCGGGGACGAACGCTTCGATCTTGCCCGTGGGTCCCACCGCCGACAGCTCTTCCTGATAGGCGCTGCCCTCGGCAAACATGCACAATTCCAGCAATGCCCGCGCACCATTGTCGAAGTCGACGATGACATAGCCGCTGTCCAGAATGTCGGGCGATTCACCTGAATAGGTTTCCTCGAGGTGGTTGACCGATTGCGCGGCGCTGGCCATCACGCGCACCGGTTCCGCGCCCAGTGTCTGGCGCATCAGGTCAAAGAAATGGCAGCATTTCTCGACAAAGGTGCCCCCGGTAAAGCGGTTGAAGCGGTTCCAGTCGCCTACCTTTTCCAGAAACGGAAAGCGATGTTCGCGGATCGACAGCATCTTGATGCCGCCGGTCACGCTGTTGGCGCGGCTCAGGAAATCGGCGATCACGGGCATATAACGGTATTCCATCGCGACCCAGACGGGCGCGGGATATGTGTCGCGAAAGGCGGCCAGCTTGGCCGCGTCGTTCTGATCGGTATAAAGCGGTTTTTCCACCAAGAGGGGCAGGGGCCGGGCGGCATGGATCGCCATCATCTGCTCGACATGCCGGAAATTGGGGCTGACGATCAGCAAACAGTCCAGATCCGGCTCGGCCAGCAGAGCCTCAAGGCTCGGAACCGATTTTGCAGACGGCGCAATGGCAAGCGCACGGGCGGCCATCTCTGCGTCAGGCTCGAAGAATGCGGCGACACTGGTGTCGGGCAACAGCGCGATATTGCGCATGTGCTCCTGTCCCATCATGCCGCATCCAATGAGGCCATAGCGAACGTGTTTTGCCATCCTTGGCGTTCCTTACTTTAGTCGTTGCACATAAACCGCACGCGTGGGGTCAAACCACGTGCGCGAAAATTCAATGGGGGCAGGGCGGTCGCTCCAGCTCAGCCGTTCAATATAGCCCGCCATCACGCCGGGCGCGGCGGAAAAGTCCGGCGGCGTCCAGTCGGGGAGGGTCCCGAGGCTCACGCGGTCTTCGGCGCGCTGGATCCAGATGCCGAAATTCTTGCGATAGGTGGCGTAGAGCGACTCCGACAGCGTGCTTTCGGAGACGATTCCCACATCCGCATCCAGCCAGATTTCCTCTACCGCGATGATTGTGTCATTCAACCAGCGCATCCGGCGCACGCGCGTGCCCTTGTCCGAGGTTCCAAAAGACGGCAGCGTATCGGGCTTGGTCATCAGGTCTATACTCAGCGCCTTGGCACGCGGCAAGCCGCCGCCCTCCAGCAATTCGAGCCGGAACATGGCATAGACGGTGCCCGTGTCCCCGCTGGCACGGATGTAGTTTCCGGAGCCCTGAACGCTTTCGACCAGACCCTTTTGCCCCATATCCCGCAGCGCTTTGCGCAACGTGCCCACGGACACGCCCAACTCCGTCGCCATGTCCCGTTCCGGTGGCAAACGTTCTCCGTCGATCAACCGACCCGCCACGATATCACGGGTCAAAAGCTCGGCGATCTGCACGTAGATCGGCAGGGACTGCGGGGATTGGCGGGGTGGGGTCATGTGATGAATCGACGCGTCAGGAATAAAATTGATACACTATTGATCTACATCAATGACAGTGATACGCAAGAGGCAAGTTGAGCAAATCCAAAAGGCCTGAAGCATGACAATCGTCCCCATCACCTCTCCTGATCTCGATGCTGCCGAGGTGTCATGGTTTTCCGCATTGTGTTCGGACGATTACCAGTTCCTGGGCGTGCCGGATGGCGACTTGCGGTCAAGCTGGGCGCATTGCTCGGCCATCGTCAGGGAGGCAGAGGCGCAGGGATTTCGCAACATTCTGTGCCCCTCGTCCTACCAGGTGGGTCAGGATACGCTGTCGTTTGTTGCAGGCTGCGCGCCGATCACCGACAAGATCAACATGCTGGCTGCCGTGCGCTGCGGAGAAATGCAGCCCATCATGCTGGCGCGCACCATCGCGACGCTTGATCACATGTTGCAGGGCCGTTTGACGGTCAACATCATCTCCTCCGATTTCCCCGGCGAAGTGGCCGACAGCGCACTGCGCTATCAACGGTCCCGCGAAGTGGTCGAGATCCTGAAACAGGCCTGGACGCAGGACGAGATCACTTACAAGGGCGAGGTTTACAACTTTGAAGGGGTTCCGACAGACCCGGCACGACCCTACCAGACGGGCGGCCCGCTGCTCTATTTCGGAGGGTATTCGCCCGCCGCACTCGACCTGTGCGGTCAGCATTGCGATGTCTACCTCATGTGGCCCGAGCCGGTGGAAAACCTCAAGGGCCGGATGCAGGCCGTGAATGCGGTGGCGGAGAAATATGACCGAACCCTCGATTACGGTCTGCGCGTGCACATGATCGTGCGCGATACCGAAGCTGAGGCGCGTGAGTATGCAGATTATATCGTGTCCAAGCTGGATGACGAATATGGCAAGATGATCCGCGACAGGGCGCATGACTCCATCTCTCTGGGTGTGGCGCATCAGGCCAAGGCGCGGGAGCTGGCCGACAAATTCGGCTATGTCGAGCCGAACCTGTGGACGGGCGTCGGCCGGGCACGGTCGGGGTGTGGCGCGGCACTGGTCGGCTCCACCGATCAGGTGCTGTCCAAGCTGGAAGAATACCAGAAGATGGGCATTCGCGCCTTCATCTTTTCGGGCTATCCTCACATTGACGAAGCTCGGCATTTTGGCAGCCGCGTGATGCCGCACCTGAAAACGTGCTCGTTGCCACAGGCCTATGGTCGGGTGCCGTCGCAAGCGCCCGAAACCCCTCTTGCCGCAGGAGTGCGCCGCTAATGGACCGCGTTCAACTTTCCGATGCCCTCGACTTTTCGCGGATCGTCTATGGCATGTGGCGGATCGGCGATGACACCGATACCTCCGTGGCCCATGTCCAGGCCAAGATCCACGGCTGTCTTGATCAGGGTATCACCACGTTCGATCAGGCAGACATTTACGGTGGCTATGTCGCCGAGGCGATCCTGGGCGAGGCGATGAAGGCCGATACCGGCCTGCGCGCGAAAATGGAAATCGTGACCAAATGCGATATCGTGGCCCCTGCGGGACGCTACGCCGATGCGCCGGTAAAGTATTACGACACCAGCCGCGCCCATATCGAACAGTCCGTGGAACACTCGCTGCGCGACATGGCAATCGATCACATCGACTTGCTGCTGATCCACCGCCCGGACCCGTTCATGGACCACCATGAGACCGGAGCGGCATTGGATGATCTGGTCGCCTCCGGCAAGGTGCGCGGCGTCGGCGTGTCCAACTTCCGGCCCTGGGATTGGAAATTGCTGCAATCGGCGATGAAGACACCCCTGCTGACCAATCAGATCGAGATCAGTCTGGGCGAAATTACCCCGTTCACCAACGGCGATCTGGCCTTCCACCAGCAACACGGACAGCGGCCAATGGCCTGGTCGCCTCTGGGGGGCGGTGGTCTGATGTCAGGCAATGACAAGCTGCATGTCGTGATGGACGAAATTGCCAGCGCGCAAGGCGTCGATCGTGCAGCCGTCGCCGTCGCGTTTCTGATAGCCCATCCTGCGGGCATTCTGCCCGTTATGGGAACAAACAATTTGGACCGGATCAAAAAGATCGGCGATGCTATGCGCGTTTCCCTCGATCGCCCTACATGGTTCCGTCTCTATGAAGCAGCTTTAGGACATGAGGTGGCATAATGACAATGCAGAGCCCAAATCAACCGACCGTCTTCTCCCCCGATGCAAACAGCAGCCGCCAGTTGCGGGATGCGTTTGGTCGTTTCGCCACTGGCGTGACCGTCATCACGGTCCCGAGCGCAGATGGGCCGATCAGTATCGTCGCCAACAGCTTTTCGTCGGTGTCGCTGGATCCGGCACTGGTGCTGTGGTCGGTGGACCGCGCGGCACGTCGCTTTCCGTATTTCGAGGCCGCGGATCACTACGCCATTCACGTACTGGCCGCGGAACAACGCGATCTGTGTATGCAGGTGGCGCGCAACGCGCATGCGCTGGACGATCAACCGTATCACCTGAACGCAGATGGCGTCCCGTTGATAGATCATTGTCTGGCGCGGTTCGAATGCCGCAGGGTGGCGGCACATGATGCCGGGGATCACGTGATTATCGTGGGTCAGGTCCAGCGGACAGAAATGCGTGACGGCGCACCTTTGACATTTTTTGAAGGCGAATTTGGAACGGTCACGCCCTGATGGCGTGACCCGCAAGACCTTGGCGCAGGGTTAAAGCGCGATCAGCGTCACGGCGGAGATAACCGCCGGGCAGCTACAAAAGGGAGGGCCCAGATGGGCGCACTACTGACGGTGTTGACACCGCTCAGCGCAGTGAATGGACTGTTGCTGAAAATCGGACGCGGCATAGGCATCATGGCCATTGCGTTCATGGTCGCAGCCATCCTGATACAGGTGGTTGCGCGATATCTCTTCAACAATGCTTTGCCCTGGCCCGATGAGGCGGCACGCTTTTGCATGCTGTGGATGACGGGCCTGATGGCGCCCACCGCGTTTCGGCGCGGCAGTTTCGTGGCCCTCGACATGATCTCGGGGTTCATGGCCAAGCGGGTCGCGGCGATGCTCAGCTTGCTGCTGCTGCTGATTTCGATCCTGATCCTGATCATCGCCGTTCAAATCGGGTGGAAGGAAGTCACCGGATTTGGAGGCCGATTTGCCACGGCGTCGCTGTACCTGCCAACCTTCGATGGCTGGTTTCGGATCCCGCGCAGCTGGATGATGCTGTCGCTTCTGGTCGGCATCGTTCTGTTGATCAGCGTCAACGTTGAGCTGATCCTGCGCAACATCGTGACCCTGATGGGGGGCGGCGATGATTTGCCCGATCTTGATATTCCCGACACGCAAGGAGCGGAATGATGCTTATATGGTTCCTGCCGCTTTTCCTTCTGTTCCTTCTGATCGGCTTGCCGGTGTTCTTCGGCCTGTTGGCGGCGCCGGGTCTGCTGTTGTGGATGAACGGGCAGGAAAAAGACATCACGCTGCTCTACCGAAACGTCTATAACGGGATGGACAGCTTTCCGCTGATGGCCATTCCGTTCTTCATGCTGGCCGGTGAGTTGATGAACAAGGGCGGCATTACCATCCGTTTGGTTCAGTTCTCCCAAGCCTTGATGGGCCACCTGCGTGGTGGCCTGGCACAGGTGAACGTGCTGTCCTCGATCCTCTTTGCCGGTCTTTCCGGCTCTGCGGTGGCGGACACGTCCGCGCTGGGGTCCATGCTTGTTCCGGCCATGGAGAAAGAGGGATATACCCGTCGATATGCCGCCGCCATCACGGCTGCGAGTTCCGTCATCGGGCCGATCATCCCGCCCTCCGGCATCATGATTATCTACGCTTACGTCATGGGCGAAAGCGTAGCGGCGCTGTTTCTTGCAGGTATCGTTCCTGGCATTCTTGTCGGTGTCGGCTTGATGGTGATGATCCGTATGACTGCGGATCACTACGACCTGCCCGCGGCCAAAAAGGTCGAATTTGACGGTGTCGAACTGGGCCGCCTTGAGCAGTGGGTATCCTTCCTGCTGATCCGGCTGAACCTTGGTCTGCTGCTGTGGGTGATTGCACCGCTTCCCGAAACGGGCGCGCTGATGGGGTGGGTGACGTTCTTTGCGGCTGTCGCAATCACGCATGCCTTGTTGCTGGCTTTGCGGACGCAAGTGAGCAGCCAGTTCCGGACGATCTGCAAACGGGCCATCGTCCCTCTGCAAACGCCGGTTCTGATCCTGGGGGGCATCCTGGCGGGCGTTTTCACACCAACCGAGGCGGCCGCGGTCGCGGTTGCCTATGCGCTCTTTGTCGCATTCTTCGTGCTGCGCACGATGTCGCTCAAGGACCTGCCGGACATCCTGAGCCGCGCGGGCCTGACCTCTGCCGTGGTTCTGCTTCTGGTGGGGGCCGCGATGGCGTTCAAGACGGTTGTGTCGCTGTCCTATGCGCCGCAGATTTTGGCGGACTACATTCTGACGATGTCGGAAAATCCGCTGATCTTGCTGTTCTTGATCAACCTGCTCTTGTTCATCGTGGGCATGTTTCTGGATGCAGGGCCTGCCATCATCATCCTGGGTCCGATCCTCGCACCGATCTTTACCGATCTGGGGGTCGACTCGATCCACTTCGCGATCATCATGAGCGTGAACCTGACCGTGGGGTTGGCAACGCCGCCCATGGGACTTGTCTTGTTCGTGGCCGCTGCGGTCAGTCACGAAAAGGTCGAAACCATCGCGAAGGCCATCTTGCCCTTCCTTGCGGTCGAAGTCGCAGTGATCTTTTTGATCACCTACATCCCCGCAATTTCCATGACCATTCCCCGCTTGACTGGGTTTGCGAACTAGACTTTGAATGATCAATAACAGGGAGAAGAAACCAAAATGTTCAATATAACGATCAAAACGCTCACGGCGGCGGCGCTGCTTGCCGGGTCAGCCATGATGGCCTCGGCGCAGGAATTCACACTCCGCGCCACCGCCAACTCCAACACCAATGACGAAGATTATGACGGCCTTGTCGTCTTCAAGAACTACGTCGAGGCGGCGTCGAACGGGGCGATCGAAGTTGAGTTGTTCATCGGGACACAACTCTGTTCGAACGGTGCCGAATGCCTGCAAGGTGTCGCGGATGGTTCGATCGACATCTATATCTCAACGTCGGGCGGCGCATCGGGCATCTTTCCCTACGTGCAAGTGCTCGATCTGCCCTATCTGATGGCCGATGACCGGATCGCGGAACATGTGCTGTCGGGCGACTTCACCCGGGTCTTGCGCGGTATGGCGCTTGAGGACTCCGGCGACATGATCCGTCTCATGACCGTCGGCAACACAGGCGGCTGGCGCAACTTTGCCAACACCGAACGCCGCGTGGCCATGCCCGCTGACATGGAAGGGTTGAAGATCCGGACTGTTGTGGCGGACCTGCCGCAGGAACTGGTCAAAGCCCTCGGTGCCTCCCCGACCCCGATCCCGTGGCCCGAACTGTTCACGTCCTTCCAGACCGGCGTTGTCGAAGGCTCCAAGAACGGCATCACCGACATCATGGGCATGAAATTCCCCGATGCTGGCCTGCAATATCTGACACTGGACGGCCACGCCTATATGGGCGCGCTGTGGTGGATGAGCAACGAGAAGTTCCTCGCCCTACCAGAACCCATGCGCCGCGTGGTTGTAGATGGCTTCTATGCGCTGCAGCAAGCGACCTTTGCGTCGCCCAAGCGTAAATCGATCGCGGCCTACGAAGAATTCGTGGCGGGCGGTGGTGATCTTTATTCGCCAACGCCCGAAGAAAAGGCTGCATTCGCCGAAGCGGCGACACCGGTTTATGACTGGTTCAAAGGCAACGTGGCCCGTGGCCCGGAAATCTTTGATGCCCTGACCACAGCCGTTGCTGAGGCAGAGGCAGAAGTGAATGCCGCTCGTGATGCTGATGTAAACTGAGACGCATTACAATCCATCTACCAATGGGGCCGCCTCGCATGCGTGAGGCGGTCTTTTTTCGCGATTTACCAAAGCGGATGCGTTATTCGTCTTCCAGACAAAACAGGTCTTCGACAGAGCGCCCCAGAACGCGGGCCAGCTTCAAAGCCAGAACTGTCGAAGGTATGAACACACGGTTTTCGACGGTGTTGATGGTTTTGCGTGACACACCCACTGCCTCTGCGAGGGCCGCTTGGGTCAATCCGGCGGCCTTTCTGTGTTCGGCAAGATGTGTGATCAGCATCAGGTGCGCCCCTGCCTGTCAAAACTGACCAGCAGCAGGAGATACGCCGCGGGTGTCAAAGTACCCATTACGGCAAAGGCGACGGGCCAGTCCACAACGCCTTGCGACAACAACAGCCCAAAGAGTGGATACAGAAAAATGCCCACCCAAAATGCGAGGCCTGCCGCACGCCGGGCATCTGCGGCATAGCCTTCGTCCCAGGCCATATCCGCATGCTTTGTGCCCGCCGCGAAACTTGTTCCCCATAGAACCAGAAATGCGATGATGCCACTTACACCGGGTATCCAAAACGGGAACGGCTCAGGATGTCCCGTTACAAATGACATCACCGCATAGAGCAAACAAAGCGCTCCCGTGATGCCAAAGACAAACATACGAATCCTTGAGATGATTTCTGAGTCAAGCATGAGGAATTTCCTTGTTACCTTGAGGTTACATACTGCGTTAAAATAGTAACGTCAAGGTTACAATTTAGAAAGCATTGCTAAGGCGTGCAGGGACGTGACCGTATGCGTCACGATACCCTTCCCAACGCGGATCACACCTGCCAAACTCAGCGGAACGGATACATCCATACCTTGTAGTCAGCGACCAGAACATGCGCCCGATCAATCTCTTCCTGCGTCATCTTCTTGACCACCTCTTCGAGCGAGATTGCCGCATCCGGGTCGCCGCCGATCGCGCTGAGGGTGTACCACATATAGGCGCGCACAAGATCCGGGGCTGGCATGCCGCGCCCGATCTCATAGTACCATCCGACCCCGGATTGCGCGCCGGGATGCCCCTTCATCGAGGACCGCAGATACCATTCGAACGCGCGCTCGTCGTCGCGCTCGACCCCAAGGCCCATGGCGTACATGACGCCGATCAACTCTTCGGCGTCCGCGTTGCCGGACCGGGCCGCAGGCCAGAGCGCGTCATAGGCCGCTTCGAACGCTCCGGCTTCCAGCAGATCGCGCGCCTCTTCAATTTCGGCCAGTGCAGGCGTGGCCATAAAAACAAAGGCAAACAATATCTGGCGCATCTCATTCTCCTGCTGGCGGCTCCGGCGTTGGCCGATGACCTGCCACGCCCTCTGGGGGCGAATGATTTCATTGCCGCGGACCCTGCGCAAGCTAAACTGGGCCAGTTGCTGTTTTACGATCCCATCCTGTCGGGCAACCGCAATATCGCCTGCAGCACCTGCCACCATCCCGATCTGGGCACGGGCGACGGGCTGAGCCTCGGGATCGGAGAAGGCGGTGTGGGCCTCGGGCCTGAACGGACGGCGGGCACTGGAGATGATCGTATCCACAAGCGCATTCCGCGCAATGCGCCGGGCCTTTGGAACCTTGGCGCCAAGGACCTGAGCGTGATGTTCCATGACGGCCGCCTCAGCGTCGCGGACACCTACGAAAATGGATTCAATTCCCCGGCCGAGGAATGGCTGCCCGACGGCCTGGACAATCTGCTGGCCGTGCAGGCCATCTTTCCACTGGTGGCGCAGTTCGAGATGGCCGGGAACCCGAAGGAAAACGAAGTCGCGGGTGCCGTTCACAATCGTATCGATTACGCATGGCCGATCCTGACCGATCGTGTGCGTCATATTCCGGCCTATGCCGAGGCCTTTGCCGCAGCATACCCGCATATCTCGGGCGCCGATGATATCGCAATCGCTGATATCGCCAATGCCCTCAGCGCTTTCATGATCTTTGAGTGGACCAGTTATGACAGCCCGTTTGATGCCTATCTGGCCGGGGACAGGGCCGCGTTATCCGCCAGGGAACAAAACGGGATGGAGGTGTTTTTCGGTGTGGGCGGCTGTGTTGCATGTCACTCCGGCCCGCTGTTGTCGGATCAGAACTTTCACGCCATTGGCCTGCCGCCCTTTGGGCCGGGTCGCACCCGTCGTTTTGATCCGATGGTCCGGGATGTGGGGCATATGGGCGAAAGCGACGATTTGGCCGATGCCTATGCCTTTCGCACGCCGATGCTGCGCAACGTAGACTTGACGACCCCCTATGGTCACAACGGTGCCTATCCCACGCTGGAAGGGATCGTGCGCCACCATCTGGATCCCGTCGCAGGTCTGGAAAGCTGGACACCGGACACCGCCGCGCTGCCCGATGTACCTTGGCTGGAACATATCGATTTCATGGTCTGGCAAGACCCGCGCGAACTGGCTCGCCAAAGAGCGGCCGTTACCTTGGCCCCAACCGCCCTGTCCGATGAAGACGTGAGCGCGCTTGTCGCCTTTCTCGGAGCGTTGACCGGGGGTGCATCGACGGAAGGTGTGTTGGGCGTGCCCAGTCAGGTCCCGAGCGGACTGCCTGTCGATCAGGGGCTGCTGCGCTAAGTGTTCGGGCAGTCAGCGCCCTTTCCACACCGGATCGCGCTTTTCCGCAAAGGCGCGTGCGCCCTCTCGCTGATCGTCCGAACGGTAGAGCCGCTCGACGGCAGGCAGTTGGCTTTTTGTGATCCGGTTCATCGCATCCTGAAACTTCGCGTCTTCGGCGTCGCGCACGATTTCCTTGATCGCGGCATAGACCAGCGGCGGCCCCGACGCGAGCAGGCGGCCCAGTTCCCATGCCCGGTCCATCAACTGGTCTGACGGCACGATCTCGTTCACCAACCCCCAACGATGCGCCTCGTTCACGTCAAACCAGCGGCCCGTCAACAGCAGCTCCATCGCGATGTGATAGGGGATACGTTTGGGCAGTTTCACCGATGCGGCATCCGCCACCGTCCCGGATCGGATTTCCGGCAGGGCAAAGCTGGCATGATCCGCTGCCAGAATGATGTCCGCCGACAGGGCAAGCTCCAACCCGCCACCGCAGGCAATGCCGTTCACGGCGGCAATGACCGGCTTGTTCATGGCGCGCATCTCTTGCAAGCCACCGAAACCCCCAACGCCATAATCCCCGTCGACGGCGTCGCCATCGGCGGCGGCTTTCAGGTCCCAACCGGGGCAAAAGAACTTCTCTCCTCCGCCGGTGACAATCGCCACCCGCAACTCCGGATCGTCGCGGAAATCCTGAAAGACATCGCCCATGATCTTGCTGGTCACAAGGTC
This sequence comes from Tateyamaria pelophila, assembly GCF_019966495.1. Lineage (GTDB taxonomy): Bacteria > Pseudomonadota > Alphaproteobacteria > Rhodobacterales > Rhodobacteraceae > Tateyamaria > Tateyamaria pelophila. The sequence goes on along the minus strand of NZ_JAIMIA010000013.1, from coordinate 33,289 downwards.
GATGGCATTGGCTTTGGGCCGGTCCAGGGTGACTTGCAGGATGGCGCCTTCGCGCCGGGTCTTGATCGGACTCATCTTTCAGGCCTTTCTGATAAGGGCATCGACGGCGACCGCCCGGTCGGGCGTGCACATCAGTGGGTTGATCTCAACTTCGCTGACGCTGTCAGCATGCGCAAGGACATAGGATTGAAGCGCGAGCACTGCGTCGATGATACCGGGGGCGTGAGCAGGCGGTTTGCCACGGTAGCCGCACAATAACGGCGCGCAAGCCAGCCGTGACAAGGCGGCTTCAACATCATTTCTGGTCACAGGCAACAAAAGCGAAGTCGTGTCCCGCAACAGCTCGGTCAAAACGCCGCCGGCCCCAAGGGTCAGGACAAAACCATGAGCGGGATCGCGGGTCACGCCGACCAACAGTTCTGCAACGGCGTCAGATACCATCTCTTCGACCAAAAGGTTTTCGGTCCCGATATCAGCCGCGACGCGGGCCAGATCCTCTGTGCGAACGGACAGGCGCACCGCCCCATGTTCCGATTTGTGCGCAAGGCCGAGGCCCTTCACCGCAAAGGGTGGGCAAAGGCCGGAGGCGACCGCGACAATGGTGTCCCGCGTTGCCGTCCTGTGCCCGGCAACCACGATGCCATGAGCCGCCAGAGCGGTCTTGGCCTCGGCTTCGGTCAACGTAACAGTTGCGGAGGCTGTTCCAGGCAAATAAACAGGCAGCGGGGACGGGGCGCCCACCTGACCGGCGGCACTGACCGCCGCCAAGGCCTCACGCAATCCGTTGAAGGGCACGACACCGCCCTGCATCAGCCGGTGCGCAATCTCTTCCGGCATAAGCTCCGGCAAAGAGGCCACCACGGCAAAGGGCGCGCCTGTCTCGGCGCGGACTTTCAGGGCGGCCTCGGTGGCGCAGGCCCAATCGGTGGGGTCAGTGGTCGGGTAGTCGACAATCGAAAACGTCATGTCGATGTCCGGCCCAGTCATCCCCGACCACGCGTGGGCCATCCTGTCGGCATCACGCCAAATATATGTGTGGTAATCCAATGGATTGCTCAGGGCGACCATCGGGCCAAGGGCAGCGCGCAGGGTGGACTTCTGGGGACCCGTCAGGGGCGGAAACCGCAGATCCGAGCCCTCCGCCATATCCGCAATCAAACTGGCCTCGCCCCCTGAACAACTGATCGAAGCGATGTTCGCTCCCCTCAACGGACCCTGACAATGCAACAGCTTCAGCGTTTCCAACAGGTCAGGCAGACCTGCCACCCGCGCGATCCTCAGCCGGTCAAGCAAAGCCTGTGCACCCGCATCACTGCCCGCCAGCGAAGCGGTGTGCGAAATTGTGGCGCTTTGTGCCTGGTCCGATGCTCCGACCTTCAGCGCGACAAGCGGCACGCCCTTGGCGTGGGCCTTGTGCGCCAACGCTTCCCAGACACGAATGTCCCCGAACCCCTCAATATGCAGGCCGACGGCAGTCACCCGCGGATCGTCGATCAACGCGCTCGCGATCTCGGCTTGCGACGTTTGCGCCATGTTGCCACAGGTGACCGTATAGGCAATGGGCAATCCGCGCTTCTGCATGGTGAGGTTTATGGCGATGTTGGAGCTTTGGGTCAGGATTGCCACGCCCCGCTGGACCGGCTGACATCCGTGCTGGTCGGGCCACAGAAGCGCCCCGTCCAGCGCATTGATAAACCCATAGCAATTTGGACCAAGGATCGGCATGTCACCCGCCGCTGCCACCAATTGGGCCTGCAAGTCGGCCCCGGACGCATCCTCGGCCACCGCCTCACTAAACCCGGAGGCGAAACACACCGCCCCTCCGGCTCCGATCGCAGCCAGCTGACCAACCACGTCAACCGTCGCATGGCGATTTACGCCGACAAAAACCGCATCAGGCGAGGAAGGCAGATCGCCAACGCCGGGAAATGCACCATGGCCTGCCACGTTGACCGCCCGTGGATGGACTGGCCAGATCGGTCCGTCAAATCCCATGCGCTCGGTTTGACGGATCACTTCGGTGCACCACGCACCGCCGCCCACCACGGCAATGGACTTGGGCCGGATGAGACGGCTCAGATCGCGCATGAGGCAAGCCTTTCCTGACCTCGACCGAGACGTCCCTTTCTCTGTTCCCAAAAATCCCGGGGAGTGCGAGGGGCTGGCCCCTCGCGCCCGTCAGACCCCGCAAACGCCCCCGACACAGCTATGCTCCCAACGGCCGCAACAGGTCGCGCGAAATGATATGACGCTGTATTTCCGAAGTGCCGTCCCAGATCCGCTCGACCCGCGCATCGCGCCAAAACCGCTCGATCGGAAAATCATCCATCAGCCCCATCCCGCCGTAGATTTGCAGAGTCGCATCGGTGACCCGGGCCAATGCCTCGCTGGCATAAAGCTTGGCCGAGGCGATCTCGCGGTTGGCAGGCAACCCCTCGTCCAGCCGCCAGGCGGCAGCCAGCGTCAGCCAGTCGGCCGCATCAATTTCGGTGATCATGTCGGCGATCTGAAATCCCACGCCCTGAAATTTGCCGATGGCCTGACCGAACTGCTTGCGCTCGGCAGCATAGCTCAGCGCATAGTCAAAACACCGCCGCGCGCGGCCCACGCTAAAGGCGGCAACCGTGATCCGCGTGGCGTAAAGCCATTCGTTCATGACCGCGAAACCGCCATCGACGTCTCCCAGAACCTGCACATCGGGCAGGCGGCAATCGTCAAAATCAAGGATGCAGTTCTTGTAGCCCTTGTGACTGACCGAGTTATAGCCATCTCGCACCTCGAACCCCGGTGTGCCACGATCGACCAGAAATGTGGTGATCCGCTTCTTGGGCCCCTTTGGCGTGTCGTCTTCGCCCGTGGCAATGAATACGATAAAGAAATCCGCATGATCCGCGCCCGAAATAAAATGTTTTGAGCCGTTGATGACCCAATCGCCGCCGTCGCGCACCGCACTGCATTTCATGCCCCGTACGTCAGAGCCCGCCCCCGGTTCGGTCATGGCCAGCGCATCCATCCGCTCGCCCCGCACCGCGGGCAGAAGATAGCGTTCGCGCTGTTCTCCTTCGCAGGCCATCAGGATGTTTTGCGGACGTCCGAAAAAATGCGTCAGCGCCATCGACCCGCGGCCCAATTCGCGCTCGACCAGAGTAAAGTCCACATGGCTCAGGCCCGCCCCCCCCACGTCTTCGGGAAAATTGCAGGCGTAAAACCCGAGATCCTTGCATTTTTGCTTGATCGCTTCGGCCAGTTCGACCGGCACCTCGCCGGTCCGCTCGACTTCGGCCTCAAAGGGATAGATTTCCTTTTCCACAAAGCTGCGGACGGTCGAGACAATCATCTCTTGTTCTTCGGACAAACCAAAATGCATGACGGGACTCCTCAACTCTGCGTCGCAATAAAATTCGAACTTGCAGAAAAATGGTATGCACAGTTAGTGAAAGACCATGCAGTATTCGCAAAAAACAGCATCCTCTGCGCACCGCTTCGACATTTTCCTGTTCGATGCCTTTTCCAATCATTGTCTCGCCAATACGGTCGAGCCGCTCCGGGCGGCCAACATGCTCTCGGATCGGCCTTTGTACGAATGGCGGTTTTGCACGCTTGATGGTGGTTCGGTCCAAAGCTCAAGCGGATTGCAAGTGGCTCCCCACGGCGGTTTGGCGGAGGCGTCCGGTCACACTCTGATCGTCATGCCATCCTACGGCGTCCGCCGGATCGCGCCGCGTGATGTGGGGCGTGCTTTGTTCAAGGTGGCGCCGCATTATGGCCGTTTGGCGGGTTTTGACACGGGCAGTTGGTTGCTGGCGCAGGCGGGCTTGCTCGACGGGTACCGCGCCACGATCCATTGGGACGAACTGACAGCTTTTTCCGAACGCTTTCCCGATGTGGAGGCCGTGCGCGAGCGTTTTGTCATCGACCGGGACCGGATCACATGTTCCGGCGCGATGGCCGCCTTTGATCTGATCATTCACCTGATTGCCTCCGATCATGGCCCCTTGCTGGCGATGGATGTGACACAGCTTTTCATGTCGCGCGATGCTGTGGATCAACGATTGCCCTACAAAGCGGGCGGCGGCAAAACCGTCAATCGCGCGCTTGCCATCATGCAGGATAGTGTCGAGGCGCCATTGACCATTCCAGCTTTGGCACGCGCGGTCGGCTGTACACAAAAAACGCTGGAACTCAGGATGCACGCGGCGCTTCAGGCCACGCCGCAAGCGGTCTACCGTCATTTACGACTGACACGCGCTCGACAACTGGTCATGAATACCGACCTGCCGATTACCGAGATTTCGCAACGCTGTGGCTATGAGAACGCCAGCGCCATGACCCGCGCCTTTCGCGTTCTGTTTGGCCACGCCCCCAGTGCCCTAAGGAAGGCGGGCGGGTGAGGTGGCACCCGGGCGCCCAATGCGTTGAATGCGGATTGACGACGACCAGACCATTCAAGCGCCAGCCCCGGTCGTGGACTGAATTTCGATTTGGTAGCTTTCGGGGGTACTGAACACAATCGCGCTTATGCTGAGGGCTTCGTTCACGAAGTGGTCTTCTAGATTGTCTGGTTTTTGGGCCTGCCCATGGGCAGGCCAATCGTCCACCCGCGGCACAGGGATACAAAGCGGAAAGGGTTTTCATAGTGGCCCGCTTCAATCAGGGCCGCGTTGGCTGGAGCATGATGGCATCGTCGGCTGCATGCACACAGATGAGTGCGCCATGCTGTTTGCCGAACCTGAACACTTTCAGGATTTCGGCATCGCGTATCAAGAAATAGATGCCACGGAGATGCGTGTCTTGCTGGTTCGACGGAAAAATCCCCTCCCAGCTTGCCGCAATTTTCAGATCATGCACGGCAGAGAACTGCGCCGTCGGTTTCGATTTCGCCCTAGAGAGCGCGCAGCTTTCAGTGTTAGGTCAACCTGGATCGCGTGTTTGCGAAATCGGGAGGAGTTTCATGACGTCCACGGCCAAACCACTGGTCATTTGCGCGCCCGAGCCGCGCACGCTCGACCTGATTTTTACGACTGAGCGGTTGCAAGAGTTGCACGCGCGCTACGACCTGATCGAAACAACAGCTGACAAGGTGGCGGAACTGGATGACGAAACGCTTGCTTCTGCGCGGTATGTTCTCGGGCAACCGCCACTCTCATCCGAGACCCTCGCGAAAATGACCGCATTGCGCGCGGTGCTGAACGTTGAATCGAACCTGATCGACAACATGCCCTATAACGACCTCTTCCGGCGCGGCATTCATGTGCTGACAACGGGTGCTGTTTTTGCCCTTCCGGTGGCGGAACTGGGCGTGGCTTTGGCCCTTGATCTGGCGCGGGGCGTGACCCAGTCCGATATGGACTTTCGGGAAGGTCGCGAAAAATGGGGTGGCGATGGCAATCACGCGGCGCGCCTCTTGTCCGGTGCGGATGTGGGGATCATCGGGTTTGGGGATCTGGGCAAAGCCTTGCGGCGGCTTCTTGCCGGGTTTCGCTGCCATATCAAAGTGCACGATCCATGGGTGCCGCCATCGATGCTGATCGATCAGGAGGTCACCCCGGCAGGTCTGAATGAGGTTCTGGCGCAGTCGGATTTTGTCTTTGTCGTGGCGTCGGTCACATCTGAAAATCAGAACTTTCTGGGGTCCGAGAGTTTTGCCCGCATGCGCCCGGGTGCTGCGTTCATTCTGCTCAGCCGCGCAGAGGTCGTGGATTTCGACGCGTTGATCGCGGCCGTGCAAAGCGGGCAGATCGTCGCCGCCAGCGATGTGTTTCCGCAAGAACCGATGCCGCAGGACCATCCGGTGCGGCAGCTGTCCGGCTTTATTCGGTCTGCACATCGGGCCGGGGCGTTGGATGTGGCGTTCAAACAGATGGGCGACATGGTGCTTGAGGACATGGACCTGATGGACCGCGACCTGCCGCCGATGCGCTGCAAACGTGCCGAGCGAGAAACGGCGAAACGGATGCGATCGCGGCCCGTCGAGGTGAATTGAGCCCGGCTGTGTTCGTTCAGGTTGCAGTGTCCGTGTAGAACTGCGCTTGAGCGATGCGCGACCCGCGTGCACAGTGCAGTGACGGGCCTACGCGATTGGGGGGGACCAATGACCAAAAAAGAGTACAAGGATTTCAGATCGGCCCGGTGGTTCGCACCAGATGATTTGCGGTCCTTCGGCCACCGTTCCCGCGCATTGCAAATGGGTCTGTCGCACGAAGATTGGCAAGGCAAGCCGGTCATTGCAGTCCTGAACACGTGGTCTGAACTGCAACCTTGCCATATGCATTTCAAGGATCGGGTGGAATTCGTCAAGAAAGGCGTTCTTCAAGCAGGCGGCATGCCTGTCGAAATTCCGGTCCACTCGCTGGGGGAACAGCTGTTGAAACCCTCGGCCATGCTCTACCGGAATATGGTTGCGATGGAGGTTGAAGAGGTCTTGCGCTCCAACCCGGTGGATGGGGCGGTGTTGATGGGCGGCTGTGACAAGTCGACCCCGGCACTGGTCATGGGGGCCGTGTCGATGGGGATACCGTTCATCTTTCTGCCTGCCGGTCCGATGCTGCGCGGCAACTATGCGGGCAAGTCCCTTGGTTCGGGGTCGGACGCCTGGAAATTCTGGGATGAGCGTCGGTCCGGCAACATTTCGGAACGTGAATGGGAAGGGATCGAAAGCGGGATCGCGCGATCTTACGGGCATTGCATGACCATGGGCACGGCCAGCACGATGACGGCCATTGCCGAAGGGTTTGGCCTGTGTCTGCCGGGGGCGTCATCCATCCCGGCCCCGGATGTGGGCCATCAGCGCATGAGTGCCGCCTGCGGGCGACGCATTGTCGATATGGTGTGGGAGGATCTGACACCTGACAAGATCATCACGCCCGCCAGCACCCGCAACGCCGTCACCGTTGCCATGGCGACGGGCTGTTCGACCAACGCGATCATCCATCTGATCGCCATGGCGCGGCGGGCGGGCGTGCCGTTGGAACTGGACGATCTGGACGCGATCGGGCGCACCACGCCGGTGATTGCCAATATCCGACCCTCGGGGCAGGACTACCTGATGGAAGATTTCTTTTACGCAGGCGGGTTGCCTGCGCTGATGAACGCGTTGGGCGACAAGCTGGATGTATCGGCGCTGACGGTCACGGGTCGTCCTCTCGGTGAGGGCATCAAGGACGCGCCGAATTACAATGCGGACGTCATTCGCCCGCTGTCAAACCCTGTGTATCACGAAGGATCGCTGGCAGTTCTGAAGGGTAATCTTGCGCCGGATGGCGCTGTCATCAAACCCGCGGCAATGGACCCTAGGTTCATGACCCACCGTGGTCCTGCACTGGTCGCGGACAGCTACGCCGACCTCAAGGACATCATCAACGATCCAGAGGCTCCGATTACCGCCGACCACGTGCTGATCCTGCGCAATGCAGGTCCGCAAGGGGGGCCGGGCATGCCGGAATGGGGCATGATCCCGATGCCGCAAAAGCTTTTGAACGAAGGGCACCGCGATATGGTGCGGCTGTCCGATGCACGGATGAGCGGGACCAGTTATGGCGCTTGCATTTTGCATGTGGCGCCTGAGGCGTTCGTTGGCGGGCCGTTGGCCCTGATCAAAACAGGCGACATGATTGCCCTCGACGTGCCGAACCGTAGCCTGAATGTAGAGCAGTGGGAGGCCGAACTGGAGGAGCGCCGGACCGCCTGGGTGCCACCTGAACCGCGATACCAGCGTGGTTACGGCTGGGTTTTTTCCAAGCATATCGAGCAGGCCGACAAGGGATGCGATTTCGATTTCCTGCGCACCGAATTCGGTGCCCCTGTGCCTGAGCCAGAGATCAACTAGCCTGATCAGCAGTAGCCTTCGACACCGGGCCACTGATCGCGGTCATACCTGTCCCCATGGGCCCAGCCAACGGGCAGGATTTCCTCGATCCGGGCCATGATGTCATCGGTCATGGCAAAGCGACTGCCCATCACGCATTCCTCAAGATGGGAGGCGGAACGGGTGCCGGGAATCGGGATCAGGTGGTCGCCGCGCGCCAGACACCATGCGATGGCCAGCACGATCATCGATGTGTCCAGATCGTTGGCAAATGCCTTGAATGCTTCGATCTGGTTCACGTTGTGGCTGAAATTTGGTTCTGAAAACCGGGGTGTCCCGGTCCGGAAATGCCCTTTCTTGAAGGTCGTGGGGTCCGGCGGGGTCGGCGCGAACATGCCCCGCGCCAAGGGGCTGAAGGGGACAAAGGCCACGCCCAAAGCCTTGCAGGATTGGATCAGCCCCAAGTCCGGCTGGCGGGACCAGAGCGAGTATTCGCTTTGAACCGCATCCACGGGTCCCACGGCGGCGGCGCGGCGCAAGCTGGCGGGTGAGATTTCGGAAAAGCCGATACCGCCGATCTTGCCTTCCGCCTTGAAGGCCAGAAGTGTTTCCATCACGTCCTCGATCTCAAGGTCCGGGTCCCGGCGGTGCATGTAATACAGGTCGACATGATCCAGCCCCAAAAGGCTCAGCGATGCTTCAAGCTCGCCACGCAAATAGTCGGGCTTGTTGTTGAAGCCGCGCGGATTGGTCGCCGAAGCGGGCTGGATGCCGGCCTTTGTCGCGATGGTGAAGCCGCCTGCATTGCCCTTCAGAAACGACCCGATGGCAGCTTCTGAAACACCCATGCCGTAGACATTTGCCGTATCGAGAAAGTCCACGCCGAGGTCGCGCGCCGCAGCCAGTGTGTTGTGCGATTCCGCCTCGGTGGTCGGGCCGTATGACCCGCCAAAACTCCAGCATCCCAGTCCCACCTCCGAAACGGTCTTTCCGTCCTGGCGAATTTGGCGTCGATTCATGATGGACCTCACATGTTGCAAAGGGTCGTCCCTGCGTGCCAATCTAAACCGCAATGCCAGTGGTGAGACAGGGCTAAATGCCCTTGGATGGTGCTGATGGTGGCGCGGCACATATGCGTGCCGTTGACCCCGCGACGATGACCATGGTTTCAGGAATGAGGGACAGGATAATGCAAGACGACGAAGCGAAGATTGAGGGCCGTCTGCATGGAGAGCAAACAGAGCCTGAGCAACCGGACAATCTGTTTCTCCGGCTGGTCTATATGCTGTTGATTGCCTTCATGACGTCCATTGCACAAACGGTGCTTGGTGTGGCGACAGTCGTTCAGTTCGTGATCATGCTGGTCAATAACAAGCAACCGAACGAGCGACTCGCCGACTTCGGGACTGACCTGGGCATCTGGATCGCTAAGGCGGCCCGGTTTCAGACGGCGGCAAGCGAAGTCAAGCCATGGCCATGGACGGAACTGGATTGAACTCACACGCGTGAGTGGTTTGCAGGGTGACCGGATATGCCCCAAACGCAATCATGTCCCGCGTGGCAGGTATACCGGCAAAGCGATAGCATTCGCGGCAAGCCCTGCATAAAAAAGGCTCCGCCGTTTGCGGAGCCTTTTCATGTGATCAATCCGGAAAAACCGGGATTTGACTTAGTTCATTTGTGCGGCATTGCACTCGCGCGCCATGGCGATCGCTTTTTTGGTACCTGCCAGATCGACGACAAAGGAGTAGTCGCTTTCGGGGAAAACGATCATCTCGTATTGCTGTTCGATATCCTTGACGAACATCGGGTTGTCGCTGGTGACGTACCCACCCGAGTAACCCTTGGTGATGTTGCCCCGCATGCCGGTCGCTTCGCCGACATAGAGGTTTTCGCCGATCAGGATGGCAACGCCTTCTTTGCTGCCTTTCATGATCGAAGTGTCCGCCTTGGTGAAAACGCCGAGGTAGCCGACGCTGCGGTCTTCGGTCAGGCCCATCTGAACAACATTTTCCGCGCTGTCGACAGCTTCGATCAGGCAGGATTTTTTCTCTGCGTCGATATAGACTTTCCAGCCGTCGACTTCACCATATTTTGCATATGTGTCAGCAGCGGCCGCTGAGGACAGGGCGACGGTGAGGACAGCAGCAGCGGTTGCGAGATTTGTTTTCAGCATAGTCGAAGACTCCGGTTAAAGTTTGCCAATTTGGGAGTGCATTAAGCGCCGCACACGTGTTCGATGGCGCATAATTGCAAATGAAATTGTCCAGTTCGCATATCATATTCTACGCAAGGTTCAATATCGACAACCGTAGGTGACACACCAATCATGCGAGATTTTGCGGCGGCCAGGATAAAACGTTCGGAAGGTCTGACCAAGGGCGACAGTGGGTGCGTCATCCTATCGACTGCGGTTATGCAGTCACGGTCTGATTGCTGCGCGCCAAACGAATGACGTATCCGACGCAGGGTCATAAAATATGCTCTGTCTCGCACTTGGCAGCTTCTTTGGGGCCAATGCTTCGATGTTGGTTCAAAGCAGGTTGCAGAAGCGAGCGGTTCACCTGTAACTGTCGTACAAAGCCTGTCGCAGCAGCAATGCCGACGAAGTGTCTTGGGGGTACGCCATGAGAGTATACGGTCACGCCAGATCCTTGATCGCCGCACTTATGGTGCTGGCTTTGATCGGGTGTTCGCGTCCGCCGGACGTGATCGGCGTCGTCAACCCCAACGTACCGGTCTCGAGCGTGGAGATGTTGTCCAAGCATCGCATCTTCATCATGACCACCCGCGAGTCCACTGAGGCCCCCGGTTCGTTGTTTTCTTCGTCCAGAGCACCAAGCCTTGGGCTGGCGTCGGTCGACGCGACTGTCCCGCCGACCCATGTAACCGGCGTGCTGGAACGGCCCAGAAGATTGCCGCCAGACCCGCGGACTGAATTCACTGTGGTCAACCCGATCGTCTATGAGCAGGAAGGCGCTTTCATCGCTTCGGTCAATCGCGAGCTCGCCAAACGCCCCCCCGCACAGCGCAAGGTGCTTTTCTTTGTCCACGGCTTCAACAACTCGACAAGCGAGGCGGTGCTGCGTCTGTCTCAATTCGTGGAAGACACCGGGTTTCAGGGGGTCCCAATCCTGTTCAGCTGGGCCTCCGCCGCGGCAGGAAGCGCCTATGTCTATGATCTGAACAGTGTGCTTGTCGCACGCTCGCAATTGTACAACATGACCCAGATACTGGGCAAAACGAACGCGCAGAACATTGATGTGTTTGCGCATTCGATGGGCACGCTTCTTGTCATGGAAGGGCTGGTCAATGAGAAACAATCCGGGCGTCTCGCCAACTCGGACAAGATCGACATTATCGTGCTTGCCTCGCCCGACATCGACATTGATCTGTTCGAAACCCAGGTTGCAGCTCTACCGCGGCCACTTGTCGAAAAGATGTTTCTTCTGATCTCAGAGGATGACGCAGCGCTTCGCTTGTCGCGCCGGATTGCCGGTGGTGTTCCGCGTGTCGGTGCGGCGGATGTGGCGCAGCTTGAAAGGTTCGGTGCGACGGTCATTGATCTTGGTAAGGTCAGCGATTCCAATTCTGGAAGTCACTCGAAATTTGCGGGGTCGCCCGAAGTGGTCCAACTCATCGGTGCCGGTCTCAATGCGGACCGCAGCTTTGGCGCCGAAGGCCGCAACTTCACTTTGGAAGAAGTACTGGGCGCGGCCCCGATCCGGATCTTCAGAAACTAGTCGGATCGCCTGAGACCTTGCACAGTGAACGCAGGGTCACAGGCGGATCTGCCCAAGGCGTTCAGGGCCGAAAAACCGGGCACGCACCGGCCTGATTGCAGTGTGTGCCTTGTTGGCAAACACGACTTGCTGACCTCAAAGCCTGACGAGCCAATTGATCACAATGATGCGGGCGGCCCTTCCGCGTGATCACTGTCCGCTGTAAAGACAGTCCAAGTTGGGTTCAGGGCGTGCGGTTTGCCGCTGGCATTATGTGACCTGCGTAGATTTTAAGGAGCTTGACCATGTCGTTTCGTCGCTTAGCTTTGGCCGCGTTGCTGGCTGTTGCAGTGCCCGTCGGGGTATATGCGCAATCCGCCGAAACCACTGCACCGCAGCTTTCGCTTGAACTGAATGCGGTTCAGGACGTCGCGGATGCCTGTCGGCTTTCATTTCTGGTCCAGAACCAGACCGCGGGCGCAATCGATGAAGCGGTGTTCGAGACGGTGATTTTCGACACATCGGGCGGGGTCGTCAGCCTGTCGCTGTTTGATTTCCGCACTCTGCCGACGGATCGGCCACGAGTGCGCCAGTTTGATCTGCCGGGCAGGGCGTGCAGCACGGTCGGTCAGGTCCTGATCAACGGGGCGAACACCTGTGTCGTCGCAGGGGCCGACAGCGATGTCTGTGACAAGGCGCTTTCGCTGGGCAGCCGCGTTTCCGTGGAGTTGATCGGATGAGCCCGCTCGAGGCACTGCGCGGCATTCTCGCACTTGGCGGGCCTGTGGTTGCGGTCTTGCTGGTGATGTCGGTTCTGGCTTTCGCTGTGGCTCTGTACAAATTCTGGCAATTCGCGGCCTCTGGCGTTGGGCGGCACAAAGTGTTGTCCGAGGCACTGGACGCTTGGGACAAGGGCGATCAGCGCACAGCACGGGCGCGCCTTACGGCCAGTCGCAGCTATCTTGCGCCGCTGGTTCATTCGGCGATGGATGCACCGGATGCGCCGGGGCTTGATGCGCGGCTGGACGCCGAAGCCGGGCTGGCGCTTGCGGGTTTGGAACGGGGCTTCCGCCTGCTGGACACGGTTGCGCAGCTTGCGCCGTTGCTGGGCCTTTTCGGAACCGTGCTGGGCATGATCAAGGCCTTTCAAAGCCTGCAATCAGCCGGGTCTTCGGTTGATCCCTCGCTGTTGGCGGGCGGCATCTGGGTGGCGCTCCTGACGACGGCTGTCGGTCTGGCCGTGGCCATGCCAACGTCCATGGTCCTCGCCTGGCTTGAAAGCCGCACCGCACGTGAACGGGTTTTTGCGGACAAGGCTTTGCGGACCATACTCGTGCCCGGCCACGCTGTTGCCGTACCGGCGGAGGCAGAGCAACGCGCGGTCGCGCCGACACATGCTTAAGGCATCGCCATTCGTGCGCCGCCGCTTGGCGCTCACATCGCTGATCGATGTGATTTTTCTGCTGTTGCTGTTCTTCATGCTGACCTCGACCTTTTCGACTTATGGCGAGATCGAGCTTAGTCAGGCGACCGCCGGATCTGCCGCGCCGGGTGTTCCGACCGAAAGGCTCTTTGTGCAGATAGGGGCTGAGCGGCTGGTGCTGAACGGTGCGCCAATCACCCTTGACGAACTGGCGACGCAGGTCGAGGCAGGGCAGTTGCTCATCAGTCTGGACGACGATACCACGGCGCAACGGCTGGTCGATCTGCTGGTGCGCGTGCGGGGGCGCGACGCGCTGTCCGTCATGGTGTTGGAGTAACGCCATGATCCGCCCCGCCCCGCCCCGCCGTCCGCGCGACACCACCATCGCCCTGATCAACGTCGTCTTTCTGATGCTGATCTTTTTTCTGGTGGCAGGCACGGTCGCACCGCCGCTCGATCCGGATCTCGCATTGGTGGAGACATCGGATCTGGAGGGGCGCGAACCTCCGGACGCACTGGTGCTCCGTGCGGATGGGACGCTGAGTTTTCGTGGTGTGACCACCGATCCGCAAACCTACATGGTGGATCATGACACCGGACCGGTGCGGATCGTTCCGGATCGAAATGTTTCGGGCGCGCGTCTGGTCGAGGTGACTGGGATCTTGCGGCGACTTGGGGCGCCGTCCGTGAGGCTTGTGACCGAGCGAGCGCTGGAATGATAAGACGATCCGCGATCATCGCGGTGGCAGCCATTCTGCTGTCACTGTTGTTACATGCCTACGGCTTGACCTTTTCCGGCGGCGTGTGGCCCAGGGCATCCGTCGAAGAGGGAACATCCGATGTGATCACTCTGAACAAGACGTTCGAGGACATTGCCGATGCTCTGGACGATGCCGAGCCGTCCGAGCCCGAACGCGCCCCTGAACCTCAGCCAGAAGAGGAGACCGTGCCGGAGCCGGAAGAAGAAACGGTGCCGGAACCAGAAGAAGAAACAGTCCCGGAGCCGGAGGCCGCCGAGGTTCCGACAACGGAGGTGTTGGTCGCGTCGTCCAATCCACAAAATACCCCGGCGCCTGATACAGGCTCGGCGCAGGTTGTCCGACCTGACGCGACAGGACCTGCCGATTTCGAGAGCGGGACCGTGCCGGAACCGGAAACCGTACAGCCGGCAGGCGGGAACGACACGCAAGTTTCGGATGCCCCGACGCAGCCGGTGGAGCCAGACACCGTGGCGCAAACACCGCTGGGCACGCCGGATGCCACCACACCGGCGGCCGAAGCCCTGGCAGCCCCGGTCGCACCTGAGCCAACGGCTGCCCAGACGCCAGAACAGCTTGCAGCCCTGCCGCCTGCCGCTGTTCCTGCGGTGCCCGTGACCCCGGTTGCCCCGACACCGACGCCATCGACTGTTCCGGTCATTCCAGTGGCCCCGGAAACGGTCGAGCCCGAAACGCTAGAGCCGACCGAGGTATCGCCGGAAACGATTGACCCCGAAACGCCGGACATTTCGGTGGACCCCGAGACAACGCCAAGCGTGGACGCCGAAGACGACACCAGCGGGTCGGATCCGTCGCTCGCGTCGTCGTTGCGCCCGCAGCTTCCCACGCGCAGGCCACCGGCAGAGCAGGCAGGCCAGTCCGACGGTGACGCCGTTGCGGAAACCGGCACGCCGCGCTCTCGATTGTTTGAATCGCCGCTGACGGCCTATCGCCGTGACGGAACGGACCTGACGATCCTGGAGGACGGTGGCACCCGGTCGGGGGGGCGTGGTTTTCAGAACTCCCGCGGACCCGGAAACTCGGACGTGACCAACTATGCGGGTCGGGTTCTGGTGCACCTCAATCGCGTGCCTGCCGTGCGGGTTGCCGGGCGCGGTTACGCCCGTGTTTTCTTTGAGATCAACCCGGATGGATCTGTGGGTTCAATCGGCATCATCGAAGGCCAGGGGCCGATCGACATCGAACGCGCGGCCCGCGCGCAAATTCGGGCGGCGGTGCCGTTTCCGCGCCCCCCCAACGGCAACGTGCGCAGAATGTCGTTCGTCTATCAGGCGAACTGAGCGCACCTGGACCGATTGACGTAGAAGTCGACTGCATCGGGGTGTTCAGTGAAGAAGCGCTGCCTTTAAAGCCCTTGAATGATGACAGCCGCCCCAAGCGCGGGCGGCTGTCCGACTATTTTCGACCCAGGCCTCGACGGCCAGCGGTGTTATTGGAGCGAGGCGATGAAGGCGTCGACATCGTCCAGCGACAGAAACTCGACCTCCTCAATGCCGCTTTCGGAGAAGGACCAGACGACCGCAGGCGCGGATACATCACCATTGCCGTCAAACCGGACGTTTCCTGTCGCGCCCTGGAACATCACGGTGCCGCCACCGGCAAGGATTTCCTTGGCACTGGTGAACCCGGCGGTATCGGCGCTGACGGCAGTCCCGTCCGGGTCGGTGACGCGTGCGACGGCTGCGGCAATCTCGGCACCTGATGCATCCTTGCCCGCCGCTTCCATCGCCAGAAGGGCGATCATCGTGGCGTCATAGCTGTTGGCGAGGCCGGGGCCGTTCGGCTCGGACTCGAAACGTTCGACATAGGCCGCGCGGAAGGCGTCAGCACTGTCGGCCCGTGGCGATGCGGTGTCGGTGCCAAGCGCGTTGCCGAGATATTGCAGGCCGACATTGTCGCGGAATTCATCGGATTTCAGCGCGTTCGCCATGATCATGTTCTGCGTCCCGCCCAGCGAAATCCACTCGCGCACGGCAGCGGTGCCTTCAGCCGGATAAAGCGCAAGATAAAGTGCTTCGGGCTGGGTGGACAGCGCTTCGGTCACCTCTGCGCGGTAGCTTGGTTGACCGTCATTGATCGCAACGGATGTGGTCACCTCCACTCCGACGGCCGCGAAATCAGCGGCGATCTGGCGGGCCATGTCCTGACCCCAATCGTCGTTCTTGTAAAGTACGGCGATGGTTTTATAGCCTTTGTCCTGGGCGACTTTGGCGCCGACGGCTGATTGAACACCCGTGGTTGCGAAGGTGCGGAACCACAGCCCGTTGGTCTTGCCCTCTTCGGCGAGAGTGGTGAACGCGGTGGAGGACGAACAACACGACATCTGCATCACGCCGCCCGGGACGGTGACGGATGTCAGGATCGGCATCGACACGCCCGATGATACGGCCCCCAGCAACACGTTCACGCCCTCCAGATCGACGAGCGCCTTGGCGGCGTCCACCCCGACCTTGGGGTCCACCTGGGTGTCGCGCAGCACCATTTCAATCTGGCATCCGGCGGCGCCGCCCGCGGCATTGACCTGATCAACGGCAAATTGCGCGGTCTCGGCGATGGGGCGGCCCCAATCGACAGACGTGGGCAGAACGGCCCCGATCTTGGTCGTGCAGTCTTGCGCATAGGCTGCGCCGGACATCATCGTCACGCTCAGCGCCAGTCCAAAACCGGCCCCTAGTTTTTTCGTCATAGACATGAATTGTATTCTCCCTGTTATGCGGATGGGGTTTTCCCCCTTTGTGAAACGACAAGCCGCTCTGGCAGGAGCCCGTGGGGGCGCCACATCAGCATGCCGACAATAACCGACCCGATCAGTATGAATTGAACTGAGCCAGTGTAAAGCTGTGCCTCGATCGGCGCAAAACGTGACAACGCCCAGCCAGAGGCTGTCCAGGCGCCCCAGATCAGGAATGCGCCGAAAATCGCGCCACGATTGTTACCCGCCCCCCCAACGATGAGCATGGCCCAGATCTGGAATGTGAGCGTTGGCAGCACGTCTTGCGGACTGACGAAAGCATAGAACGTGCCATAAAGCCCGCCGGCCAATCCAAGGATGACCGAGCCGGTGATGAACGCCATCAGGCGGACCCGGGCCGGGTTCTTGCCCAGCGACTGTGCGGCTTCTTCGTCTTCACGGATGGCGCGCAACAGGCGGCCAAAGGGGGAAGCGACAAGGCGTTCCAGAAACAGATAGGTTGCGATTAGGATGACCAGGACAACCAAGAAAAAGAAGATGTTGTAGGTAAAGCCATCGCCCAATGCATCGCGCAATGGGCGCTCGAACCCACGGACCCCCTTGGCGCCGCCCGCCAGCCATTCGGCGTTGCGCATCAGGTTTTCAAAGGCCACGGCCACCCCGAAGGTCGCGATTGCAAGGTAGTCATGCCTGAGTCTCAGCGTTAGTAGCCCGACGATCCACGCCACCAGTCCGGCAATGGCCATACCCCCCAGCAAGGCCAGCGGGTAAAACAGACCATACCCGCCCAAGTGACCGGCCTGCGGCGTCCCGCCCAAGATCAATGTGCCGTAGGCTCCGGCGCCAAAGAACGCGACGACGCCACCATTGAAGAGCCCCGTGTTGCCCCATTGCAGGTTCAGCCCGAGCACGGCAATCGCCAGGATCGAGGCTGTGGTGGCGAAAAACACCAGATAGGAGATGACACCAATCATGCGCGCGCCTCACCGAAAAGCCCGTGCGGGCGCAGGATCAGCACCACGATGATCAACAGGAACGGCACCGATGGCGTGTACCCCGATGGCAGCACCACCAGCGCAAGGTTGCCCGCGATGCCGACGATAAAACCACCCAGCACTGCGCCGTAAACACTGCCGATGCCGCCCACTATGGTGGCGGCAAAGATCGGCAACACCAGGTCGCGCCCCATCACCGGGATCAACTGGTGACTGAGGCCGTAAAATATGCCCGCGACCGCGGCCAATCCGCCCCCGATCAGCCAGACGGCCATAATGGTGCGTTGCAGGTTCACGCCATTGACTTGCGCGAGCGACGGATTCTCGGCCACGGCGCGCAGCGAATAACCGAACGTGGTGCGTGACAGGATCAGGTGGAGCAGGAACATCAGGACCAGCGCCGCGACCAGCACGAAAATCTGGTCGGGTTTGACCAGGATCAGCGGGTCGCGGCTGAGGATCATGGCAAAGGCGATGTCTTTGGAATACAGCTCGGGACTGAGACCAAAGACCAGTCCGATCACGTTTCGAATGATCAGCGCCATGCCGAAACTGGCAAAGACCATCGACAATTCCTGTCCTTTTTCGCGCACCCGTTTGAACACCAGTCGGTCGATCACCAAGGCCGAGAGCCCCGTGAACACCATCGATACAAAGATCGCGACAATCAGCGCCCCGGTCAGCGACAGCGGTGCCAGTTTCACCGCAAACACAGGCACCAAGGCGGATACAAGCGCATCGCAGACCAATGCGGCATAGGCCCCCAGCGACAAAAGCTCGGCATGCGAAAAGTTTGCAAAACGCAGGATGTGCATCACCAGCGTCAGGCCAATCGCGCCCAGCGAGATGTAGGAGCCGGTGAGCACTCCGTCGATCAGGTTCTGGATCATGCGGCCCCCATGCGGCGTGCGCCGAGGTAAATCTCGCCAACGACCTTGTTGTTCAACAGAGCGTCGGCAGGTCCGTCGATCTGGTTGCGTCCTTCGGCCAGGATAAAGCAGTGATCGGCCAGGCGAAGGGCCTGATTGACGTTTTGTTCCACCAGCAGGATCGACACTCCGCTGCGGGTCAGGGTGCGTGCATGCTCCAGCACCTCTTGCGCGGCTTTGGGGGACAAGCCGGCGGACGGCTCGTCCATCAGGATCAGTTTCGGCGCTGTCGCAAGCGCCATGGCGATGGCCAGAAACTGGCGCTGGCCGCCCGATAATGTGCCGGCCTTGTCGCGTTGTTTGTCGGCCAGCGCCGGAAACTGTTCCAGCAACCGGGCCAGACGGGCAGGGGCGCCGGCCCCCGCGCGCCGCAGCGCGAGGTCAAGGTTCTGACGGATCGTGAGGCTGCGAAAGATGTTGTCGGTCTGTGGCACATAGGCGATGCCGCGCGCCGCAAGCTGGTCTGTACGGATATGTGTGATGTCCGCGCCGCCAAAGGTGATCTGGCCGGCGCTGACCGGCAGCAGGCCTGCGATGGCCTTGATCAACGTCGATTTGCCCGCCCCGTTTGGCCCGATGATCAGCGTGATCTGCGCCGGATGCGCGACCAGTGATACCTCGTGCAAGATCGGCAGATCGGGCACGTAGCCCGCCGTGACGCCGCGTGCTTCAAGAACCGCTTCAGGCATCCTCGGTCGTCCCCAGATAGGCGTCCAGCAGAACGGGGTTGGCCAGGGCTTCGGCGCTGGTGCCCTCAAAAATGACCGAGCCTTCGGCGAGTGCAATCACCGGGTCGCAATGGCGCATCACGAAATCCATATCATGCTCGATGATGACAAAGGTGGTGCCTTGCCGGTTCAGCTCTTCGATCTTGCCGATCAGCGTTGCGGTCAGCACCGGGTTCACGCCCGCCGCAGGTTCATCCAGCAAGATCAGCGCGGGATCGCCCATCAGCACGCGCGCGAGTTCCAGCAATTTCATCTGCCCACCCGAGATTTGCCCCGCCGGGTGGTCCGCCAATGGGGCCAGCGTCACGAAATCCAGCACCTCCAATGCTTTGGCGCGGATGCGGGTCTCTTCGGATTTCATCTTGTTGCGAAACAGGAACGGCCCCGAAATCGTCTCGCCTGTCTGGCCCATGGGGGCCAGCATCACGTTTTCCAGCACGCTCATCCGCGCAAAGGGGCGTGGAATTTGAAAGGTCCGCCCCAATCCGCTTGAAAACAATCGATCGGGCGGCAGTCCGGTGACGTCGCGCCCGTCCAGTTGCACGCTGCCGCTGTCTGGTTTCAGCGCTCCGGTGAGCAGGTTGAAGAGCGTCGATTTTCCCGCCCCATTCGGCCCGATGAGGCCGGTCATCGAGCCGCGCCGCACCTGCAACGATACGTCGTTCACCGCCCTGAGCATGCCAAAGCTTCGGCAAAGCCCTTGCGTCGAGAGGATTGTTTCACTCACCCCCCGAACACCTTGTCGTCGGGACGGGTGTTGAGGTTGTATTTCATGATCCGCCCATGCCGCCCGTTGCGGTCCCGCTCCAATGCAAAAACCGACCCGGACGGCCCCGGCGCGATGTCGAGCAGGGCTTTGATCGCGGCGCGGTCTTCATCGTCCAGGGCAAAGCGGAATACTTCCAGAGTCATCGGCAGGTGCCGCGCATAGCGTGCCCCGACGATGGCGGCGGCGACCTGGGGTTGGTCGAGGACCCAACGGGTGGCGACGCTGGACAGCGACACGCCATGCTTGTCGCCGATTGCTTGCAAGATGCCGAGCAACTGTTGAAACCTGTCCCAGGGACCAAATTCGTCGATAATCAGCCGGTATTTGATCAGGCTGCGGTTCTCGAAATCAAAGCCGGGGTCCGCCGCACCGAGCCACCGTTCCGTCAGAAAGCCTCCAGCCAGTGTGCCATAGCACAGCAACTGAAGACCATTTTCCGCCGACCAGTTTGTCAGCCCGTTTTCGGCCCGCCGGTCTAGCAGCGAATATTGCACTTGGGTCGAGACTACGTCGAACCCGGCGTCCAGAAACGGCTGCGTTTCGGCCACGTCCCAGTTGGTGACGCCCAGATGTGCGACCTTGCCCTTTTCCTGACAACGCTTGAGCACTTCAAGCCCGACCTGCGGATTGCCGAGCGAAAGGTCCCACCAGAAGAACTGCACCAGATCAAGCTGTTCGACCTGAAGCCGCTTAAGCGAGCGGTCTATGATTGCCTCGACATCGGCGGGCTGAATATTCTCCAGCAATCCCAGATCCGGCACCAGCTTGGTGTGAACCCGCACACGGCCTGCGATCTCGGCCCCGCGACGTGCGCGCACATCGGAGATGAAATCACCGATCATTTCTTCGACGCCGACATAGATGTCGGCACAGTCGAAGGTGGTGATCCCGGCGTCCAGAAACGCCTCCATGTCACGCACTGCATCGGCGCGGTCAACGGGCCCGTGATCCCCGGCAAGCTGCCAGCCGCCCTTGATCACCCGCGATATCGCATAGCCCGGGCGCAGGTCCGTGGTTTCTACACTCATGTACCATCCTTTTGCCAGTAGGGCGTGCCGCGCTGGTCCGGCTGGCCTGTGGTCGCGGCATGGGTAAAGCGGCGTTTATCCAGCCGCGTGATCCGAAACCGCCCGCCGCAATGCGGGTCAGGGCAGGCGACCTCTGCATCGGTGCTGATCCAGTCGTTGGGGTCGGTCATGCGCTGTTTGACGGGCAATAGCGGCAAGAGGCCGGCCAGAGCGTACATGGAAATTCGGCTGCCGGGCGCGAACACAAGCGTCTCGCCCTCAACCCGAAAGCTTTCGCCTTCGATATGGCGGCAGACAGGGGTGCGCCCGTCCAGTACGGTTTCGACGTTCAGGTCATAGAGCCAGAACGCCCCGCTTTCCGCATCCTCTTTCATCCCCGCCCTTTCCGCTGGACTGTTTCCGGCGCGTCATCTTATCTGGGCCACGTTATCGAAAGTGACACAGTGCTCAAGGGCCATTCGCCCACCGCCACAACAAAACGGAACCCATCATGCCTGACGCCCAGCCCCCGGATCGCCTTCAACTGTCGGAAAAGTTGAATATATCACGGGTGCTGACGGGCCTGTGGCAGGTGGCCGATATCGAAAAAGACGGCGACACGATCGATCCCGAAACCGGCGCGGACTGGCTCGCTGCCTATGCAGACGCGGGGTTCAACACCTTCGATATGGCCGACCATTATGGCAGCGCCGAGATTATCACCGGCACGCTGTTGGCAAGGGGCAAGGCATCGCGTCCTTTGGCCTTTACCAAATGGTGTCCTGCGCCCGGCCCGATGACCCGCGACGTAGTGCGCGCGGGCGTCGAAGACCGCTTGCGGCGGCTGGGCGTTGACCGCGTCGATCTGCTGCAATTCCATTGGTGGAGCTTTCATCACCCCGCGTGGCTCGATGCGCTGCACGAACTGGCGCAGCTGCGCGACGAGGGTTTGATCGCCGAGATCGGCGTGACCAATTTCGATGCGGCCCATGTGGATGTCGCCCTGTCTGACGGTGTGCCGTTACTGACCAATCAGGTCTCTTTTTCCTTGCTGGATCGACGGGCGGCCGGGCCTCTGTCCGAGCTTTCCAGCCGCACCAATCTGCGGCTTCTGGCGTATGGTACGCTGTGCGGTGGTTTCCTGTCGGAACGGTGGCTGGGCAAGCCTGAACCACAGGATATCCCCGACTGGTCCAAGATGAAGTACAAACGCTTTATCGACACGACAGGCGGCTGGGATGCGTTTCAGGGCGTCCTTGCGGCGGCAAACACGATTGCTCAAAAATACAGCGTTTCCATTCCCAATGTCGCCACACGCTGGGTTCTGGATCACCCGGCGGTGGCCGGGGTCATCGTTGGCGCGCGCCTTGGTGAACGGGTGCATGTCGACGACAATCGCCAGCTTTTTTCCTTTACGCTGGACCCGGAAGATCACGCAGGCCTGTCCGAAGCCTTTGCGAATACGCGCGACGTTCCGGGGGATTGCGGCGACGAATACCGCCGCCCGCCATTTCTCACCGCGTCTGGAGACCTGAGCCATCATCTGGAGACCATGCCGTTGCAGCACGAAGCAGAGGCAAATCCGATGCGAGAGGGCGGTCAGCGGGTCTTGAGCGGATCGAAATGGGAAGATATCGCGGGATACGCGCGCGCTCAGAAAATCGGGGATCGTATCCTCGTGTCGGGAACGACGGCGACTGCGGGCGCCGACCGTATTGTGGCCTTGGATGATGCAGGCGCTCAGACCACTTATGTGATCGACAAGATCCTCGCGGCCCTTGCCGCCTTTGGAGCGCGTGCCGAAGACGTGGTCCGCACGCGGATCTACATCACGGACGAAGCCGACGTCGAAGCAATCTCATTGGCGCACGGGCGAGTGTTCGGAGACGTCAAGCCCGCCAACACATTGGTTGTCGTCGCGGGGCTGATCGGTGGCTACCGGGTCGAGATCGAAGCCGAAGCGATCGTCGCGCCATGATTTTTGGTGACGTTGCTTGATGCGCCCGCTTCAACGCGCGATGAAACACTGGCCGCCCCGGCGGCTCAATAATGAAAGGTGATGCGATGCGCGCTGCTGTCGTCCGTGACTTCAACAAGGATCTTTCCATCGAGACCGTTGATGATCCGGCCTGCCCGGACACCGGGGTGGTTCTGAAGGTTGCGGCCTGCGGAGTCTGTCGGTCCGATTACCACGGATGGACCGGCGAGCATCCGCGCGTGGAAAGTGGCTCGATTCTTGGGCACGAGTACTGCGGCACGGTGGTGGAGGCGGGCGCAAAGGCCCAGTACAAGATTGGGGATCGCCTGATCGCGCCGTTCATTCTGGCCTGCGGCACCTGTCCGGCCTGCCACAAAGGCGTCTCAAACACCTGCGAGAATGCGATTGTGCCAGGCTTTGGGGCGCCGGGCGCCTATGCCGAATATGTGGCGGTTCCGTTTGATCATAACCTTGTATACCTGCCGGATACGATGTCGCCCGCGCTGGCGGCTGGACTGGGATGCCGGGTGACGACGGCATGGCATGCATTGACCGACCGCGCCAACGTCCGGGCCGGAGAGTGGGTCGCGGTGCATGGCACGGGCGGGGTCGGGCTGGCGACTTTGCTGCTGGCCAAGATGCTCGGGGCACAGGTTGTCGTTGTCGATATTGTCGAGGAGAAACTGGCTCATGCGCAGCATCATGGCGCGGATGCGGTGGTAAATGCAGCCAAGACCGACGCGGCGGCCGCCATCCGAGAGATTACAGGCGGCGGTGCGCAGGTCTCCGTCGAGGCGCTGGGGATCGAAGCCACGACCAATGCATCGGTTGAATGCCTCGCGACATTGGGCCGTCACGTGCATGTCGGCATGCCCGCAGGCAGTGGCCAGATGCAGATCAACATGCGTGCGATATACAGCAAACAACTGGCGTTTTTTGGCACCCGTGGGATGCCTGCGTGGAAATACCCGTCGCTGTTGGACATGATTGCGCGGGGTGCGGTCGATATCAGCCCGATGGTCGCGCGGGAAATTCCGCTGTCCGGCGCCAGCGCCGAGCTGCGCGCGATGCACGGTCCAACATCCCCCGGCACGGCTGTGATAACAGATCTGACGCGCTAGGTCAGGTTGTCGGCGGGCTTGATTTTCTGGCAAACCGGGTGGCCGCCAAGCAATTGGGACATTTTGGCCGACACAGGCGTATCAAACGCAAAATAGGGTTTTGTCCCTCGGCACGCCGGACACGAAAGGTGAATGCCTGTTCGAATAAAAAAACGCGCGGAACTTTGCGCAGGTGTATGCGGGTCGCAACCGGACGCCCGAAATCACAATTGCAACAAGCACACCCGCACACTCTAAATCATCCAAACCACGGCCTGTCCTCGGCCGCGACACCGGATTTGCCGATGTCGCAAGTGCATGCCACAAAGCGCTTCGTTCGCGATCGTCCGGTTTGCTGTGCGGTGCAGGTTGCCCCTGCTGCGAGGCAAACCGGATATCACTGGCAGTCTTTAATTCACGGTGATCGTTATGGTGTCGCTCATGACAGGTGGATCATGCGGCACGTGGCTCCAATCGCCCAACAGCAGTTGAAGCGTATGCGTCCCGGCAGGCAGTTCTTTGGTGACTTGCGTTTGGCCGCCGCCGAAGTGGACGATCTGGTCGGTGGCGGGCAAGCTGTACTCAAGGTCCAGGGTGCTAGGGTCGGTGTTGATCAAGAGGTGATGGTGCCCGGTGTTTTCAACTTCGGTACCTGCGGGCGCAATGCCCATGCCTTCCAGCCCAAAAACGATTGTCACCGGATTTGAAACCGTCGCGCCATCTGCCGGCGAAACGATATAGGCCCGTGCGCCCTCTGGCGCGGCAACGCGATGTCCTTCTGCCATAACGGTTCCTGCAAGCAGAATTCCGAGTGCAGTTGTTTTGATTAAATGCTTCATACTGTCCTCCCAAACAGGCGGGCCCACGCCCGTCCAGATCAAATTTAGCCCAAAGTCTCTCCGAAGCAATAAAGGGCAACGGAAGAGTGTCCTAGCGTTGTTTGGCGCGCAAAGCTCTGCCCGGTCGCTTTGCCCCGCGCGAAAGCCTGTTCCGTCAGGCCAGTTCGTGTGCGGACAAGCCGATGCCCATCACCAATGTCAGGATAACTGGTAGCCGTCTGAAGCGGGTATCGTCCGCACAGCAAAAGACCGCAATACCCATTGCGGCAGCGAGCAAGCCGCTTGGAATGGTAACCAGCCCGGTGATCGGACCCGCGGCAACGCCGCTTGACCGGGGCACTGTGGCAGGGTTTGACCACAAGATCCGGCCCAATCAAGACATCAAAGGTGCGAAGCAGCCTGTTGGTGATCGCGTCCGGCCTCTCAATCAAAAACAAACTGGCGAGCCTCTTGCGCGTTCAGGCAGACGCCGCGTGTTCAATAGGCTTTGCGGGGTGATCTGTCTTCAGAGAGAGAGTTTTGCCGACGTTGCACCAGCAATGCGATGGCATCCGCCAGATGTTCGCGGTCGATATGGTGATCGCCCTGCGCCACGCGGATCTTGTGGGCTTCGATCATCACGTCCGCATGGCGGCACCCCTCGGGCGGCTCGAATCTGTAACTGGCAATCTCGATCCGCAGACCGAGCGGATCACGGAAATAGATTGAATCCATGAAACCCCGGTCCACCGGCCCCGAATGCGAGACACCTCGCGCATCCAGACGTGCGGCCACTTGCCCAAACGTGGCCTGGCTCACGTTGAATGCGAGGTGATGCAGCGACCCTGTCGCCTCCGGTACGGGTGTCGCGTCGCGCTTGCGATCTTCGTTGGTGAATATCGTGATCAAACGTCCATCGCCGGGGTCGAAATAGAGATGGCCCTCGTTCGGGTCATCGAGATTGGGTTGATCGAAGATAAACGGCATACCCAGAATGCCCTCCCAGAAATCGATCGACGTCTGGCGGTCGGCGCCGATTATCGTGATGTGATGGACGCCTTGAGTTTGGATTTTCTTCAAGTCATTTGTTTCAGACATTTTCTTACCCGGTTCTTGGTGTGCAGTTTGGACGGGACGTGACGTGTTTTAGAAATTTGCGTGCGCAGAGGGAGATCTTAACAGGTATCGGAATTGCCGAATTTGGGGTAAACTAGCCTGATAAATTGTATGATGACAGGAAAAGCCCGTCCCGATGTCGTTTGTGAATTGGATCCCGACGAATGTCAGACCCTCTTCCCTCATCGTTCCCGCCGCCATCCTCATGCTCTATTCGGTCTTGCTCTGGCCGGGTGCGTCCTATGCAGCGTCCGCTTGGCTGCGGCCCGAATACTCCCACGGGCCACTGAGTGTCATCATTTTTGGTGCCCTCGTCCTGAGGCAGTTGGGAATTGACCCAGAGGACGTTTTCCGCACCAGACCGGACTGGGTATCGACGGCCTTTCTGGTTATGAGCCTGATCCTTGCAGGTCTCTCAACGCTGTTCTCGCTCGGCGCGCTGTCTGCCTTCACTGGTTTCCTCGTTATCTGTGCCGTCTTCTACTGCCTGCTGGAGCCGCGCAAGTTTGTACGATTCATTCCTGCGCTTCTTGTCCTGCTCGTCGCTTTGCCGCTCCCGGAAAGCCTGTTCTGGCAGGTTCAGAACGGATTGCAGCGCATCACCGCTATCTGGGCCGTCGGCCTGACGCAGATTGCGGGCACAAATGCGCAGCTTGTACACAACGTCATAGATGTGGACGGGATTTACCTCAGCGTGGCGCAGGCCTGTTCGGGGTTCCGGTACATCTTGCCGATCCTCAGTTTTGCCGCCGTTGTCGCGGCGCTTGTGCAGGGGCCGATCTGGGTCTGGGTGGCAATCGTGATCCTTGCAGCGCCAGTTGCAATCGTGATGAATGCGGTCCGTGTGGCGATCCTTACCGTTATTGTGGAGATCCGGGGCGATGCGTCCCATGTCACGGGCTTTGCGCATTTCCTCGAAGGGTGGCTTATTTTCCTGACATCAATCGTGCTTCTGTTTGTTCTGGTCAAGGTTTTGAACCGCCTCGCCGGAAACCGGGATCCTCTCGCAGACCAGTTTGATCTGGATTTCGCGCCGGTTCGGGCCGGAGCGCGGCGATTGTCCGAGATCCAAACCGCGGGACTGGCGCGCTGGGCGGTTCTCCCCTTGGTCGTGGCCGTCGGCATTTCGCTGGCCGGGCCTTTGCTGGCTCCTTTGTCGCCGAGGGTAGGAGATCAGACCGCCGTGCGATACGGCGAGTGGTTCGTGGTCCGCGACACCTCGCGGCATTTGCCGATCGAAACCAGTGCGCAAAGCAGCGGGTTCTCGGTTATTCTGGTTAGGGAAGCCCCCTACGGCGTCATCAGCTATGCGCGGATGGCGCGGAAGGACGAATTTTTCGCTCCGTCCCTGCCGCGCGCCTTTTTATCGGATTTGCCGGACTGGGAAGTTGAGCGCCTGCGGTACAGGGTGATCCCGGCCGGGCCGGAGACCGCGCAGCCGTTGCGGGTCGCCGAGCTTACGGTAGTTCGCGGGTTTGCCCGTCAGCTGGTGTTTTACTGGTTCGACGGGGCGTGCGGGCCAATGGCCTCACTGGCAGGGTCGCGGGTCGGCGAGATTTGTCCGCACCGTAGCGACGGCAGCCGCGCTGCGGGATGGGTGCGCGTGTCGACGCGCATGTCCTCCGATCCGGGCGCGGAGGAGGTCGCGGCCGAACGTCTGGCAGAGGTCGCCTTGTTGATCGCGGACAACGCGCGGTGACGTTCTCGGAGTTTGACGAAATCATTTTCGATCCCGCTTCGCGGGCGCTGCTCTATGCCATCGCAATCGGAACTGCGATAGCGCTCCTCGATAACGTGCGGGGGCTGCGCCAGCCTCTGAGTGCGTATTTCGAACGGACCGAGGACCTCTCGTGGCAGGCCCGCTTCGTGGCCGTCTTTGACAGTATGTTCGGCACGGGCTTCTTCAGCCTGCGGGGGTTCCTTCTGTCCTCCGTGATTTCGCTCGCGTCCGTTTCGGTTGTCGCGTTCGTCCTGTGGAAATACCTTCCTGAGCGGACATTCTGGGCCAATCCTGACCCTGACATGATCCGTTTCGTGGCGATTGGGGCGGCGATCAATGTCATCCCGGATTATTTCTCCCTCCGTCTGACGCGTTTCCTGGTCGGGCAGATGACGCGGACCCGCTCGTTCTGGGCGCATGCCACGATCGTGGTCGCGGATCTTGCGTCATCCACCTTCATCATCTGGTCGAGCATCGCGGTCGTGCGTTTCATACGGGGCGAGCCCGGTATGTCGGTTCTCGAGATGGCGGTGCTCTTCTCGCCTTACTCGGCGTATTTCTATTCGACCTTCGTGACGTCCCTCGCGGCGCTGATCTTCTTCCTCCTGATCGTTTCGCGCCGCTTGGTTCTGAGCTATTTGGCTCGCTGGTTGACCGTAATGACGCGCCGGTTCGTCACTCCAAAGATCTCCCGCCGCGACGCGCCCTTTCGAATCCTCGGCCTGTCGCAGATCGGCATTTCCTTTTCCGTCCTGTTCATCGCCTTTTTTGCCGTCAGCCCCGGCGCGACCGGGGTCGCCCGTATGGACGCAGCGCTCTGCGATGTCTTCGGCGAGCGGCTGTGCCTGTACGCGGCACGGCTTTCACCTGACGAGATGTCGAAGTTGACCATGCTCCGCCGGGCCTGTGATGGAACGCTCAGTTTGCAATGCCTTGAGGACGCAGAAAGCATCATTGATGGGCAAAGCGAGGAAAGTCTAAGCCTGATGTCGCTTGCCTGTGATTTGGAAGAGCCGGACGGCTGTGTTGTCGCGGGGCAAATGGCATTCGCAACAGGCGACACGGATTGGGCGTTCGCCTTGCACGAACGGGCATGCAGTCTGGGCCTATCGTCTGCCTGCTATGCGGCAGGTCGACCTCAGATGTCCGAGCAGATCGGGAAGGACGAAGAGACGGCGCAAACACTCTCCCGGTTCGAGATGGTTTGCGAGGATGGGGTTGGGGCAGCATGTTTCGACTTGAGCCTACGGTTGGCCAGGGTGGACGGAACCCAGCCCGAAGTCGTGGTGGCCCGGATGCAGCAAGCCTGCGACCTCGGGTTCATCGGGGGGTGCGGCGAGTTGGGGCTATGGTATCTGAGCGGTCGCGGGGTCGAACAGGATCAGGCACGCGGACGGGCCTTGATCATCTATGCCTGTGCCAATGGAGCCGCAGAGGGCTGTAGCCGTTTGGCGACGACGATTATGTCGTCCGATGCGGCTGATCCCTCCGGCACCGAAATCGCGATGCTGATCGCCGAAGGATCCTGCATCGGGGCCGATGAAGAAGGATGTCGGCTTTATTCCGGCTTCATCGTCAGAGGAACGGAAAAGGGCGCACCGGACGCTCGCAAGGCTCTTTCGGTGATCTTGTCGAGAGATCCTGACAACCATGCGGCGCGCAAGGTCTTGCTGGAACTTCTGATCTTATCTGGGGAGATATCAGCGGCGCAGGAAGAGATTGACAAGGGGCTCCGCCGTCCGGGGAAATCTGTGTATTACTGGGATCTTGGCAAGACGTTGGGGATCCTTGCGGATGATGCCGGAGGCGCGGAGAATTAGCCGGTTTGCGCGGCCGACGCTGCCCATTCGTCCACGGGTTGTCTGGCAATGCAATGCGCAATACCTCGTATCGGTCAGATCCTCTGGGCCTGTTCTGGCTTGCTGTTTCCATCCGGAAACGAGGCCCATTCAAGATCATCGCCTGATCGCGGACGGGGATGCGGACGTTCTGGCAGAAAAGGTCTCTACTCGCACAGGGAAAGCGCCGATGATAATATCCAGAGCCTGCTTCACCTCAGCGATGACAGAATCTATGCTGAAAGCGCACTGTGGACCACTTCGATTGGCGCGCCAGAGCCTGTCATCAAGGGGCGATGCGCCGTTCGAGGTCTCCGCTCAGGCGTCGTCAAGGCCGGGGTTGTCGTGAATGCGACGCCTGCGGCGCGCCCTTTTGGCACAACCTAAGTCACGTCCCTTTGCGCCGTGGGGATGATCGATTGATCGATCAAGCGGATCAACGCGCCAAAATAGCCACCACTTCGGGCGGGTTGCGTCGGGTCAGAAGTGATCGCGACAGTCAGTGCCAGGTCCGGGATGACGCAGATGATCTGACCACCATACCCCCGCGCCAAGGCGTATTCGACGCGACCAGCCCGACCCAGGAACCACCCATAGCCATATTCCAGCCCGGAAAAGACCGACCGGGTGGCGGGTTGAAACGACGCGCGCACCCAGGCTTGGCTCAGGACCTGTGTATCGCCTGCACGCCCTGCATTACGGTACATCTCGCCAAAGCGGATCATCGCGGACAGCGACAGGGCCATCTCATTGCCGCCCAGATAACGCCCTTGCGGATCGCGCGTCCAAGCGGGGATGTCGATGCCCAATGGGCGGCCAAGGCGCGCGCGCGCAAGCGACAGCAAGCTCTCACCCGAAACCTGAGACAAGACCGCTCCCAAAACATGGGTCGTCCCGGTGGAGTACAGCATTTGCGCGCCGGGCTCCGCCACCATTGGCCGCGACAATGCGTTTGCCACCCAATTGCTGCTGCTGACCCAGCCGCCATAGTTTGCGCCCGACGTCCGCTCGAGCCCGGCTTGCATCGTGACGAGATTACCAACCGTGATCGCGGCCACCCCGGTGTCCGCACCCGGCGGGATAAGGCCCGGCGCGACCTCGCCCAGAGTGGCATCCAAAGACGGGATTTCGCCCCGATCAAGAGCCGCCCCGGTCAACGCCGCAACAATCGTCTTGGACACAGATTTGATGGGCACGACACGATCAAGGGCAGGGCCGCGAAACCGCTCGGACAGGACAGGAACGCCGCGCTGCTGGATCACGATCGCGTGGCATTGCTCCGAACTGCGCGCCTGCGCGGCCACGCCCTGCCACCCCTGCGTCTGGGCCGCTCCGGGGTGGGCGACAAATGCGGCGGTCACCGCGAGAAAGGAGCGACGTTTCATATTCGGCATATTTTGTCCTTTAGGCTTCACCCTGAATTATGTCGCCAAGACCGTCAGACCACTCAGATAACCGTGATGTCCGCAGGTATTTCGCATTTTGGCTCGCATTCTCTCCAACCCGCCCAGTCGCGTGCAACATGTCGTTGCTCTGCGGTGTGCCGTGCAAACTGATACCGCGCTTGCGATCAACGCCCGGTTTTGAAGCTTTCGCAAAGTCGACGCAACTGAATGTTGACAACCATAAGAGGAATAGAGCTAATTCCAGATACGGCTTCAAGTGAGGTGCAAGACAGTGACCCAGGCACCCGCTTAACGCGGCGGAGCAAACAGTGTGAACACGTCATGGAATTTTGGAGAGTGAAATGATGAAACTGCTGTCAAAAACCATGGTCGGATGCTCGATTGGCCTGATCGCGATAACAGGCGCGGCGGTGGCGGAACTTCAATATATGGATGATCGTTCTACACCGGAAAAGCTGGTTCAGAGTTACTATAACGCGATCAACCAAAAGCAATACGCGCGTGCATTTGAATATTTCTCGGAAGGTTTCGCACCCAACAACTATGAGAGTTGGATGCAGGGCTATGCGGGAACCGAAGCCATATCAATTCAGTTCGGTGCAACGCAGCCGGACCCGGGCGCCGGACAGATCTATTGGGCGTTACCGGTGGCGATCTCTGCGTCCATGTCGGATGGCACCACAAAGGTTTATGCAGGTTGCTATACAATCCATCTGACCGCTCCGGACATGCAAACGGATCCGCCGTTTCAGCCGATGTCCATCAACGGCGCGAAGCTGAGCGCATCGGACAAGCCCATTCATGCAGCGGTACCAACAAGCTGCGATTCCTGAATCGTTTTGAACCGCCCGAGACATGTGATGCGTTAGCGAAAGACTCCATGGGTGCGCTTGCGAGGGATGTACAAGCTGTCCGCGACCCGGTCATAACCCCGTGCCATACTTCACGTTGAAAGCACGACTGGTCTGGTGAGGCTGTGCACTGAGGGCCAGCCGCGCCGATCCCTCCTGCGCCGCTTCCATCTACGTCAGTCATGTCCCTCATGGTGGGTGTCCATCCCCGATGCCACACCTTTCGCTGGGCAGACTTTCAATGCTTATCGCGTCTGCACGCATGCCGGGGTCCGTTTTAGTCATGCCGTTATGTTTCATTTATGTTGCACAATACCAGTTCAAAGGAACGGATGACGGCCGTGCGATATCCCGCGACAACTTGGCCGAAACGTGGGTCTGCCCATGGAAAACCAGTCTATGAGTCCCGAAACCAACCCTATTCCGCCGCCGTTTTCAGCGTCGAAAGCAAATGGTGAAATTTATCGCCCTGGACAGCGATATGCTGACGCATGACACCCGCTGCACGGTCCGCGTCTCCGTCGGTAAGTGCGCGCAAAATGCTCTCGTGTTCAGCCATGGATTGTCGCAGGCGCCCGCGCAATCTGAGCTGCAAACGGCGAAACGGTTTTAGGCGACGATACAAACGGGACGCCTCGGCTTCCAGAAAACCGTTGCCCGATTGCGCGTAGATGATGTGGTGAAAGCGTTCATTTTCAAGGTAATAGCGATCAGGGTCCTGTTCACGGACCGCCTGCTCACATTTCTCGTTGGCTTCGCGCAGCTCCTCCAGCGCCTCATCGGAAATGCGTGACGCCGCATAGCGCGCGCATGCGGCCTCAAGCTCCGACATCACTTCAAACATCTCCAGGAGTTCAATGGCACCCGGCTGGCGCACAAACACCCCACGGCGCGGTCTTTGTTCCACCAGGCCCGCCTGGGTCAACCGTTGCAAAGCCTCGCGGACAGGTGTGCGCGACACGGAGAAACGTTTGGCCAGTTGAACTTCGTCGAGGCGTTGGTTGTCGTCAAAAACCCCTTCGAGGATCATTGCTTCGAGGTCGTCGGCGATGGAGTCTGTTTGCTTCTTGGCCATGTCTCTTGCAACTCCAAGCTTGGGACCAATCACTGCTGTGGGCCACGATGTAATACACAGACAAAGTTTTTGTATACAAAAACTTGACTATTGTGCACGTCACGTCAATTTACTTTCCACCTAATGGATCGAAGCCACCGGCTTCTAGCCGGTCCGCTTCAGCGAATCTTTCTCTGATCTTCTCTCCTGAATTTTGAAACCCGCTGTGGCGGTATGGTTTCAAAATTCAGGAGAGAAGATCATGCGTTATTCCAAATCCGCGCACACGCGATTTTACCACAGGTACCACGTCGTGTGGGCAACAAAATACCGCTACAAAGTCTTGCAGGGTTCGATGCGTGTAGCGCGACAATCTGGATGCGAGGAGCGCGTCAATCAGGATGAGAATCCTTGGTCGCGACACTTGAGACGATGCCGTCGTTTTCTATCGCGATCAAGGGTTTTGTGTTTTTGATTGTCGCGGCGCGTCAATCAGCTTGGATGTTAGCCGGTGTCGCTCTTTGAGCTGGGCGCCCAGGCCCCTTTGCTTGTTCGGCGGC
>NZ_JAIMIA010000139.1 GCF_019966495.1 Tateyamaria pelophila | reverse complement strand
TCAGACAGAGCCGCCCGGTTCTCTGCGGTCGCCAGTCCCTCGGTCTCGAACCGGCCCATCTGCGACGTGGATGCGGCATGCGCATCGACGGCACGGCCACCGACAACCTGGCGCATCACGGGATCGAGCGCGAGACGGTCGGCGTCATTGACGTCCCCGTATCCTGCCAACCGGCCGTAGACCGATTGCCGAAACAGCCCGTCGAGCCGGTGGATCGTGTTCTTGCCACGGCGATTATCGCACAGGGCAGCAGACGCCAGATTGGACAGACCGAGCGCGTCATCAAGCTCGCGCATCACCAGAAGGCCGCCATCCGAACTGAGCTGAGCGCCCCGGAATTCCAGCCGCACGCGAGGGTCAAAATCCACACGATCTGCCCGCTGCAAGCCCGCACCCTCTGGGTGATCCATGAAACACATCCTCCGCAGCAACCAACGCCATGATATATATAGAAAATATCACGTTCAAGACAGCGAAATCAGAGATCTACTTGGGGAATGCGGGATTAAGTTCTATCAAAAACATTCATGCCGAATGTTTTCTACTAAAATTTCTGGTCTCGTTGATTTTCATATCAGGTCAATGCCCACTTTCTTATAGCGAGTCATCCAGTCGCTCCCATCCCAATCCTTTGGCATGGTGGAAGAAAGTCCTTCTTCACTGAGAAGGATGTGCTCTTCTTTTGTTATCAAAACACCATGCACCAAATGCGTTATGATGTAAGTGACTGCCTCTTTGTTTGGCCATTTATTTAGTAGCATCTCTATTATGATCCGCATAGGTATTGCGTGATCGTAGTCAAGCTTATCATTTCGACGCCCTTCAGCAGCTTTGCTCCGCTTTCGCATTGGAGAGTATTTCGATAATTCGCGGATTTCCCACACAAAGAAGATAGTTTCGCGGAGAATTTTGGAATACGCGGTCTTTGGGAATCCTAATTCACGCATCTCATGAGCTATTGCCACGACAGAAAATATGACATGGAGTCGTTTTTCCTCGTTGGTAATTTCAAGATTATTGGACATTATTGTGTCAAAATTTCAATAGTTGCGCGATCAATCCAGTGTATCGCAATTATCTTGTGCTTCAAGCTTCCAAACTGTGAAAATCCTTCTCGATATGCTCCGAGTTGCTCCATGTAATCGACAAAACTCCCTGAGCCGCTCTTATGATCAAGGATCAGACACTTGTCTGGCCCTCTGGCGAGTAAATCGATGATGCCATAAAACTCTGCACCGGAAGGTTCGCGCTTTTGAATCGGAACCTCGCAGTCGATTTGTGTGTAACCCTCGGCGGCCAGCCAGTTCTGCAGAGCTTGAGCGTGCACCTGCAATGCATCAAGCATGGGATCATCAAACCCGGTTGCACTGGCTAGGCGCGGACGTAGATCGGGCCGCATGAGCAAAACGCGAAGCGCCTTGTGCAGAGCAGTGCCGCGTTCACTGGCAGTCCCTGCAAGCGTGATTGCGTGTGCTGGGACGTCAAGCGGAACTAGACGTGTTTTGACTTCGCTCGCGACTTTGGGCTCGATCAGCGATGGACGAACACGCCATGGAGTGACTGCTGTTTCTGGCAATGGGCGCGGCTGTCCAAACGCCAATCGTCCCTGTTCTTCGGACTGTACAATCCCCGGCAATTCTGGAGGCTCAGAACTGCAAATTAAGGTCCTAGCGGGAAAGCTGCCCCCCCCAACTTTCAAGCAGCCCGTTTCAGGCTCAATCCCGGACTCCAAAACCAGCATCTCGGCATGGTTCGCCGGTCCTTCGCTTTCCCCAAGCTTCTTTAGGCCAAACTCCGGCCATTCCAGGATTAGTCGATCTCGCGCTCTCGTCAGAGCCACATAAAGAAGTCGCCGCGCATCAGCTTCAGAGGCTTCGCGCCGATCTGCGAGGAAGATATCCTTCTTTTCCTTAATTGGCAGATCGGGTGTCCAAATCAGCTTTGCATGTTCAAGTATTGCGCCAAGATCATTGAAATCGGTGAACTCCGCCCGGAGTGTTCCCGGTCGCTCGCCAATCTTGGCATCAAGGCCAACGATCGCTGTGATCGGCCATTCCCGACCTTTTGATGCATGCCAGGTCACAATCTCAACGCCTTGTCCCTGTCCCTGACTTTGGCCAGGATCTGGGTGGCGGTCGAAATCTCGCTCCTCACGACGGGCCTCCAACCAGCCTAGAAAAACCTGCGCGCTAGCACCATGGAACCCGGCTGCAGCTTTGAAGTCGCGATGTGCGGAAACGAATTCTGTAACTTCCGCCTGAAGACGCATGAGATCAGCATGGACTTGAGCCGCATCTGGGTGCGTCGCTGCCCACTTAAGAATGCCAGCAGCCTCAAGGACCCTCGGCAGCAATGCCTCGAGCGGCACCTCAGGAGCCGTTTCAGCCAACTTCAGCAACTCAGCAAGGTCTGCGCAGGAATCTATTGCATCATCAGCAAGTGCCGTCATGGCTTCTTGAATCGGCATTGATGCGGGACCCAGAGTAAGCAGGGCAAGCGCCGCATGTTGATCGGTCGGGTCCACCGCAAAACTGAGTGCGTTGCGTGCGGCCATTACGGCCGATGAGCACAGCCAGCCCGGCGCATTGATGCGCACGGGAATACCCTGTCGTTTGAGAGCGCTGGCATAGCGCGCTGCCATGGTGTGTGTCGGGCAGAGAAGTGCGATGTCGCGTGGTTCGACTGGCCTGAACACAGGAGCCTTGGGGTCGCCCTCGCGTTCGACGATGGGACCACGTTCCGCAAGAATATCTGCGACACGGGCAGCGATATGATCTTCCGGTCGAGATTTCTTTGATCGCCGTCCCTCGGGTATCCGCAGGATCTCAGCAAAGGTTTCACCCGTTTCTGGACGTTGCGGATCAAGCGCCACATAGCCATCGCCGAATAATCCCTGCGAGATGGCGTTGACCATCTGCATTAGACGTGGGTCAGAGCGCCAGTTCCCGGTAAGGGGAGAGGCGGCTTGCGGGTTCTGCTTTTCAAGCGCCTCACTCAATCTGGGATCGGCTCCCTGGAAGCCCATGATAGACTGCTTTGTGTCTCCCACGATCAATACGCGTTTCGCGGATTGGGCGATCCGCCAGAGCAGTGCAAACTGAACAGGGTTTGTATCCTGGAACTCGTCGATGATGACGCAATCGACCTCAGAGAGAAGCGCTTCAAGAATCTCCGGGCGCGTCCGAAGTAAACGCTCGGCATCGCAGATCATATCCGCATAATCGATGACACCGGCCTCACGTTTCATCTCTGCATATTTGGACATGACTTCCTGTGCGCCATGCACCAGTGCCACCAAATGTGCGCACGCATCGTCCAGCGGCCCGGGATGTATCGCAATGTCGGAGGCGGCCGCTATGACCTCACCTGAAAGATCATCGTAACCTTCTGGTGTTGGCGCGCCGCGTTTCGTTTGGCGTAACTCACTCAGTGTCTTCCAAAGCCTCCAATCCCGGCTTAGCTCGCCCGGGCGCAATGCACGCTTGAGGGATCTGAAATCCTTCGCAAAGGCTTTTCTTGCTGCGTCCGATGTTGCGTGTGGCGTCAAATCATTCGGAAAGGCTGCAAGCAATGCCGCGATCGCAGCCGTCAGGCGCGCTTCAAGATGAGCGGGGTCGCTGGCGACTTCGCCGTAAAGATCATGCAATCGCTCAACGGCTGTTTCCGCCAGCTTGGGATCATTGCCGCTGTCTCCGAGGCCCCGCAGGAGATCGATGGTGCTAAGGATCTTACTTCGAAAGCTGTCTTCGAGGCTCGCATTTGAGACAAAACTGGACCTGTAGCCAAATCGCGGCAGGTCCGCCTTCACAGCATCAAGAGTCGTTGCGTGTGCCATGGCTTGACGGATCAGCAAGTCTCGCTCGGCTTCCGCCAGTGCACGAGGTTGCGGTGATGCCCCTGCTGCAAACGCGTGTTCGGAAAGGATGCGCAAGCCAAGCCCATGGATTGTGGACACGTAGGCTTGTTCAACGGCCAGCGCCTGTTCCACCAAACCTTCACTTAAAAGGCTTGATCGGATTCGACCGCGCAATTCAGCGGCTGCCGCTTCGGTAAAGGTGACGGCCAGAATCCGCTCGGGGCCAACAAGTTGGTCCTTCACCCATTTCGTCAGGTCCGACTTGATCCTAAATGTCTTACCTGACCCGGCACCCGCAGGAACGATGGTTAGCATCTCAGTCATCGAGGTCCTCCAGGTCGTCTATTTGATCTGTGGCAGGCATCATAAAGCGAGAGACCAGAGGCGAGGCATCAAGCGCATAGGGCGCAAGATTTGCAGTCTTTTCGAAAAACTTCCGATCATCCTCCGTATTGAGCCGGATGAGACCTTCACCGACTTCAGTCAGTCGTGTGTCCAGCATGCCCATAGCCTGACCAGAGATATCCCCGTGCATGACGGTCACTACCCCATCAGGTGGCTCCAATCCTTCCAATAGAACGCCCTGATCATTGATGAGGTGGTAAGCAACACCGATCGTAGGCTTGCCAGCTAGCGCAGCTTCGAGCACAGGACCGGTTTTTTCTGGGCGCATAAGCATTGCGCGATACAGTCCAAGCTGCAGATCCCATCCCGCTTCAAGCCGAGACCGTCGCCGTGGTGTGCCGCTTTTTTTGTGGTCAACCACAAGCAGGCTGCCATCGGGAAGTTGCAATAGGCAGTCGGCGCGCCCTCGCAAGAGGATATCAAATGCAGTGCCCCGCAGGTCGATCTCGTTGTCGATCACACGTGCGCCAAGCGCTTCGAGTGTGTCGCGCCAAGCATGAGCAGCAATGCGGATGTCTCGCGTGAGCCCCTGACGTTCCACGGCCCAGATCGACCGCTGCAGAAACGGAGCGTATTTGCGAATCGCTGCCATGAGCAACTCGGGCACCGCGGTTTCAATCTGTTCGTGATCCGGAAGTGGCTTGTCCTTTGGAAAGAGAAATTCCAATACATCATGCGCAATTGTGCCTGCGACCATGATATTAAGCCCTTCGGGAGCCCAGGTTACGGGTTCTGCACCGAACTCGGAAAGGCTCCATGCCAGAGGACTGACTAGAAGCGTCTCAAGTCTGCTTGGGGATTGTGGGCGCATCCGACCATCTTCAGTCAACCGTCTGCGCAGGAGATCGCGGTCGAGATGAAGCACGCCGTCTTCTGGCAAGGGCTGTGCTTCATTGTTCGCTGCCACGAACCGATGTGCAAAAGGCCAACGCTCCGCTGGGATCGATCGCAGATCATGGATCAGGGTTTCCTCATCCTCGGGGCCATTGGCCTCATCTCCGATTGTGCGGGCGACCAGCGAAAGGGCAGCTGCAGGCGGTTGACGGCTTCCGTCTGCTGCAAAAACAGGGCGCAGTAGGGTCAGGGTCTCGGAGCTACACAAGAACTGACGACGCAGTTTCTCCAGCCGCCGCGCAAGTGCATCGCCACGTGTTTCAACACATAGTCCTGTCTTTTTGCGCAGAATCTGAACTTCACCATCGAGAAAGAGCGGCGATGCAGAAACAGTGCGCGGCCAGCGATTGCCACTCATCCCAAGTGCAATCAGATGCCGTGTTGGTCGCCATGGCATGGCCGTCTCGGTGAACACGCTCACACCTTCGACAAAGGGGTCTGAGGATATCGGTTTGACAGAGCCCGGCGTTGCCATGCGAAAGATGCCTGCCCAGTCCAGCGTACGGCTCTGCGATAACAGACCGCGAACCACCGTGAGTTTTGACCGAAACTGAGTGATGTCTTCACGGAAATCAGGGTCATCGCTTAGATTCTGAGCGGCCTGGTCGAGGGCCTCCAGAATACCGGATGGTGTTTGTGAAACATTGCTCCGAAGAATTCCAAACAATCGCTTCGCACGCCCGGTCAGCAACTTGGCCGAATAGGGATCAAACCGGCCCTGCATCACCTCGCGCGCAAGCTGCAGCCCGGTCGCTGCGGGCCAAGGCATGAGGGGCGAGATGTAGAGGCTGGCGAGTGCCATGGCCGGGGCCGGGCTTTGCAGGCACAAAAGAAGGTGCAGCAAGGTTTCCCCGGCGATATCGCGCCGAACTGGCAAATCCGGTAGACCGGAAATTGGCACACCCAAAGCATCGAAGGCGCGCCGAAGCTGTGCAAAATATCCGATCTCATCTGGTACAAGTATGGCAATCTCATAAGGCGCTACGCCGTCGTCCATCAGCCGTTGTGCACGGGCAGCTGCAAAATCTGCCTCTTCCGCTTCATCGCGAAGTGCAAAGAAACTCAAGCTATCATCAAGGGGTGCTGCCGCAATATCAGCACCGGTCAATCCTTGCTGAACTTGCCACAGACTTGTCTTTTCCGATGCGCCAGTCAGTAGGGGCGATCTGCGCATCGCCCATTCCTGCCGGAATGTTTCGCTGGCAAGCCCATGATGCTCGAGCAGATGGGCATGAAGACTGCGCTCAATTGGGGAAGCAAAGTCACAAGGCGCTGCGGTGACCAAAGGCAGGGGTTCGAGCGCATCTGTCGCTGTACTGCGCAAGACATGGGCATAGACCCTAAGATCATCGGCAAGGGCAGCAGGTGATTGCCGCCAGAGATCACACAGGGCTGCGAGATGCCGGTAAAGTCGGCTGTCTTGATCCAGAGCTGAAAGGTCGACCTCATCTGGCGAAAGGCTCTTTGTCGCCATAGCGAGCGACCGAAGCGCTGAAGACACCGCCGCCGCCGTTTCCATCGGTGCAACCGCCATACTGGCAGACCAAGGCTGCCCTTCCACAGACAAAACCGCGTTTAGATCGAACTCCATGGCGCGAGGAGCAAGATACGTCTCGGCTAGAAGATCTGAAGTGATCGTACGGAAAGCGCCCGTCTCAGAATGGACTGTTACAAACGGATCAAGTCCATTCATCGGCACCTCCTTGCCAGACATATCTCTGGCTAACTTTCCTCAAAGGAGCGGGTCGCATGATGCGGTGCCTTTCCAAGCCGCAACACCATACTGTTCATCTAATCGATGCGTGGACCGCAGCCTCTGTTTGAGACAAATCTTGCTCTAAACCATCGCGTGCTACAACCCATGCTCTGAACGGGTGCGTCCGAAAGTGACGTATGAAGGTTCTATAGTGATAAAGAATCGAAGAGAAAAGGAGACCCGTTTGGTTCGAACCAGTCATACCCACCCCCTCCGCATTGATGCTCTGCCGCTTGCAAACGGACAGCTAGGCATCACTTTTTGCCCTGGAAAGAAGGGCGACAGCGTTTGTGGCGCAACTTGGGATCGAGATCTCGATCTCGACATGGACGCGATCAAAGCTTGGGGTGCCAGCGCCGTCCTGACCCTTCTAGAAGATCATGAATTCGAGATGCTGTCGGTGACAAATCTTGGCGATGCACTCAAAACTCGTGGCATCGAATGGGTTCAGCTCCCTATCAGGGATGTGGATGTACCGACGCCGGAAGCGATGGAGCAATGGCGCGTGGTGTCGCCCAAACTGCATCAGATCATGGAACACGGCGGCCGAGTGATCGTCCATTGCCGAGGTGGTCTGGGCCGGGCAGGCACGATTGCAGCATTGATGCTTGTGGAGCGAGGCCGATCTGCACACGAAGCTATCACTGATATACGGTCTGTGCGTCCTGGCGCGATAGAGACCTCTGAACAAGCGACCTGGCTCATAAACCATGCGCGCCATCACGACCTGGCGGGCATTCGCCTTCATGCCAGCCTGATCGGAGGGGCAATCGGCGACAGTTTGGGGGCTGACATCGAGTTTCTGTCGCTGGATCAAATCCGTCGGCGTTTCCCAGAAGGAATTACGGACCTGCCGCCCCATCAGGGACTGCGGGGCGCGATCACGGATGACACGCAGATGACCTTGTTCACAGCCGAAGGCATTATTCGAGCTTATGTTCGCGGCGCACTCAAAGGCATCAGCCACCCACCATCTGTTGTGCATCACGCCCTTCTACGCTGGCTCCGAACCCAAGGTGGTAAGCCGCGAGTCGAAACGGATGATGTTGGCCTGATTGCTGATCGTCGCCTCTGGGCACGGCGCGCCCCGGGCCTCACCTGTATGTCGGCCCTTGAGCAGAGCGCGCGATTTGGAGTTCGTGCAGAGAACAACAGCAAAGGCTGTGGTACGATCATGCGGGTGGCACCGGTTGCTTTGATGGTTGCTCGTGACGAGGTGCAATCGATCGCGTTAGAAACTTCTGCCCTAACGCACGGACATCCCACAGGACAGATCGCTGCAGCGGCTTGGGCTGAGATGTTGGCAGACGTGTCGATGGGCGCAGACCTTGAAGAGTGTGCAACACAAATCGCGGAAACCTATGCCCGCATGAAGGATGGGGAAGAGACCGTCCAGGCGATACGAAATGCTCTTGAGGCACCCCGGGATGAAACGGCTGAAACCGTCGAGTCACTTGGTGGCGGCTGGGTTGCCGAGGAGGCGCTGGCGATTGCGCTCTATGCGTGCCTTGCCGGAAAATCTTTCGATGAGGGTCTCCAGATATCTGTTCTGCATGGAGGTGATAGCGACTCTACAGGTGCAATCGCTGGAAACATGCTCGGCCTCATCGATCCTGCCGCGGCCCTTAAACATCAGTGGGCGAGCGTCATAGAAGGGGCAGACATCATCACGCGTTTGGTACACGACTACCTTTGCCTCAAGCATGAGAGTGGCAGCGCCGAAGATCTCTTGACTGCCTATCCGGTAAACTGAGTGGCGGGTGATATTAAAGTGGAAATTCAGTTTTTTGACAAATGAGGAACCATCAAAACATGGGCAAAATCGATAGGCCTGCAGTAGATCAGATCATGTACTGTCATGGCTTTGCATCAAATTTCGATCCCCAAAAGGACAAGGTGAAGGCTTTATCGATGCTTGCTCCGGTTCAGGGTGTCACAGTCGATTACACCTGTCCGCCAGAAAAGGTTTTTGAGGCGTTCGCAGCGGAGTTACAGGGGCCAAGCAGAACGTTGATCGTAGGAACAAGTATGGGTGGGTTCTTGGCAGCCTGGCTAGGCAGTGCCTTCAACTTGCCGTTCATCGCAATCAATCCAGCCGTGTCGCCTGCAACTTCACTGCAAAAATATCTTGGTCGAGGGCAGACCCATTTTGGGACGCCCTACGACCTAAAAAAAGAAGTTGTCCGAGCGTATCAGGACATTCCATTCCGGCTTGATGGGCCAGGTGAAATTGTCCTCGATCTCGGCGATGAGGTGATCAATCCGCAGAAAACCCTGGCCATGGTTGCCAACCAGCTGCCTGTAACGACGTTTGAGGGCGGTTCTCATCGCTTCGACCATATGGTCGAACTGGTGAAGATCCTTGCCGGGAAATTTGATTTAAAAGCGCCAAGCCCCGAGGCCTAAGTCGGCGGGTTGGGTCCCGCTTCCTACGGGTCGTGAATTGCCATTCGGAACTGAACTTTTAAGAGAATATTCAG
Organism: Tateyamaria pelophila; assembly: GCF_019966495.1. Lineage (GTDB taxonomy): Bacteria > Pseudomonadota > Alphaproteobacteria > Rhodobacterales > Rhodobacteraceae > Tateyamaria > Tateyamaria pelophila. The sequence goes on along the minus strand of NZ_JAIMIA010000139.1, from coordinate 1,023 downwards.
CGGCATGCGACCGTTTTTGGCGCATTCAAGTGTTATATGTGTCCTCGATGGATGGAGGGCAAATGCTGCAAAGGTGAATTTCCGAAGCCTTAGACGTTGGCACCAGTTGCGCAGTAAGTTCAGAGATTAGGGCCTGATCATCAGCGCGGCTAATACTGTTCATTCACCTACTATACTGCATTTCCACTCCCAACACACTGTTAACTGAGAAACCAAGAAGGAGACAGCAATTACACATTACGACATTATTCCCGACATCCACGCTGACGCTGCGCGGCTGAGCAGAACGCTTGAGACGCTCGGCTATCAGTTAGTCGATGGCATCTGGCAACATCCTGAGCGCCGTATCGCGGCATTTTTGGGCGATTTCATCGACACTGGGCGCGACAACCGGAAGGTCATTGAGCAGGTTCGCACAATGGTTCGGGCTGGAAACGCAATCGCTGTCATGGGCAATCATGAACTCAACGCTTTGCACTACCACACGCCGGGAAAGAACTGGCTAAACACCGATGATGGCTTCATGCGAGCGCACGATGACAAGAACAGTGGCCAGCATCAAAGTTTCCTCGATGAGTATCCTGTGGGGAGCGATGAGGCTCAGGACGTGATGAATTGGTTTCTGACTTTGCCGCTTTTTCTGGAGCTAGGGGGGCTTCGCCTCGTTCACGCCTGCTGGGATGCCCGGCATGTAGAGCTGGTCGCGAAACGTCGGCCGGACGGGAGACTGAAGGCCGAGGATTTGCAGGAGGTTGCATTCGAATGCACCGACTTTGCGAAAGCGGTTATCAATCTGGTAAAAGGGCCCGAGGTGGCTCTGCCTTCCGGCTACGGGTTTCACGATTATCGGGGGACGTGGCGTGACAAGGCCCGCGTCAAGTGGTGGGCTGATCCTGCTGGCGCTAATTGGCGCGACGCAACATTATCGGTCAAGAATCCATTGGAGCTCCCAGACAGCCCTATTGAAGGAGAAGTGGACTGCGAATTCTACGCTCTGGATGCACCTCCCGTGTTCTTCGGACA
>NZ_JAIMIA010000138.1 GCF_019966495.1 Tateyamaria pelophila | reverse complement strand
CAAGATGTCCACTACCGATGGTGGACATCTAGCAGGCACTCCATCATCCCGTCAGAGCGGCGACACCGGACGGATACCCTGGAGCAAACAAGAGGGCTGAAGCAAACAACGCATTCTCGCCCCAAATGGATCAAGCGATCACCGACGTTAACCGAGCCTCGAGCCTCCTCAACCGTACGAAACAGCAATGTGTACCCGACCGTTTCAAGAAAGCTAACGTCGGGCACAGGTTTTAGTCTTTTTTGTTTGAATTGTATTGAATCAGCATACAGGCAGTTGCGCCTTGCGCCTGAACTTGTAACGCTGAAGAGACACCGACTCAGGAGTAGGTCTTGACCCTAGATCATCCGCCGACCGAAGTGGTTCTCGAATTTCCAGACAACAGATTGTTGATTGACTTATGCGGTCCGTATGACAGTCACCTGACCGCGGTGGAAACCGCTCTGGAAGTGCAGATTATCCGTCGTGGAAACGTGCTTGCCATCATGGGGGAAGACGACGCGCAAAGCCGCGCCAGCGCCGTTTTGAATGCGCTCTACTTGCGTCTTGAAACGGGCAAAGGGGTTGAGCCTGCAGATGTGGACCGTGAGTTGCGCATGGGCCCGTCGGAAACAGACACAGGAACACGTTCCGGTGACCAGCTTGAGATGCCTGTGGGCAACCGGATCGAAATCAAAACAAGAAAGAAACTGGTAGAACCGCGCACCGAGGCCCAGAAGGCCTATGTGCAGTCTCTTTTCGAGAATGAAATGGCCTTTGGCATTGGCCCGGCGGGCACGGGCAAGACCTATCTGGCCGTTGCCGTCGGTGTATCGATGTTCATTTCAGGGCAGGTTGACCGGATCATTCTGTGTCGGCCGGCCGTTGAAGCAGGTGAACGTCTTGGCTTTCTGCCCGGCACTCAGGAAGAAAAAGTCGATCCTTATATGCAACCGCTCTACGACGCGCTGAATGATTTCCTGCCGGGCAAACAACTGGCGAAGCTCAAGGAAGAAAAGACAATCGAGATTGCGCCGCTCGCCTTCATGCGGGGGCGCACGCTCAGCCGGGCCTTCGTCGTGCTGGACGAGGCACAAAACGCAACCACCATGCAGACGAAGATGTTCCTGACCCGTTTGGGCGAAGGCAGCCGGATGGTCATAACCGGCGACCGCACCCAGGTCGATCTGCCCCGCGGTGTCCCCTCTGGCCTCGCCGACGCGGAACGGCTCCTGAAATCGGTGCCAAAAATCAGTTTCAATTACTTCACATCCAAGGATGTGGTGCGACATCCCCTTGTCGCTGCAGTGATCGAAGCCTACGAGGCCGACACACAGGGCTCATGATCTGCTTTCATCTTGCCAGAAGAACTCCGGGGGTCCGGGGGCTGGCCCCCGGTGCCGACAGATGCCAATAGAACTTGATATTCTGATCGAAGATGATCGGTGGGCAGCACTGGATCTTGCAAGTCTTGCTACGCGGGCGATCGAAGCGACGCTGCAAGATCAGAACATTCAAGCCGCAGAGCTTTCCGTACTGGGCTGCGATGATGTGCGGATTAAAGCGCTGAACTGTGATTTTCGCGGCAAGGCTGCGGCCACAAACGTGCTCAGCTGGCCCGAAGACGATCTCGCTCCGGATCAGGATGGTGATGCGCCGCAAGTGCCAAGGCCCGACCACACCGGAACAATCGGCTTGGGTGACATCGCGATCGCCTATGACACATGCGCCCGGGAGGCGGTGCAGCAAAACAAACCCATGACCGATCACGTCACCCATTTGCTTGTTCACGGAACGTTACATTTGCTGGGCTACGATCACATTCGTGACCTTGATGCCACCCGCATGGAAGCGATAGAGGTCAAAATACTTGGCAGCATGGGGTTGCCTGACCCATATTAGGGATATCGGCGCGATAGCGCTTTAAAACTGGACAGGAGCCAATGGGCGAAAACGACGGATCGTCTGACGCGGCGCAAAGCGCGCAATCAGACAGTGACACAGGTAGTACGTCACAAAATAGTGGATTTTTTGCGCGCGTGATTGGCGCGCTCAGCCCATCGGACACTGACATAGAGCCGACCGAAAATGGCAGCCAGCGGCCGCAAAGCCACGGGATGATCAACCTGCGCAGGATGCGGGTAGAGGATGTTGCTGTACCCACGGCCGACATCACCGCCGTCCCGGACACAGTGACACTGGACGAATTGGTGGAAGTCTTCAAGGAAAGTGGCCTGACCCGTCTACCAGTATACGAAGGCACGCTCGATACACCGATTGGATTCGCACACCTCAAGGATATTGCACTGAACCACGGGTTCAACGGCGGCGCCGATAATTTCGATTTGCGCGCGCAATTGCGGCCGCTTTTGTTCGTGCCCCCCTCCATGACCATCGGTGTCTTGCTGACCAAGATGCAGACAGAGCGGCGGCACATGGCGCTGGTCATCGACGAATATGGCGGGGTCGACGGGTTGGTCACGATCGAAGACCTGATCGAGCAAGTCATCGGAGAGATTGAAGACGAACATGACGTCGACGAAGGTGCGCATTTCACCCGCGAAAAGACCGGGTGCTATCTGGCCTTGGCCAAGACCCCACTTGAAGATTTTGAGGAAGAAATCGGATTTTCCCTGACCACCCATGATGATGTGGACGAGGAAGAGATCGATACTTTGGGTGGCCTCGTCGTTATGCTCGCCGGCCGAGTGCCCGCCCGTGGTGAGGTCGTACCGCACCCCGACGGCCCTGAATTCGAAGTCACCGATGCCGACCCGCGCCGCGTCAAGCGTATGCGTGTCCGACTGCAGGGTAAGGACGCCGCCACGTGATCAGCCGTGCGGCCCGGTTTTCGGCGCCGCCTCGCTGGTGGTATCTGGTGCTGGCTCTGATCTTTGGGGCGTGCGGAGCATTATCTCATGCGCCCTTCGAGTTCGCGCCGGCAATACTGCTCACGCTGGTCGCGGGGTTCGGACTTGTCCGCCGGACGGATCGAACGCGTGACGCATGGTGGCTGGGCTGGGCCTTGGGGACAGGCTATTTCGGACTGACGCTCACGTGGATCACGGAGCCGTTTCAGGTCGATGTGGCGACAACCGGATGGATGGCGCCCTTCGCGGCCGTGTTGCTGGCCGCGCTTCTGGGCGTGTTCTGGGCCGGGGCGCTGGCCTTTGCTCGCTGGGTCGGCGGGCATCCCGTGGCGCTCGTGTTTGCGTGGACCGGTGCAGAGATGTTGCGCGCCTATCTCTTCACGGGATTTCCTTGGGCGACACCGCCGCAGGCGCTCGTCAATGCGCTTGCCGGGCAGGGATTGGCCTGGTTTGGCCCGCACGGCATGATGCTGGGCCTTTTGGGCCTGGCGGCCATGATCGCCGCCGTACCACTGCTATGGATGCGGGGCGCCGTGCTTTGTGTGGCGCTTGCATCGATCCTGATGCCCCCTCTCGCGGGCCCCAGTCCTCTCACGGAGCACACCGTTCGACTTGTCCAACCCAATGCGCCACAGGACGAAAAATGGCTGCCGGAGAACATCCCGGTCTTCGTCAATCGCCAAATTGAGTATACGGCTGCCGGAGACGTTCCCGGTCTTGTGATCTGGCCGGAAACCGCTCTGCCTTATCTGGTCGAAAACGCGCAAGTGGTGTTTGACGTGATTGCCGAGGCCGCTCGGGGCGCGCCGGTCGTCCTCGGCATTCAACGGCGTGAGGCACAAGATTATTTCAACAGCCTCGTCGTCCTCGACAGCGCGGGGCAGGTCACTCAGACCTATGACAAGCATCACCTGGTTCCGTTCGGGGAATACATGCCGTTTGAGTGGTTCTTTCGCCATATCAACGTTGGCGGACTGGCGGCGCGGGTGGAAGGCAGTTACGCGGCCGGGCCCGGGCCGCGTCTGCTGGATTTTGGCGCACTTGGCAAAGCGCTCCCGCTGATCTGTTACGAGGCCGTTTTTGCTCATGATGTGGGCGGCACAGCGACACGCCCCAGCTTCTTGATGCAACTGACCAATGATGCGTGGTTCGGCAAGCGCTCCGGGCCGCAGCAGCATCTGGCCCAGGCTCGTATGCGCGCCATCGAACAGGGGCTGCCAATGGTACGGGCTGCCAACACCGGGATATCGGCCGTGATCGATCCAAGGGGGCGGATTACGGCGTTTCTGGGGCTCAACACGGCGGGTTATCTGGATGCGGCATTGCCCATGGCAGGAGCGCCCACGCTTTACAGTCGTACGGGTGACGTCCCATGGATCATCCTCACGTTGATCGGTCTGATCGGCGTCATTGTTACACGCGCACGACGGCGTGCTGTCGGTGGCATTGACGCGGGCGCGCCGGACGCGTAATGCCACCTGACCCTGTCGCAACGGCTTCCTGACGCGACAGACGAAAAATGCATTGGAGCACTTATGTCCCGTCAGAATTTCACTTTCACCTCGGAATCTGTTTCCGAGGGCCACCCGGATAAGGTCTGCGACAGGATTTCTGACGCTGTTCTCGACGCCCTTCTGGCCGAAGAGCCCGAAGCGCGCGTGGCGTGCGAGACCTTCGCGACGACCAATCGTGTCGTGATCGGGGGCGAAGTTGGCCTGAGTGATCAGGACAAACTGTCTCAATACATGCAGCATATCGATGAAATCGCGCGGGCCTGTATCAAGGACATCGGCTATGAGCAGGAAAAATTCCACTGGAAAACCTGCGAAATCACCAATCTGTTGCACGAACAATCCGCCCACATTGCGCAGGGCGTTGATGCAAGCAATGAAAAAGAAGAAGGCGCGGGCGATCAGGGGATCATGTTCGGCTATGCCACCAATGAAACCGATGCCCTCATGCCCGCCCCGATCCACTACGCGCACGCCATGCTGCGGCGCCTTGCAGAGGTGCGCAAGGATGGCACCGAGCCTGCCCTCGGGCCCGATGCCAAATCTCAGCTTTCCGTCATCTACCGTGATGGCAAACCGGTCGGTGTCAGGTCGCTCGTTCTGTCGACCCAGCATTTGGACGAAGACCTGACCAGCGCCGACATCCGCGCGCTCGTCAGCCCTTACATCCACGAAGTGCTGCCCGATGGCTGGCTGACGGATGACACCGAATGGCACGTGAACCCGACCGGCAAATTCGTCATTGGCGGCCCCGATGGGGACGCAGGGCTGACAGGCCGCAAGATCATCGTCGATACCTATGGCGGGGCCGCCCCGCATGGCGGCGGTGCGTTCTCTGGCAAAGACCCGACCAAGGTGGACCGCTCGGCGGCTTACGCTGCGCGCTATCTGGCCAAGAACGTGGTCGCGGCAGGCATGGCGGATCGCTGCACGATCCAATTGAGCTATGCCATCGGCGTGTCACGCCCGCTGTCGATCTATTGTGACACTTTTGGAACCGGGCAAGTCGAGGATGCTGCCATTGAAGCGGCTGTCTCCAAGGTCATGGATCTGACGCCGCGCGGCATTCGAGAGCATCTGTCATTGAACCGACCGATCTATCAACGGACTGCCGCTTACGGTCATTTCGGTCGTGCTCCGGATGAAGATGGCGGGTTCAGTTGGGAACGCACCGATCTGGCCGAAGCACTGGAAAAAGAAGTCTAGACACAGCAAGGGGGCGGCGACACCTGTTGTCGGCCCATAGCGGTGGCGCTTGCCGGAGAGTGCTTCGAAATTCAGATCGACCGGGATTTCGAAAGAGGGGGTGCCGGTGCGGCTGACAAAGGATAGGCGGCGATAACAGCTGCCTTCCTCGCGTGTTCGACCGCACGGCGCGGTTTCACCGAATGATCAGGCTGTCGGTTGGGAAGTCGCCCTTCACCACATGCGTCATGAGGTCTTCGCGGGTGAGCACGCTGTTGTCATGAGCAAGGATCTCGCGGTCCCACGGCAGGGCGTCGACGAGCGTTGTCAGAGTCGCAATCAACTCGTCCCGCCATTTGGGGTCGGAATTGTGCCGCTGCTTGATCGACTTCCACAGGCGGCGATGATGCAACGCGATCAGGAATGTGTGGTCGGGCGCGGTCAGGATTTCCTTGATGTCAGGAATGAGCTCGTACTCGCCGCCCTCGATATCGACCTTCACAAAGACCTTCTTGGCGCTGCCACGATCTCTGGCGATCACATCCTGCAGACGCTGGGTGTTCACGGTCCAGTTGTTTTCGCGGTTTTGCAAAAGCGCACTGGTCATGGAATCGCCGCCCTCGCCATTCGAGCCGATGACAATGGGCTCGCCGCTGGGGTGAATGGCGTCGTCGTAGATCTTGACGTTCTTGGCCCAGGTCTGGCGCTTGTTCAGCTCCAGATTTGCATTGAGCTCGGCATAGGCGATCTTGTCGGGCTCAAATCCGACGCAGCTGGCCGCCCGCGGAGCGGCATAAAGCACGGTTGGCCCGATCCATGCACCCACATCGATAACCAAGGTATCCGAATCGACGTAGGTGTCGAAGATTGCAAGTGTGTCGGGTTCCCACTTGCCGCGCGCAACACGCCGCCAAAAGCGGTCGTTGACGCCCTGCTGGGTACTGAAAGTTCTGCCGTTCAACTCAATCTCATGGACCACTATGAGTCTCCATTATTAATTGTGGCAAGGGTTGTCCATTTTACCGCAGTCCGCAACACCCTCCGCTTCAAGGCGTTCTAAACCGGAAAAGTTCCACACCGGTTAAATTGTGCCGGGCACGCCTCAGCTTGCGACATGCCCGTAGCCATATGAATGCCGTTGGGGCCATTGAAACAGGCAACGCATCGCCACATGGGCTTGCAGCACAGCGGGTTTGGCGCTATACGCCCCTCCGTCGCTAAGGTGTAAACACCGCCAGACATCGAGACGAGCAGGGTCGGAAACATCCGGCCCTCTTTGTTTTGCGTTTGCACCGGACCAATGAAATTCCAAGACCGGCGGAGACAACCGCACGGCCCGAAAAACGCAGATGTTAGGAAAACGACGCCACATGGCTGATAAAATGATGGAGGAATTCGAAGCCCTCCTGCAAGAAAGCTTCGAAATGGACACGCCCGAAGAGGGAACCGTGGTCAAAGGCAAGGTTATCGCGATCGAAGCGGGCCAAGCCATCATCGACGTAGGCTACAAGATGGAAGGCCGCGTTGAGCTCAAAGAATTCGCAAATCCCGGTGAAGCACCTGAAATCAACGTCGGAGACGAAGTTGAAGTGTATCTCCGCTCGGCTGAAAACGCCAAAGGCGAGGCTGTCATTTCCCGCGAAATGGCGCGCCGTGAAGAAGCCTGGGATCGGCTCGAGACTGCCTATGCTGGCGAAGCGCGCGTCGAAGGCGCGATCTTTGGCCGTGTCAAAGGTGGCTTTACCGTTGATCTGGGCGGCGCTGTAGCGTTCCTGCCCGGTTCACAAGTTGACGTCCGCCCCGTGCGTGACGCAGGCCCGCTGATGGGTCTGAAACAGCCGTTCCAGATTCTGAAAATGGACCGCCGCCGGGGCAACATCGTTGTGTCGCGTCGTGCAATCCTTGAAGAATCACGTGCCGAACAGCGCGCTGAAGTCATCGGCAACCTGACCGAAGGTCAGACTGTCGACGGCGTGGTCAAGAACATCACCGAATATGGTGCGTTTGTGGACCTCGGCGGCGTAGACGGCCTGCTGCACGTCACCGACATGGCATGGCGTCGCGTCAACCACCCGTCGGAAATCCTGACAATCGGCGAGACGATCAAGGTGCAGGTCATCAAGATCAACAAGGAAACCCACCGAATCTCCTTGGGCATGAAGCAATTGCAAGAAGATCCATGGGATCTGGTTGCTGCCAAATACCCGCTGGAATCGTCGCACACTGGCCGCGTGACCAACATCACCGATTACGGTGCCTTTGTTGAGCTTGAGCCCGGCGTCGAAGGTCTGGTGCACGTCTCCGAGATGTCGTGGACCAAGAAAAACGTCCACCCCGGCAAGATCGTCTCCACCTCGCAAGAGGTTGAAGTCATGGTGCTGGAAATCGACGGCGCCAAGCGTCGCGTCTCTCTGGGTCTGAAACAGACCATGCGTAACCCATGGGAAGTGTTTGCAGAAACACACCCTGAGGGCACGGAAGTCGAAGGCGAAGTCAAGAACATCACCGAATTCGGTCTGTTTGTTGGTCTCGAAGGCGACATCGACGGCATGGTTCACCTCTCCGACCTCAGCTGGGACCAGCGCGGCGAAGAAGCGATCCAAGACTACCGCAAGGGCGATACGGTTCAAGCCGTTGTGTCCGAAGTGGATGTCGAGAAAGAGCGTATTTCGCTTTCCATCAAAGCCATCGGCGGCGACAAGTTCGCGGAAGCGGTTGGCGGCGTGAAGCGCGGCTCGATCGTGACCGTCGAAGTGACAGCCATCGAAGATGGCGGCGTCGAAGTGGAATATGAAGGCATGAAATCCTTCATCCGTCGCTCCGATCTCAGCCGTGACCGTGCCGAACAACGCCCCGAGCGTTTCTCGGTTGGTGACAAGGTTGACGTGCGCATTACCAATATCGACAGCAAGACCCGCCGTCTGGGTGTGTCGATCAAAGCGCGCGAGATTGCCGAAGAGAAAGAAGCCGTGGAACAATATGGCTCTTCCGACTCCGGTGCATCGCTTGGTGATATCCTCGGCGCCGCTCTGAAATCTGGCGACGACTAAACACTTCCTCTGTTTGGAGGAACAGAAAGCCCCGCGCAGTTTGCGTGGGGCTTTTTTGTGCGCGCAGTTCGAAATTAATGAGGGAGTGTTAAAAGAGTCAGGTAAAAACAGCAGTCTACAATTTTTGTGAACGTTGTTCATAAATGGACAAACCCAATGACAATTCGATCCACACTGCTCGCCATCGCACTGTCCGCCTTTGTTATTCCCGCTTTTGCCGACCCAAGCAGCCAACATTCCGAACAAGCTCTCCAGCATAGTAGTCAAGCTGTCGGGCACGGCTCTGCCGCCATCGCAACTGGGACGGCTTCGATTGTGGCGGTGCCGATCGTCGCGGCGGGCTCGGTGATTGCCGTTACGGGCTCTGCGTTGGAAAGCATCGGTACCGGTGCGATTGATGCAGGTGTTGAGTTGAGTACATTTGGGACATTGTCGGTCAATGGAGGCGACACCGTGACGCCCAATGCGGCACCGACCCTGGATTGATCCCAATTGATAGAAAGGAATTTCAATGACGCGTATTCTTTCGATCATTTTCATCACCTTGGCCTTGCTGCTCCCGTCGTTTTCAGTGGCGGGGAGCAGCGAGACAGGGGCCAAGCATTTGCCGACGCATCAAGTCACCGCCTTTTCTGACAAAATCCAGACCGACCTCGCCGCGCGCGGCGCCCGAGTTGTGATTGTCGGGCGTATCGGTCGCAATCCTAATTCCTTGCCTCAAGATGTGAATTATACGCATGTGGCCTATTGGGTGTATTCGCAAATCACCCGGTCAGATGGTGGCACGGGACGCGGCTACCGGGTGTACAACCTCTACCAACGCGCGGATAACGGCAACCGCAGTGACCTGATATAGGAATCGCTCGCCAACTTTTTCGCCGGGGTCTACACGCTGGACGCGGGCATTATCATCCCCGACGCCCGTCTTCAGGCAAAACTTCTCAGGACGATCTCGAGTGCGACCTATTCCGATCTGCACAATGCCAACTACTCGGTGCTGGCAAACCCCAACACGAACCAGTTTCAAAACTGCACAGAGCACACACTCAACGTGCTGATCGCCAGCCTGTATGGCACTGGAAATCTCGAGCAGATCAAGGCCAATATCAACGCGCATTTCGAACCGCAGACGATTGCCATGGGTGGTGGAAACCGATTTTTCGCGCCTTTGGCTTCTAGGGCACTCGTGACGACGGATCACGGGCAAACGGTGCGCACCACGACATTTGGCGCCATCGCTCGCTTCATGGATCAACATGACCTCGCCCAGGACATCTATCGTGCCACGCCCAAGGGTATCACGCGGTTCTGAGATTTGACACCGCGCTGTGATGACGGCATTTCCCCGGGGATGACTGGTGATCCCAAATCCTCTCGGCGCCAACGAAACCTGGCCGATATCAGAGCCCGCGCCATCCCTGTGGCAGAGCGCATCGTCTTCGAAAATTGGGGCCGATGCGCTTCAGGCACGTGGACTGGCCAAGGAACTGAACATCTCGGTCGGGTCACTTTACAACGCATTCGGGGATCTCGACGGGGTCTTTCGCGCAATCAACGCAAGGTGTGCCAGAATGCTGGCAAGCAATCTGCAGCAGGCCATCGAAACTGCATCGCACGATCGACGCGCACGCCTGGTGGCCTTGGGAGAAGCCTATTTTGATTTCGCTCTGGCCGAACCGGAACGCTGGTTCTTGCTGTTCGAGCACCGCAACAATCTCGAACCCGACGCCAAAACGCTTGCGCTTCAACAAGGATTGCTCGACATGCTGATCGAAGCGGGAGAGGCCAATGCGAACTCTGAACAGCAGCGGCAGTTCTACCTGATGCTTTGGGCGTCGGTGCATGGATTGGTGTCTCTGGCCTGCCGCGCCACCATTGTCACGATGGAGCCAAAACTGGCGCGGACGTTCATTGGTGATTTGATTGACGCAACTTTTCGCGCGGCCCCTGCCGATGTGTGAGCGGCACGTGTCTGGATTGAGCAACCCCACGTCTGGAAATTCGGATTTGGCATGATCACGCATCCTGGCATTCCCATTTGATATAGGCCTT
>NZ_JAIMIA010000137.1 GCF_019966495.1 Tateyamaria pelophila | reverse complement strand
CAGCTCCTGAATACGGTAGGCCAGCCTGCTTTCCAGAAAGCTGCGGCTGTTATTCGGGGCAGGGGCATCGAACAGCGCCTGCCATTCCGCCTTCAGGTCGGTGACGGTCATGGCTTTTAACGCAGCCAGGCGCGCCAGTATGGGTTCGTGTGTGGTCATGCAGATCTCCTCTGAGTTGGAGTTGCAGTACCGCTCTGTTTGCGCGGGAAGTGTAGCGAACTGTCTCCACTATTTTGGGATAGAGGGTCGCGATCGAGATCTACGAGGCGCACGACGGCCTTGGCAAGCAGACTATAGAGCTCGGTGCGGCGTTCATGCGCCGTCATGCGGTCTGGGGGCAGGGGGTTGGGGCCCGAGCCGCTACTTTGTGGCTGGTTTTTCATGCAATGCCTCTTCGGGTTCGGCCCCAAGAAGACGGCTGAAAGTCCTGTTTAACAAGCTTAACCAGAAGCTTGTCGACCTATGTCGGTTTGAGTCGCTCTATGGCGGCCGCTCTGTTCAGACGCAGCGGCCATACCAGCGAATCCGGCCAACGATGTTGACCTCGTCCAAGAGGCACTCGTAAGGCGAGTAGTTGGGATTGTCCGAGGTGACGCGAATGCGCGGCGGGTCACTGGAGGGGATATGTTCGATCCGCTTGGCCATCAGGCCCATGCCGTCGTGCAGAACAAAAAGGCCGGGGGGATAGGGCGATTGGCGGCTCATATCGACGAGGATCGTGTCGCCATCGTTCAGGGTTGGCATCATGCTGTCGCCAGTGACGCGCAGGATCCGGAGGCTCTTCGGGGTGGCTTCCAACTCGTCTTCAATCCAGGACAGCCGAAAATGATACAGCTTGCTGGCTTGCTCGTCCTCGGCATGCACAACCGTCCCACCACCCGCTGAGGCTTTTGCCTTGACGCCTGAGATGCCAACAAACGTGGTGTCTGGGGAATAGATCTTGGGCGCCTCGCCCTCGACTGTTCCATCGCCGTCGATCAGCCACTCAACATCGACCTTCAAAACATCTGCAACCTTCTGCAGCTTGGAACGGCTCGGGCGCACGGATTTGCCGCGGATGATGTCGTAAACGAAGGATCGGTTGAGCCCCGAGGCCTCGGCCAGCGCTGCGGGTGTCATGTCGAGTTGAAAAGCCCGCGCCTTCAGTCGCTGCGCGATGTTTGTGACGATCATGGTTATCCCCAGTCAATTGTGGACTAAATAGGATATCTAATCTGTTGAAGTGGGATCGTCAAATGAATAGGAACAATATGTGAACAAAAGAGGCGATGCTGATGCTGATTCCACGAGAATATTTCACCCTGACGGAGGTTCTGGCGGACTGGGGCATTTCAGAGTCGGAGTTAAACTATGTCGTGGAGATGGGTCAGCTGACACTGTCGGTCCGCATCTATGGACCCTTTACCGTCATCGATCGAAAGGACCGTCCTGGTCGGCGCAACCCGGACTTCGAGGGCGTGGTTGATCTCGAGAGACGCGACGCGATGCGTGTGCTGCGCAAACAGTCATGTCCCGTCGCGTGCTTTCTGCAGAATGGCGGCGCCGTGACGACGTCAGAGGGCGGCGCAGATTGGATTGTCTATCGGGACGCTTTGCTTGTGCGCGCTGACGAACGTGAGCAATTGGAAGCCACGGCAATGGCAGCTGGTGCGCCGCATGCCAATGATTATGATCGGTTTTTGGCGTTTGAGCTTCAAGGAAAGCACTACCTGTTCACGGACATGCAGGCGCGGGCTTTGAACTATTTGTTCATCTGCGCCGTCACCGGTGATCCTGAACAGCGCGGTGTGCATATTCTGGAGGCGGCGGGATCGGCCTCGGTGAAGCTGAGTTACCTTTTTTCCAGTCGACGGGGATGGCGTGATATTGTCCTTCCCGTGTCGGGGCGACGAGGCTTCTATATGTTGGAGCCAGCCTTGGTTGTGAGCATGCGTCTCGGTCACTGAGGGCTGATATCTTTGCGTAAACGGGCCCGCTTCGAGCGGGCTTTTTCATGTCTTGAGCGGGCCGTGATTCGCGGCCGTGCCCGATCGACCACATTCATTTGGTTGGCGTTCGGTCGGTGCTTGGTTGGTGAACGGTTGGTGAAGGGTTGGAGCTCCGACCGAAAATTTGTCGAGTATTGAATTTCCAATAAAAATTAAAATTGCTCACCGACCGTTTGTGCCACGACCTCCAACCCAAGGGTTTGGCAAATTGCCCTCATCAACTCGATGAGGACCGCTATGGAGCAAAAATACACCCTATTGAGCACGAAGCTCTTGTCTCGGCGCTGGAACATTGCGCCGCGTACTTTGGAACGTTGGCGCGCTGAAGGCCGTGGGCCGCAGTTCGTACGGATTGGCCGGCACGTGCGCTATCGCCAGACAGACATCCTGGCCTTTGAGGCAAAACATATCGAGGCGGGCGACTCTGAGCAGCGCCTGACTGTTGTCAGGTGTGCCGCATGAGCGCCGCTGTCTTGACCAGCGCGTCGACTGTTTCAGAAATCACGCTGATGGCGTGGGTTGATGTCGCCGAGCCTGGTGCGCGGCTGCTTTATCACCACGGTTTTTTGATCGTCGACACGACCCCGAACGTCTCACTGCTTGGCAAGGACGCCCTCGAAGGCCTGCGGGCCACGGCTGACGCTGCGTATCGGCTTTCAGAGCTTGGCCGCGTCCATCTCTACCAGGAACGACTTGGTCCTGACCACTTTGCCTATTTCGCCATCGCCCGCCCGCACAAGGGCACCGTTCCCTCTGCCTCTGTGAAGCAGCTGGCCGCTGCTGCCTGACCTGTCCCCAAAAAAGGAATCCCAATGACCTATCCCCAAAACACCCCGAGCGTGGATGACATGCTCAACATGCCGACTGGCGATCTGGCGCAGATGCCGGTGGAATTGTTGGCCGCTCTACAAGGCGAGCTGGCCCATGCCGCCAAGCAGCTGCGCATGGCGAGCGCGCGGTTCAACACGGCCCTTGAGGTGCGCTATGCCACCCGCGCCGCTGAGGCGCGCCGGGCTTGCGGCAAGGACACCGGCACTGTGCGCCTCGCGGATGGCAACTACACCGTCGTGGCCGATCTGCCCAAACGGGTCGACTGGGACCAGGAGACGCTTGCAGCCATGGTCGCGCGCATCCGCGCCGCCGGGGACGATCCCGCCCAGTATGTCGACATCACCATAAAGGTGTCGGAGCGGAAATACACGGCCTGGCCTGATGCCATTCGGAAAGACTTTGAGCCTGCGCGCACCGTGAAGACCGGCACGCTGAAGGTCACGCTCGAGATGGGAGAGGGTGCATGAGCTTGCGTATTTTCTCCGCTGACGAGCGCCTGCAGGAGGCGCAAGGCAAAACCACCATCGCACTGTTTGGGCCGAGTGGGTCGGGCAAGACGACCCTCGTCAAGACCATGCCCGAGAAGGAAACGGTTTGCCTCGACCTCGAAGCTGGTCTGAAATCTGTTCAGGACTGGCGCGGCGACAGCCTGCCCATTCGTCGTTTCGCCGATGCCGTCGACATCGCCTGTCTGATTGGGGGCGCAAACCCGGCAGCTCAACCAGATGAGCATTTCTCGGAGGCGCATTACACGCATCTGCGTGGCCTCTACCCCGAGCTGGCCACGCGGCTCGACAGCAAGCGGATTGTCTTCGTCGACAGCATCACTGATTTGACCCGACAGGCTATGGCCTGGGCCAAAGCCCGACCCGAAGCGCTTTCGGAGCGGACCGGCAAACCCGACACGCGCGGCGCGTATGGCTTGTTGGCGCGCGAGGTGATCGGCCTGCTGAAGCATCTGCAGTACGCGCCAGGGCGAACCGTCATCTTCGTCGGCATTCTCGAGAAGGTCGTCGACGACATGAACCGGGCGACGTTCCAGCCGCAGCTGGAGGGTGGCAAGGTCGCACGCGAATTGCCCGGCATCGTCGATCAGGTCCTGACCCTTGATCTGTTCACGCAGGAAGCGGGTGCAGATGGGGCGAGCACCTGGCGCCATGATCCCGACAAAGGAGAGGTCCGGCGTCTTGTTTGTCGTTCCGGCAATCCCTGGGGCCTGCCCGCCAAAGACCGCTCAGGCCGTCTCGACCTGACCGAGCCCGCCGATCTCGGCGCGCTTCTCACCAAAATCAATCAAACCCAGAAAGGATAATTCCCATGACCTTCGATATGAATGACGTCGCCCCACAGCAATCCGGCGATCTGATCCCCGACGGCACATTTGCCAAGGTGACCATGTCCATCCGCAAGGGTGGCACGGACGGGATGAGCGAGGTTGATCGCGGGCTGCTGAAACCCTCGAACCAGCCCGGCAGTGACGTGCGCATGGTCGATGCCGAGTTCACCGTGGCTGAGGGTCCGTTTGCTCGGCGCAAGTTCTGGCAGAACTTCACCGTGCAGGGCGGCAAGCATGACGAACAGGGCCAGTCGATCGGCTGGAAAATCTCCAAAAGCCAGTTCCGGGCCATGATCGACAGCGCGTTGGGGCTGAACCCGGAGGACATGAGCGAGGCCGCCAAGGCCAAGCGCATGCTGCGCGGGCTGGCCGATCTCGACGGCATCACCTTCGTCGCCAAGATCCAGATCGAGCCGAACCGCAACCCGGCCTACAAGGACGCCAACAAGCTCGACCATGTGCTCCTGCCCACTGCGCCCGAATGGCAAAAGGTCATGTCGGGCGAAGCGGTACCTGCGCAGCCCTCCCACAAATCACGTCCCGCGGCCGCCCCGGCGCAGTCCGCTGCCCCGGCATGGGGTCAGTCGCAACCCGCTGCCGCGCCCACCGCAGCTGCATGGAATGCGCCGGCACCCACCCCGCAGCGTCCCGCCCAATCCGAAACGCCGTCCACCGACGCGCCCAAGACCGGTGGCGGCACGCAGCCGTCGCAGGGCCCGGCCTGGCTGAACCCATGAGCCCGGATGACTGGCAGGCGCATGTCACCACGCAAGCGGCGCTCGCAATGGGGCGTTGGCTGGAAGCGCGGGGGCGGCTCGACCGCCCCATCGCCACCCTCACGCGAAAGGATCTCGAATGCATGGCGTCAAACGCGATCAGCCGATTCATCGTGCTGGCCACGCAGCGGCGGACTCAAGGACCCGATCCAGCGGAACGGGAAAAGCTGGACGACCTGCTCATGGGGTGAGCCGCGCCGACCTCGCCCGCCGCGTTCCCTGCGCGCTCTGCGGCAGGGAAGCCAGGGGCTTCGGCTACTGTCACCTGCTGCGATGGGACCGCCATCCCCATCACCGCTTCTGCTCGATGGCCTGCCTCACGGCGGGCTCGGCCAACGCAAAAAGGAACCACGGAATGATCGACAAGACCGACATGGAAACCCGCGCGATCCGTGAGGCGCGCCGCGACCTCGCCGAGGCGCTGACGGAGATGGGGCTGATGGAACCTTTCTTTGATCGCCCGGCCGCTGACATCGACAGCGTGATCGAGGCCTGCGTCGAAGGCTTTCAGGCCTCGATGCAACGCCAGTCCGATGCGGGCGATGTCCCTTTTTGACCCGGAGATGAGTATGCTTGACCTGAACCATAAATCCAGTTGCGTCTACGGACGTGCGGCTATGGACCCCCAGCCCCTCGGGGCGCGGATCAATGCCCATATCGATAAGGCCCTTGTTACGGAGCGTGATAGCCAACGCCCGCGGGACTACCTTGGTGCCAGCCGCATTGGCGAACCCTGCGCGCGCCGGCTCGTCTATGAATTCACCAAAACCCCGGTCGATCCGGGAAAGGACTTCGAAGGACGCACGCTGCGCATCTTCGAGGCGGGCCATGTCTTTGAGGATCTGGCCATCCGCTGGCTGAGGCAGGCGGGGTTTGATCTGCGTACTGAAAAGCGCGATGGCGGCCAATTTGGGTTCGAGACCGCAGGCGGCCGCATCCGTGGTCATGTCGATGGCGTCATCGTTGGCGGCCCCAATCTTGAAATTTCCTGGCCCGTTCTCTGGGAGCACAAGGCGCTGAAGGCGTCGAGCTGGAACGACACCGCCAAGAAGGGCGTGCGGGCCTCGAAGCCGGTCTATTTCGCGCAGATGCAGATCTACATGGCCTATATGGAGCTTGAGGCCGCGCTGTTCACCGCGCTGAACAAGGACACCTGCGAGCTTTACCACGAACATGTGTCCTTTGATGCGGCCGCTGCACAGGCGCTCTCAGACAAGGGGGTGGACGTATTGCGTGCCGCGGATGCAGGCGATCTTCTGCCCCGTGTTGCCGCCCATGCCGATTTTTTCCTCTGCCGCTTCTGCCCCTTCGGCGCGCGCTGCTGGTCGGAGGGTCAGGCATGAGCGTGATCCTCTCGGACGCGCAAATGCGCGCCATAGCCGCCATCCGCGACTGGTATCAGCATCGCACGCATGAGCAGCAGGTGTTTCGGGCGTTTGGGTATGCAGGGGTCGGCAAGACCACCATCACCGCCATGGCGATCGAGGCGCTCGGACTGCGACCCATGACACCCGGCGGTCTGGGCGGCGTGATCTTTGCGGCTTTCACTGGCAAGGCCGTTCATGTGATGATGCAGAAAGGCACCCCGGCCCAGACGATCCACAGCCTGATTTATCGTAATTCCGATGCGTCGCCTGAGGAGATTGCACGGGTGACCGAAGATCTGGCGTCGCTGGAGCGCGACCTGCCGCGCATGGGGCTAGCCGAACGCAGATTTTCCGAAACCCAGATCAGACAACTGAAGTTCAGGCTCGATCATATCCATGAGCCGCGCTTCGTGCTGAACCCGCAATCCGCCCTGCGCGACGCCGACCTGCTGGTGCTCGACGAGGTCTCGATGGTGGGGGAGGACATGGCGCATGACCTCTTGGCATTTGGCAAGCCGATCCTGGTGCTCGGCGATCCTGGCCAGTTGCCGCCCGTGAACGGCACGGGGTTTTTCACCAAAGCTGTGCCGGATGTGATGCTTACCGAGGTGCACCGGCAGGCTGCTGATAGCCCGATCCTGCGGCTCGCGACCATGGCGCGACAGGGACAGGACATCCCCTTTGGTGCCTTTGATGATCAGGTCTGGAAGATGTCGCGCCACGAGGTGAGTCCGGCGCAAATGCTGCACGGTGGTCAGGTGATCTGCGGCACGCATGCCGCCCGTCGGCGGCTCAACACAGCGATGAAGGGCGCTGCCGGGTTCGACGCTGATTATCCCGCAGGCGCGGGCGAAAAGATCATCTGCCTGCGCAATCGCCACGATCTGGGTCTGATCAACGGCATGTTCCTGCATCTGTCAGACGTGCAGGCGCACCCCCGCAATGACAGGGCCTTCCGTGCGACCGTGCGGACCGAGGACGGCACCTGCATCTCGGGGGCGCAGGATTTCTGGCGCGGGGAATTCGATGACCATGTGCGCTTCGATCCCGACTGCCATCGCCGCGAATGGATGGCCTGCCGCGGGCTTATCCAGTCCAGCTGGGGCTACGCGATCACCTGCCACAAGAGCCAAGGAAGCCAGTACCCCACCGTGATCGTCGTGGATGACGGCTTCGGGCACACCGCTGAGGACCGCAAACGCTGGCTCTACACCGCCATTACCCGGGCTGAACACGGCCTGCTGATCCTGTCCTGAAAGGAGTTTAATATGAAAAAGCCATCTCGAGATACGCGTTCGCGCGCAGAACAGGAGGCGAGCCTGCAAGCCATGGCTCGCCGGACCGGGACCAGTGTTGATGAACTGCGTAACCTGGAGCAGGGCTTGCGTGAGATACCAATCGAGCGCTTTCTTGAAAGGTGTTTCGGCAAGAACCATGGCGCGTTCTACGATGCGCGTGAAGACCTTTGGATTGTTCCGAACCGATCGCATCCAGGGCCAGGGTTTGCTTTTACCGCGATCCGGAGCGACCGCAGTTGGTTCAGCGGCGTGGTCCCGCCGGAGGTGTTCCTATGAGCGCCGTGGTGATCGATCTCAACGACGTCATGCCCTTGCGGCCCCAAGCTGATCGCTATGATCTGGACCTGATCGTCCAGCGTCTGCGCGAGACGGCCGAGTACTGGGTGCCGCGGCTGTTCCCGAACGGCAAGCGCGTCGGTGATGAATGGCGGCTGGCCAATATCCGGGGTGATGCGCCGCGCAATACCGGCTCTTGCGTCATCACCTTGCGCGGGCCGCATGCCGGGGATTGGATTGACTTTGACGGCAATGAAGGCGGCGGGCCGATCAGTGCCATTGAGGCGGCCACTGGGCTGACCGGGCGTGATCTGATCGTTGAGTCGGCGGAGATAGCAGGCGTGCAACCCGGAGCCCCGTTGCGCCAGGCCCCTGCAGCCAAACCTGCGCCAAAGCGCGACGCGTCGCAGGATATCGCTTATATCCTGTCCAAGGCCGTCTCCATCATCGAAACCCCTGCCGCGGCGTATCTGCAGGCCCGCAGCCTTGCGCTGCCGGATGCAAGTGACCTGCTGTTTCATCCCGATCTGACGCATTGGGAGACAAAGAGCGGCTATCCAGCGCTTCTTGGCCAGGTGCGCGATCGCAGCGGTGATGTGATCGGGTTGCACCGTACTTACCTCGTTCAGGACGCGAACGAGGTGCGCAAAGCGCCGATCGCCAAGCCCAAGATGATGCTGGGTCGGATAGCCGGTGGCGCCGTCCGATTGGCACCGATTGGCAAAGATGGGCGGGTTGCGCTGTGCGAAGGCATCGAAACCGGTCTCGCGGTCATGACGGCCTGTCCGGACCTGCCGGTCTGGGCGACACTCTCTACCTCCGGACTTGAGCAGGTGGAATTGCCCCCGGCCGGGCAGCGCGTGCTGATCTTGGCCGATCACGATGCATCCGGTGCGGGATTGCGTGCCGCTGAGGCCAGCGCTCGCAGGCTTCGTGCACAAGGCCGAGACGTCGCCATCGCGCTACCGCCCGAGGAGGGCGAGGACTTCAACGACATGTTGCTGCGGGCCGGTTCGTCAGTCGTGGCGCGTTTGATTGAGGCAACAGAACAAGAAGTCGATGCCGATGCCGTGCTGCAAATTGGTCAGCACCGGCCTCTGAACTACCAGGGCACTGGCAACGACATCCCTGTCCTGCGCGCCGACGAGGGCGATCTTGGCCGGGCCGTGGCGCAGGTCTGGAGCGTCGTCATGGCCTCGAACCGCACCCCTTGGGTGTTCCGCTTCGCAGGCCAGCCCACCTGGGTCGTCCCGGATGACGAAGGCCGACCCGTCGCCACCATCCTGAACGAAGAACGTCTGCGGCACATGTTGGCACGCCTCGCCCGCTGGGTGCGCGAAAACGCCAAAGGCGAATTGCTGCCAGCGCCGCCGCCGGTGGCCACCGTGAAATCGGTGCTCGCCACGCCCGATCCGGCGTTGCCGGTGCTCACCGGCATCGTCAATACTCCGGTGTTCGGCCGAAGCGGCACGCTGATCACCGAGCCGGGCTATCACCCGGACGCGCGGCTGCTCTATGTGCCAGCACCGGGCTTCACCGTGCCAGATATTCCGAAGCGCCCCAGTGAGGCTGAAATTGCCGCGGCGCGCGAGTTGATCTGCGAGGACCTCTTCGGGGATTTCCCCTTCACCGGGGAGGCGGAACGCGCGCATGTCGTGGCTCTGCTGCTGCTCGGCTTCCTGCGCGGCATGATTGACGGACCAACGCCGCTACATCTGATCGAAAAGCCAACGCCCGGCACCGGCGCCACGCTGATGGTCGATGCCGTGGCCACGATCCTGACCGGCACTGGGGCCAGCGTCATGACCGAGGGGCGCGATGACGAAGAATGGCGCAAGCGCGTCACCGCCAAGCTGCGCCAGATTCCCTCGATCATCCTGATCGACAACCTGCGTGCCAAGCTCGACAGCTCCGCCGTGGCGGCCGCTCTCACCGCGCCCTTCTGGGAGGATCGTGTGCTCGGGCAGTCCGAAATGACCCGTCTGCCCATCCGCTGCCTCTGGATTGCGACCGGCAACAACCCCGAGTTCTCCAACGAAATGGCCCGCCGCCTTGTGCGCATCCGGCTCGATGCCAATGTTGAACGTCCCTGGCAGCGCGGCGGCTTTCGGCATCCTGACCTGATGGTCTGGATCCGCGCCAACCGCGCCCGCATCGTGGCGGCCTGCCTGATGCTCTGCCAGGCTTGGATTGCCGCAGGCAAGCCGCGTGGCACAAAGACCATCGGGTCCTATGAGAACTGGGCACAGGTCATCGGGGGAGTGTTGGAAACCGCTGGTATCCCCGGATTCCTGACCAACCTCGACGAGATGATGGCAGCTTCCGACAGCGAAGGGGCGGGCTGGAGCGCGTTCATCGCAGCTTGGTGGGATCGGTTCGGAACGGCTCCTGTCGGCGCGGCAGACTTATTCGATGTCGCCGTATTCTGCGATCCGGCTCCGCCCATGAGCGGCGGCACTGAGCGTGCCCAGAAAACAGCCTTTGGAATATCGATTTCGCGCATGCGGGATCGGGTGTTTCGGCTGGAAACACGCGCGGTTCGCGTTCGCAAAGCCGGCGTCTCGCACAAGACAACACGGTGGCAACTCGAGGTTTGTGAGGCTCAGACTCCATCAAAAACGGCAAATCAATCTGAGGTTGGGGGACCTCTGTCTTCAAAGGGGGACCTCAAAAATGGAGGTCCCCCTAGCCAACCTGTTGAAAACATTGGCCGAGGGGGACCTGGGGGACCTGGGGGACCTATTCCGACCCCTTCACACATGCGCATGCGCGCACACGCGCACGATAAGGAGGAGCTGGAAAAAGGTCCCCCAGGTCCCCCAGGTCCCCAAAGCTATGAGAAAACAAAGGCTTATGGAGGGGGACCTCTGGGGGGACCTCAAAATGAAGGTCCCCCAAGGTCCCCATGCCCCGATTGGCTGAAGGAACTCGACCCATGAACATCCAGCCTATCGCAATGCTTTATC
>NZ_JAIMIA010000136.1 GCF_019966495.1 Tateyamaria pelophila | reverse complement strand
TCAGACAGAGCCGCCCGGTTCTCTGCGGTCGCCAGTCCCTCGGTCTCGAACCGGCCCATCTGCGACGTGGATGCGGCATGCGCATCGACGGCACGGCCACCGACAACCTGGCGCATCACGGGATCGAGCGCGAGACGGTCGGCGTCATTGACGTCCCCGTATCCTGCCAACCGGCCGTAGACCGATTGCCGAAACAGCCCGTCGAGCCGGTGGATCGTGTTCTTGCCACGGCGATTATCGCACAGGGCAGCAGACGCCAGATTGGACAGACCGAGCGCGTCATCAAGCTCGCGCATCACCAGAAGGCCGCCATCCGAACTGAGCTGAGCGCCCCGGAATTCCAGCCGCACGCGAGGGTCAAAATCCACACGATCTGCCCGCTGCAAGCCCGCACCCTCTGGGTGATCCATGAAACACATCCTCCGCAGCAACCAACGCCATGATATATATAGAAAATATCACGTTCAAGACAGCGAAATCAGAGATCTACTTGGGGAATGCGGGCGGAATTATCGCTCCTAAATACTTCAACTTGTGTTCAGGTTCGACATGGATGGTAACCTTGGCACCATCCAAATGATCTTTCAAAGACTCCTCCATCCGGTCACAGATTTCATGAGCTTGAAAGACAGTCGTTTCACCGGGCACGACCAGATGGAAATCAATAAATATTGCCGCGCCTGCGTGCCGTGTCCGAAGATCGTGCGCTTGCATTGCGCCATCCAGTTGTGACGCGATAACATTACGGATCGCGTCGAGTGTCTGCGCTGAGACGGCCTCATCCATCAGACCGCTCAGGGACTCTTTGACGATTTTCGAACCTGACCAGAGGATGTTGATGGCCACGAGCGCTGCCAGTGCCGGATCCAGTATCCACCATCCTGTTGCAACAGCCAGAATAACGCCAGCGGCAACCCCGACAGAGGTAAGAACATCCGTAATCAGGTGTTTTCCATCGGCTACCAAGGCCGGTGATTTCTGTGCTCGTCCACGTGTGATCAGCACCCAAGCCCACAGCCCGTTTATGACTGTTGCCGTCATGTTCACAAGAAGCCCTTCTACTGGGGCATCAAGCATGACTGGCTGCATGAAGCCGTGGTAGGCTTCGCGAAAAATAAGCAGTGCGGCAACGATGATCATTACACCTTCGAGGACAGCACTGAAGAATTCTGCTTTGTGATGGCCGTAGGGGTGATTGGCATCAGCGGGTTTCGCCGCGATATGGATCGCGACGAGCGCGGCGAACGCTGTTGCGACATTGACCGTGCTTTCGAGTGCATCTGATAAAAGTGCGACCGAACCAGTTATCCAGTAGGCAAGGGCTTTCAATCCCAAGACAGCAAAGCCGACGAAAATATTGCCAATTGCAAGCTTGATAGTGGTCATGTTGGCCGTTCCTCCAGTCCTGATCACGGCAGTTAGACTGCGCGATACAGTGGTGCAAGCCGCTGACCTTGCGAGTGAAAGTCATGTTCAAATTAATCTATATTTCTATAGCTGGGATGCTCCCAAAACTCCCGCTTCTGGCAGGGGCGTAAAACGCCTCATTTTTGGCTGCTACAAATCCCGTTCAAAACCTAACCAGTTTTCGAAGGTTCTTGGCTCTCTCTTGCGAGCAGACATCCATGCATCACGCAGCATCGGTAAAAATGGGCGCTTCTAACACGTTCGCTGCGCTGGTCACGAATAGCTGGTTTAGGAAATGCCGCCGTTCGCTGCGCCGTGCATGAACTGGTAAAACGCGGACTTTGCTTCCTTTTGATGTAATCAATTCAACGTCTGCTTTGCTCGTTTCAGTGCTCACGTTCGCACAGGCCATGTTCGGACAAAGACGCCAGAACGTAGCAGTCTTCGGATACGCCGTCTTCATCACAGCCCTTCGAAATCCGTACCAACTCTTTCTCAAGCGCTCGGAGGCGTTTGATCTTTGCGCGCACGTCCGATAGCTGCGCCGTGGCGATATTTGTGGCCTCTTGACAGGAACGGTCAGGGTGGCCCTGTAGTTCGATCAAGGCTGCAATCGCTTCGATTGAGAAGCCGAGGTCGCGCGCGTGCTTTATAAAGCTCAGGCGCTCCAGCCCTGCGGCATCGTATCGACGCTGATTGCCATCCGTCCGTTCCGGGGCGTCCAGAAGGCCCGTCTCTTCGTAGTAGCGAATGGTCGGAACCTTGACCTTCGTGCGCTTCGAAAGCTGACCGATAGAAAACATGCGAGAAACCTCTTGACCCTCTAGTCACTAGAGACACTACACTAGGTTCAAGATGAATTTGAAGAGGTCTTGAGATGGCAGGATGCTGCGGCAATGACGCCAAGTTCGACGGCATGTCAGACGTGTACAAACGACGGCTATGGATCGTCATCGCGCTGAACGCCACGATGTTCGTGGTCGAGATGACGGCGGGGCACTTGGCGAAGTCACAGGCGCTTCAGGCGGACGCTCTCGACTTCCTGGGAGACGCGCTCACCTATGGCATTTCGCTCGCCGTGATCGGCGCTTCGATCCGCGCTCGCACAAACGCGGCCTTGGCAAAGGGGATCAGCCTTTTCCTGATGGGCGCTTGGGTGTTCGGTTCAACTGTCTACCGCGTGTTCTACGTCGGTGTGCCAGAAGCCGAGATCATGGGCATTGTTGGTGCTCTGGCTTTGGCGACGAACCTTGCAAGCGTCTTCCTTTTGGTGAGCTACAAGGACG
Organism: Tateyamaria pelophila; assembly: GCF_019966495.1. Classification (GTDB taxonomy): domain Bacteria; phylum Pseudomonadota; class Alphaproteobacteria; order Rhodobacterales; family Rhodobacteraceae; genus Tateyamaria; species Tateyamaria pelophila. The sequence goes on along the minus strand of NZ_JAIMIA010000136.1, from coordinate 8,159 downwards.
GGGATGCCAACGTCCGCTCGGTCTGGCTTTGCTCCCGAAACGATGCCATCGGCAATGTGGCGGTCATGATCGCCGCCTTGGGCGTCTGGGGCACGGCCTCAGGTTGGCCTGACCTCGTCGTAGCAGCTATCATGGCGAGCCTGTTTTTGTCGTCCTCGTTCCAGATCACCCGCCAGGCGCTCGCCGAGCGCCGCGAGGTCGTTGATCATCAGCATGCTTGAGCAAGATCACGACAAATTGGCTCAGATACAGCCACCAAGGGATGACATGATCAAATACAGAGCAAAAGGACGACTCATATGCATATAACGCGCCGTCACATTATCACCGCCGCTTTAGGTCTTGCCAGCATTGCACCCTTCGCCGCGATTGCGCAGGGGACTCCGTCCATCCACGTTCTCAAGGACCCGAATTGCGGCTGTTGCCGGGTTTGGGTCGATATTCTTCGAGCGGAAGGCTTTCGTGTAACCGAGGAGCGCAGCTTTGGCACTCTGCTGGTTCGGCACAAGTTGGACAATGGTATCCCTCAAGACATGATGTCGTGCCACACGGGCGAGATCGATGGCTACATGATCGAGGGCCATGTGCCGGCTGCAGACATCCGTCGCCTTCTGGACGAACGTCCAGACGCAGTCGGTCTCGCCGTTCCAGGCATGCCCTATGGATCACCCGGAATGGGGCCGGAAGATCAGCGGGAAGCCTACGACGTATTCCTGATCCGGCGCGACGGTAGCACCGAAGTGTTCACGAGTTACGACGCAGCTTGAGGTGAAATTAAACGATCAGAAACAGTAGGGAGAAGACGATGACGCAGCATAGACTGCGATTTATGGGTTTGGGCGCGGTGTTTGTCATCATTGCCACTGTGGCCGTCGGACAGCAGCAACAGGGCGATTGGTGGGGTCATGGGCCGATGGGAACGGGCCACATGTGGTCTGAACGCATGCCTAGCTGGGGGCACGGAAACATGGGACCAGGCCAGCAGCAGCGCATGCAACGACACTGGACTTACATGAACGAGGGCGTGCCCGCAGCTTATCGGGGTGCTCGGAACACTATTCGCGCAACGCCCGAAGCTATTGCGGAAGGCCAGACGCTATACACAGCGAACTGCGCAAGTTGTCATGGAGCCGAGGGTCTCGGAGATGGCGAAGCCGGTCGTTCTCTCGTGCCTTCTCCCGCTCTCCTTAGATGGTTCGTTCAGATGCCTATGTCGGGAGACGAGTATCTCCTTTGGGCAATTTCTGAGGGCGGTGAACGCTTCGGAACGGACATGCCAGCCTTCAGGGATGCGCTGAGCGAAGAAGACATCTGGAAAATCATCGCCTATATGCGCTCCGGGTTCCCGCGATAACGCGCATCGCGAACGCTTCCCAGAGCTATTTGCAGTGCTTCAAAAAATGCACAATTTCGGCGATACCGCCGAAACTGACATTGGTGGAGCGCGCAACATCGGTGACTCTGGGCTTGTCTCAACGGTCTTTAGCTGCGCCAGTCACGAACGGCAGGTTCAGGGTTTGCGGACTTTCGCCACGGTGGGCACGAACTGGCACAGTGCGGACAGAGCGCCAATTCGCGGCGGTTGCGCCAAGGTCCGCTTTAATGGACCAGGCCGTGATCGCAGGAAGTTTTGCTCAGACTTCTTTCAAACGTTCATTTATCTCGTCTATACGCCGCAGACGAGTCCGGCCTGCTAGCCCTGCGCATAAAGTGGCTCGTGTGACGATTTGATGACAGAGCGACGTAACAGACGCATGATTGAACTGCGGGCTCGAGGTTTCAATGCGGCACCGGAAATGCCAGTGCGCCCGATTATCAATCTGGTTTCCGTCATCAGTAATAAGCGCGATTTGCACCCCTAGATTTTGCAACTCATCAAGCGCGAGATCTGTATTTGCCATCCTGCGCCGCAGCGCAATCCAAATCACCAGATCGCCTGGCTGCATCGCGGCAAAATGCTCGCCCAGGCTTTCACCCGCCTGCGGGATGATAGCCGCTTCCGGAACCACCTTGACCAGTTGCCAATAGATGTACTCTGCAAAGCTGCGGCTGATACGATACCCTGCAATCCAAACTTTGCGTGCATTAGTGATCTTATCAGCCAACGCCTCCAAATCGGTGGCATCAATCTGCTCGAATGTCCACGCAATGTTCTGCACTTCCTCTTGCATGCTGGTTGCTAGCTGGCTTTCCTGTGGCACGTTCTCGGCATGGGCGAGAAAATGGCGTGATCCGCTTTGTCGTTCTTCCCGTGCAGCGCGGCGCGCAGTTTCGTAATTGGCAAAGCCTATGCGCCGGACAAATCTGGATACCGTTGCTTTGGAGACTCCACTCAACCGCGCTAGTTCCTGTGCATCATAGGACGCAAGGTCGCCCGGAAAATCGAGCAGGAAGGTGCCCAGCTTGCGTTCCGCGCGATGCAGGCCAGGCAAGCTTGACCGGATACGAGCCAAAAACGCCATGTCTTCGTGAAATTCAAGTTCCATATGTGCACTCTGATCGGCTGGCTCTTCTGGCGCAAGTTTAATGCCCTTCCGATTCGGGAAAAACTTCGAACTCCAACTTTAAATAGTAAGGAACCCTGTCCTATCGGATGTAGAAAATGGTCGGTTTTTCCGAATCGCGCTCAAAAAACAGGCAAAACTTTGGTTCCCTATAGCGTAATGGTAAAATTTTGGTTTCTTATGTTGGTGAAACCACCGCCCTTGTGGAACCATGATTTCATAAAGCCATAACAGGGAAACAGATAATGAAACGCAGACATCTTCTCGGCGCAACTGTTGCCACATTCGCCATGTTGTCCATGCCTGTCCTCGCCGACACCACTTGGCCTGAACGCCCTGTGCGCATTTTGGTGTCCTTTCCACCTGGTGGGTCCAGTGACCTGGTCGCACGGATGCTGGGTGAAAAGCTTTCGGCGTCACTTGGCCAGCAATTCGTAGTTGAAAACAAACCCGGTGCGGCAGGCACTGTCGCGGCCTCGGCTTTGAAAGATGCAGAACCCGACGGCTATACATTTATGCTGTCCAATCTTACTCCTTTCAACGTCGCCCCAATCCGTTTTCCTGACACCCCGTATGATCCGATCGCCGATTTTGATCACATCACTTATATCGGCACCGTGCATCTTGGCCTGTTTGCAGGGCCGTCCATGGGTGTCAGTGACCTTGGTGCGTTGATCGAGGCCGCATCAGCCGATCCAGGCAAGTACGAATATGGCAGCTCAGGTGTTGGTTCTTGGGGGCATATCATTGCCGAGCAGTTCCAGAACGAAACGGAGATCGAGCTCTTCCATATCCCCTACAAGGGGTCTGGTCCGATGCGATTGGACTTCCGCGGTGGCGTAGTCCCTTCGATCTTTGATGCCGTGCCACAGAACTTGCCAGCGGTGGAGGACGGAACTGCAATTCCCCTTGCTGTTACAGCCACAAGTCGACTTTCGTCTTTGCCGGACGTGCCAACCTTTACCGAGTTGGGATATGATATTGTTGCCGAAAACTGGCTGGGCTTCAGTGCGCCAGCGGGTGTTCCTGACGAGATCAAAGTCAAACTGGATGCCGCTTTGACCGAAGCGATGGCCTTGCCGGATGTTCAGGCCCAGTTCGACACTTGGGGGCTGGTGCGCGAACCCAAGACCAGCGCGGAGTTCGAGACCTTTGTAAGTGATTTGCTGGTGCAGTGGACACCTCTGGTCAAGTCGGCGATGGAATGAGTGCCATGATGAAGATAGCCGTCTTTTTTGTGGGTGAGGTACAGGATGCTGGCTTTAATGCCAGTGCCCTTGCAGGCGCAGAGGCCGCTGCCGTCGAGGGTCTGGCCGAGATCTCGATCATTTCAGGCGTGCGTTACGATCATGATGCGATCGGCGCACGTTTGGCCGAAGTTGTGCCCGAGGTTGGCGGGCTCGTGTTTGTTGGCGGCCAGGGCAATATAGCGACCCCGGAGATTGCAGCACGGTATCCCGACAAGAAATTTGCCATCGTGCAGGGAGAAAAGACAGCGGCAAACCTTACCAGCTACGATGTCTTGCAGGAAGAGTCTGCGTTTCTCGCGGGTGCGCTTGCGGCGCGTCTGACGCAATCGGGAACGGTCGGGCATTTGTCTGGCCACCGCGTTCCGCCTGGCCTCAAAGGTCGCGCGGCCTTCGTCGCGGGGGTCAGACACGCCAATCCGGACATTCAAGTCCTCACCGGATTTTGCGGCACGCAGGACGACAGTTCCGTCACCAAGACATGGGCCGCCGCGGAAATTGCAGCCGGAGCAGATATCATCTTTACGATGCTGAACAATGCGCGACCTGGCGCCATTGAAGCTTGCCGCGAAGGTCGGGCACGCCAGATTGGCAACGCTCTGGATTGGGTCGACGTCAATCCGGAGGTTTTCATCGCGTCTGCGATTGCTCGGATTGATCTGGGAGTGAAAGGCGCCATTACGGATATGGTTGCGGGAATAGTCCCAGACACAATCGCCCACCTTGGTTTGGCGGATGGGGATTTTGTATCCCTTTCCATGGGAGATGAAGTCCCCGTTGCCACAAAGGAGTACATCGCAAGACTGGCGCAGGATATTCGGAACGGCACATGCACCGTTCCGAATACCTATGACGGACCCGAATTTCAGCCATAGGAAACCTCATGCAACACAAATCGATAATGTCGCAGATCGGCCCACTCATTATGCTGGCGGCGGGTCTTGCCTTCGTTTTTGGCGCAGTGGCGAGCCTTGATCTCGGCTCGTTTCGCAGGATGGGATCTGGCGCTTTTCCGCTTTTGGTTGGTGGCCTTTTGTCATTCCTGGCTGCGATTGGGCTGGTTCAGAACCTGCGCAACCCAATGAATACAAAGAAGGGTGATCCCATCGCTGTGGTGGGGGTTGTTGGAGGAGTTGCATCCTTTGCCTTTTTGACACCGTTTTTTGGGGTGCTTCCCGCCACGGCCATTGCCGTTTTCGCCACCGGCTCGGCAATCCCGGGCTTTCGCTGGCCGTTTCGCATTGCCTTGGCCGTGGGGGTCGCCATCGGTGTTTGGCTGATCTTTGTGCGCGGGCTGGGCATGCCATTTGTCGCCATCAAGGGCTTTTGATATGGAACTGCTGTCAAATCTCGCTCTGGGGTTCAATACTGCAACCAGTGCGTCCAATCTGTTTTACTGCTTTGCCGGCGTGTTTCTTGGCACCTTCATCGGCGTGCTGCCCGGTGTCGGGCCGCTGGCCGCCGTTGCGATGCTTCTGCCTGTGTCGTTTTACCTTGAGCCGACAACGGCGTTGGTGATGTTGGCGGGGGTTTATTACGGCGCGGAATATGGCGGGTCAATTGCGTCAATCTTACTGAACATTCCTGGAACTCCGTCTTCATCTGTCACCTGTATCGATGGCTATCCAATGGCTCAACAGGGCCGGGCTGGGATTGCCCTTTTTGCAACATCGGTCGCCTCTTTCTTTGGTGGGGTCTTCGGCGTGATTGTGATGGTCCTGCTTGCGCCAAGGCTGGCGGAATTCGCTCTGCTATTCCAACCGGCTGAGTATTTCTCGGTCATGGTTTTGGGGTTGATCGCAGCCTCGATCGTCAGCTCTTCTGGCGTTTTACGCGGATTGATGATGGTGTGCTTGGGTATATTGCTGGGCACAATCGGTGTCGACGTCAACAGCGGGGATGCCCGGTTCACCGCCGGCATTCCAGAGTTGCGTGATGGGGTGTCGCTGGTTGTTGTGGCGATGGGCCTGTTTGGTATCTCCGAAGTCATGGTGTCGCTGCGCGGTGCTACACAAAGCTATGCTGGGCAAAGCGTGCGTGGGCGCGATATATTTCCGACACGGGCAGAGTGGCGCAAGAGCTTTCTACCCGCGTTGCGCGGCTCTGCGATCGGATCCTTCTTTGGCACATTGCCGGGCACTGGTCAGACGGTCGCAAGCTTTGTGGGCTATGCGCTTGAGAAAAAGATCAGCCGCAACAAAGCACAATTCGGCAACGGCGCGATTGAGGGGGTTGTGGTCCCAGAGTCCGCGAACAATGCGGCGGCTCAGACAGCCTTCATCCCGACCCTTACGCTGGGGATACCCGGGTCGACCACGATGGCGTTGATGCTTGGGGCCCTGATGATCCATGGGATTACGCCTGGTCCGCGCCTCATATCCGATCATCCTGATCTGTTCTGGGGTCTGGTCGTCAGCTTCCTCTTTGGAAACTTCTTCCTGCTGGTTCTGAACATCCCTCTAATCGGTCTGTGGGTGCGCCTGCTACGCGTGCCGCACTATTATTTATACCCGACCGTCATTATGATGATCTGTGTTGGGGTCTACGGAATTTCAAATTCGCTGACTGATGTTTGGGCGACGCTTGCCTTTGGTCTCATTGGCTACTTCCTGCGCCTGTTTCATTTCGAACCTGCTCCAATGTTGATTGGCTTTGTTCTCGGGCCAATGATGGAAGAATTTTTCCGTCGCGCCATGCTGCTTTCACGGGGTGACCCGATGGTTTTTCTTGAACGTCCCGGCAGTGCTGCATTGCTTGGTATAGGAGCCCTACTTCTCTGCGCGACCGCATTGCCGTTGAAAAGCATTTTACAGCGGTTGATGCCTCGTACATGAAGTAAGACGAAAATACCCCACATCTCTATTCTGGGTTTTCTTTGTTTAGGTCACTCGTCCAAGTGAGCCGGATCTCAACGGGTCACGCTGGCTTGGTCACTCTTACGTTAGATTCGCAGCATTGCGCGCCCTCTTGCTTCCGTAGTGCTTCCAAAATGTTTGAACGCAAAAAGCCGCCCTGGAGGGCGGCTTCTAAGCGACTGATATATCGAAGTTTTTGGTTGCGGGAGTAGGATTTGAACCTACGACCTTCAGGTTATGAGCCGTGGCGAACGAACCATGAATAACTGCCCGGAACCGCGCTATTCTTCGCATTTTCCGCGACTGGCAGCCCCATGCATCGGATCGTCCCTACGTCGATTTTCGCAAGAAACCGCTGCAAAACTCTCCCTCTTGCTTCCACTATGCTTCCACACGGACAAAGTGTGATGTATCGGTAGCAGGGTAATCATCGCCATCTTGGTAGGCCGTGTGACAGCGTGGTCGTTCGACCATCGCAGGCGAACCGCGGCTTCGAACCCAAGCTACCCTGTTCGAGATTTCGTCATTCCGCGTTAGAAGCGTACCACTGAGATCAACGTCGGCCTTGACCGGACCTTCCTTTCAATCGCAAGGTTGGTCCGCTACCAGCCCAAAGTGGCCGGTCGCTTCGACATCGTCTCGACCAGTTGGAATTTACAGGTCGGCCGATTTACAGACCCGCGCAAAAGTGGTATCTCGCTTGCAAGACACGGGCATAGCGGCCTTTTGATCAGGCTTTGCGTTGCCGACCAGCTCAACAACGTTTAGTGCTGCATTGAAATGCTGGGGCACCCTGTCTGATAAGTCGCTGACCAGCCTCCAACTCCAGCTGATCAAGGTCGAGGCCTGCGTCGCGAGCCACGCATGCGCCGTCACCGTCCCGCTGAGCGAGCAACGATCGCTCACAAAATTGTCGCGTGCAGCGCAGCGTTGTTGCCTTGGATGCAGATGTAGAATTATAAACAACGAAAAACCCCGTCCCAAGAGGAGATGAATATGGCAGACCGAAAGCAGTTCTTATCGCACTCAGAAGAAGACGCTGAACTTCTCCAGCTACTTAAAGCGACCCTCACCGTTGAAGTGAGCGACGAGGTGCTTCACGAACAGCGGGTCAGCTTCGCGTTTGGCAACGCGATGAACGACGAAACAATAACAAAAGACAGCGTCAAACGAGCGAGTGAGAGCATCAGACTGCGCGCTTAATCCACCCAAGGCGGCGGCACTCTCGAGATGCCGCCTGAAAAGGCAGCATGGCACTTAGGAAATCAGAGCATCCGCATCTCTTTGAGCGTGTTCAAGAGCAAAACCTGCTCAGGCAATATGACCTCCTAACGAACTGTGTCGAGATTGGCATTGAGAAAGACATCGATGCCTTTGACCGATATACTTTGTGGGCACTAAACCCGACATTCCCCAAGTGGCCTGCCATCTGACGCGAAGATTGCCTGATCAGGCCTGTGGATCAAGTATCTCTTTCCTCTGAGGGTCTCCGGAGTTGCGGAAACGCCTGAAGGCGGGTGCCTTATGCTTCGAAGCGATGCTGTGCTGGCCCG
>NZ_JAIMIA010000135.1 GCF_019966495.1 Tateyamaria pelophila | reverse complement strand
CCTCTGCCGGGGCACGCCTCGGCAGGGGCTCTCAGCGCAATCTCCAACTAAATTTCCAGACGTCAGGTTACAGTACCTGACTGGACGCCGGAACGTATCCGCACACAGGCTGCGCGCATCGGACCCAATGTTGAGGTGTTTGCGCAGATGGTCATGCGCAAGCGTCGCCACCCCGAGCAAGGATACAGGACATGTATGGGCGTTCTTCGGTTGGCCAAAACATTTGGTGCTGTCCGCCTCGATGCCGCCTGCGAGCGGGCGCTCGAGATCAACAGCTATACCTACCAATCCCTGCATTCCATTCTCAAGAATGGTTTGGATCGCCAACGCCGAGAAGCGCGTACGGACGGCCCCGCGATCACACATCCCAACATCCGTGGCGCAGGTTACTTTCATTGAAGAGGACAAAATATGCTCGATCATCCAACACTGGATCAACTCAAAACCCTTAGGCTCGACGGCATGGCAGAAGCCTTTGCTGAGATGCAAACACAAGATGGCAGCGCCGATCTAACCCATGCTGAATGGCTGGGCCTGTTAATCGACCGCGAAGCCACCAGCCGCGAGACCAAACGCTTTGAGAGCCGTATGCGCACCGCGCGTTTGCGCCATGTCGGAGCCAGCCCTGAAGACGTGGATTACAAAACGCGGCGAGGTCTGGATAAGGCTCTGTTCCAAAACCTGCTGACCGGTAAATGGATACGTGACAAGCGCAACCTGATGATCACAGGCCCTTGCGGTGTTGGCAAAACCTGGCTGGCCTGCGCACTTGCACAAGCAGCCTGTCGCGAGGGCGTCACGGTGCTCTACAAGCGCACAACGCGATTGTTCGACGAGCTGGAACTGGCCCACGGCGATGGTCGTTTCCCGCGCGTCTTTAAGGCACTGACAAAGACCCAGTTGTTGATCCTTGATGACTGGGGGCCAGACCGACTGGACGCCAGTCAGCGGCGCGACCTCATGGAGATTGTCGAAGATAGATACGGAAATGGATCAACGTTGATCACAAGCCAATTGCCGCTCTCAACCTGGCATGAGGTCATTGGTGAACCGACGTTCGCGGACGCCATCCTCGACCGGCTTGTGCACAACGCCTACCGACTTGAGCTCGACGGGCAATCCTTCCGAAAGCAAGACGCTCAAACAGGTGACGGCACACCAGAAAACTGATACCCAAAACCAAATGCCTCACGGCAACGCGTCAAAGGTGGGCGGATAACCCGGTACAAGCGGGCGGATGTTGTCGGAATAGGTGGGCGGATACGTCGGAATGCGCACCGAGGGTCCGGTTCGGGATGTAAAAGGCTGCATACCCCTGTACCAGCTCTACAAGCTTGGGCGCGCCATGACTTTCGAGATTGGCTTTGTTCAGTATTTCCTTGGACATCGCGGTCACTTGGCATCAGTTCCGAGGAACCGTATCCTCAAACTGCTCAGGATGACAGATTGCCCGCAGTCAAGCCGTGGCGATGATTTCATTGAATATTTGTTGTGCGACTCGCCAAACGTTGACATGGAATGCGGACAAGCAAAAAGCCCCGCGTGATGCGAGGCCTAAGGCTTTGGTATTATTCGGTAATTTTGGTTGCGGGAGTAGGATTTGAACCTACGACCTTCAGGTTATGAGCCGAAATTCCAGCGATTCCAATAGCTTATGAAAATCAGGCACTTAGCTGCCAAGCCTCTGATTAGGCGTTATTTTCACCCTTGCAAGCATCAGCACTCGCACGGATTTACCGGCAAAACCATCGCGAAACGCGCAGTCGCAGGTTGATGTGGCGTTGATGTAAGCTGATCGATGATGCACTGATCATAATCGCTTTCGGCCCATTGCTGCCGTTCGAGGTCCGACGGGCTCAACCTTTTTGTTTCCCCGAAGCGGACGTTCACGCGCAGCGCAGAATTTCTGCCGAGCTGGTGATCGAATGGCGGACAATGCTTCGTTCCGCGGTGATTGCGCCTATGTCGGCTGCGCGCGTGTGAACTGGAAGAACAAGCGGAGAATCGGGCCAAAACTGTCATTCTGGTAGTGTGGCTGACCCGCTCTCCGAGGCTCCCTCTTTCATGCCGAGAGTTTCAGCTTCCATTCCTAGATTGCGTCGCGACCCGTTGCTAAGTTCTAGAAATCATCGAATTCCGGGACATCGCCGATCCTGACAAGGAAACTTGGTGGGCCTATTTCGCCACTGCGTGGGTCCTCGGTGATCATATAGGCATCCGCACCAGCGCAATCTTCGGATTGGGCTTCCCGTTCGGCTCTGTTTTGCGCCTCTGCCGCCGTCGAATATTCAATTTGCTTGCCTATTTCCAAGCTGACCAGCCCAGCACGCCCGGACGTCTTTTCGACATATGTCTGGCAGATGTAGTGAACTTTTTCTCCGCTCTCATCTGAGTTCGTCATGGGGGGCATCCTTGGGGAAAGTGACTGTCGCGGCTGATCCTTGGCGTGGCGCAGCAGCGTCCTTATGGGCGCCTCACAGATGAAAGCGAAGCGGATACCTGTCCTCGACGCCGCTGTTATCGCTTGGTGGTGACTTTGGAGGAACCCGTTTTGCGATCAACCGGCTCGGATACTGCAGGTGTATGCGCGTCTCTTTCAAGCCGGGCATTGCGCAGCCGGGTGTTTTTGACGTGTCTTTGTTTTGCTTCGTCGTCGACCATCGTTTTGACGATCCGCGTCGTCTTTTCCAACGGTGTCTCTGGTCTTGTCGGTTGCTCTTTGAATACAGATGACTTTGTCAGCTTCGCCATTTTGTCAGTCTCCTAAGTAGAGTTGTATGTGCACGTTCAAGTTCGACACTTCAAACCAATGCGAGGTGCTTGTGACGGCCTTGCTCGGGCAGCGCGGTTCGGTCAACGCACAGATTTGTTGCGACATCGGGTGCGGCCATGGCGCGCATCAAGGCGCTATAGTTCATGTGAAATCTGACTTCGGACCCGACTTTCAACTTTGAATGGTCGTCGCCAATGACCAGATGATCGCTTGTTGCGCCGATCAACCCATGTCCCGGAGGCATCGAAAGACCAAATATGTCTGTGTCCTGATGCCCAAGGGCAAGGATCAAACGTTGTTGGGTGCAAGTCGGGACAAGGCTGAGCCGCGCCAACGCCGGATTGGCAACGCTGGCGGGTGGGCGCACAGCCTTTCTATCTGTCTCGATCACTTCAGCGACAAGCGTAAAGGCATCCCTGTGCAACCCGGCTATATGGTTTCCCGAAACGGGATCGCAGCCCAGCAATAATGCCTCTCCAAGCCTGAGATCGTTGATGCGACCCGTCGCATGGCCACCGAAAGCCCAAGGCAGGTTTGCGGAATTGCCACCAGACACCGTTTGGATGAATGGGCCACACATGCCCTCAATATCGTTCGCAAGAATTGAGAATGCCCGCATTTTGGCGGCGTCGGGTGCTGTGCCACTCAGGCATGCAAAGTTGGCCCCTATGCCTTTCAGCGCGACACCGGGCATGTCCACAACGTGCTGTGCCATTGCACCAAGATCTTGCGGCATGATCCCCTCGCGCAAATCGCCCATCTCGACCATCAGGATAATGCCGTGAACCTTTCCTTGCTGGATCGCGGCAGCGGCCAGTGCCGCGATGACGGCCCTTTCGGTGTTGTAGCTTGTCTCGCAAAAATGGACGACGTCATTGGCTTGGCTCAGCATGGGTGAGCGGATCAATGTGATCGGGCATGTCACGCCCGCTTTGCGTAACCGCCGCAAATTGCTCAGGCGCGCTTCTGCAAGGTTTTTGACGCCACCATTCAACATGGCGCGGGCGATGGCCGGATGTCCACAAACGGCCTTGGTCACGCCTGTGACATCGATGCCGTGCCCCTTTAGCTGCCCGACAACGGTCAGGGTATTGTGGTGTATCTTGCTCAGATCTATTTCGATGCGGGGGCAACTCATATCGCAGCCACGGGTGGCCCTTGCTGCAAGCTGGGATACGCGGCGAAAACGACCGCAAGCAAATGGGCCTCGGGTCGGCTTAGCGCATCGGTAACGGGCAATCCGAGTTCGGACGATTGTGTGGCGATCGTGTCTGACACCTCAGCATCGGACATCCCCTCGTGATTGAGCGTGACGCCGATGACTTTTGTATCGGCAAACGCCTCAATCAGCGCAATCTCGCTTGCCGCCGCTGGCATCGACATATGCGGAAAATCGCAGCGATGGGCGCGTTTCGGGGCGTGCTGAAGGATCACGGCATCCGGCTGACTGCCGCGTAGGATAAAGGCGGATGTGCAGAACGCCGGATGGCTCAGCGCACCTTGACCCTCGATCAATATGACATCGGGGTGTTCGCCCCGGTCGGCTGCAACAATCGCGCCTTCAAGCTCGCCGCAACAGAATTGGGGCGGCACGGCATCCATGGCGACGCCGTATTTTGCGCCTTGCATCAAACCTGTCTGACCGGTGCCGACAAGAACCGTCTTGATACCTTCCGTGTTCAAGGCACGCGCCAAAACTGTGGCTGTCGTACGTTTGCCAATGGCACAATCGGTCCCCAGGATGGCAATCCGCAGGGCGCTGACACTGGCCACGCTGCCATCGAACAACCGCATGTCCTTGCTGGGTTTCGGCTTGCGAATATCGCGAATTCTGACGCCTCGCATGGACGCTGCCTGGGAAATTTCAGGATCATCGCTTAGATATTCATGCAGGCCACTGACAATGTTCATACCAAGCGCAATCGCATCCAGAACAACGCTGCGATCCGCCAACGAGAGGCACCCCGTTGACGGGGCCATGCCATAGATAAGCGTGTCGGGGATGACGGCTTGATCGGCGACGGCGGCATCCAGGTTTTCGAAAACCGGTATGTGGTTCACGGCGGCGTCAAGAACCCACCCGCTGTCTTTGCCACTGTGATGACTGTCGATGACAGATAGAATTCGGTAGGCCTGCGAATGCCGCACAAGGCCATTTGCCGTCTTACCGTCAATTTCCGAGAAATTACCTTCGCAATACACCATCGCGGTTGGGACTAAGGCAACCTGTGGTTTGGGCGTTGTGTTGGAAAGTGCTGCGCGCATTATCCCCGACGCTTGAGGGCCTCTGACGGGATGTCGGATTGTGTCTGCCGCAGTAAGATCGGATTTCATGTTGTTTCCTTTTTGGGTGGTCGGCACGTCATGCAACGCGGGCGCCGCCGCCGCGTATTGAAGCCGAAGTAACTCTGCGTTGCGCTCAGTTATCGAGTACGCATAGGCCTTTGGATTTTTGGAAATTCCGGTCACATTCCCAACGGTTTCCAGACCTGTCGAGATGCGCATTGGTTGGAATGACGATCGCTTCACTGTTGACGCCATTGGCTGCGTATCCGCGTTCGCATTTCCATCCTTTGCCGTATGTCGCGTCGTCAAAATATGCATTGGCAGGAAATGCGACAGCCTCACAAAGACCACCACGCTCAATATAACCACGCGAACATGTCCAGGCCCGACCATAGCTTGATGTGTTCAGATATGCGTTGGCCGGGACCGCAATGGCGACACAGATATCGTCCGCCGCTGTAAACCCGCGCCCACATTCCCACGCAGATCCAAAGGTTGTATCCACAAGATATGCGTTGGCAGGTACGAAAACCTTTTGGCAGGTATCATCGACTTTCAGAAAGCCGCGCTTGCAATGCCAGCGCCTGCCGGACGGGTCCAAAAACGCGTCAGCCGGAACTGCGATGGTAACGCAATCCGTTTGACCGCTCTGTCGAAAGCCACGCAAGCATTCCCATCCACTGCCATATGTGCGGTTGGTCTCGTAAGCGTTTTGCGGCACAACAACAGCGTCGCAGGCATCCCCACGCAACCTGTATCCAATGTCACATTCCCACCCGTCACCATAGCTCTTTGCGCTGGCGTTCTCAGGCATGGGTGTTGCGGTGGACTGAGCCACAGCAGGCATTGCGAACAAGAGCAGTATGCAGATGGAGCCCATAAACAGACCCGTGAACAACTGAATGTCGTGCAAGGCATGTGTCCCGCTTGTCGTCCGCGGCACCTGCCGCATGGTCCGTGGATGATCATCCATCCAATTCAAGCTCCGCAAGGCACGCCGTCGCAAGGTCACGGTTTGGCGCGTCTGCACCCGGTTGCGTCGCCCAGCCCGTTTCCATCATGGCTTTGCGCTTGTTGAACCCCGAGGCTTCTTGAACCAACACCAGTTTTTCTGCGCGTTCAGGGTCGGCTGAAGCTGTATTCAGGCAGACAGGTACCATCGCCAATGTGACTTCTTCGCTTGCCAGATTCTGGGCCATTTCCTGTGCACTGCCACTGGTCGTCCAACCTCCCCACGTAAAGCCGAGGATCGAGATCGCGATCGCACCACCCAAAGCACCGTAAGCACCGGGTTTCGTCCATTCTGGAAAAGTCATTTTAGATCCTTTGACGGAGAAAGCGCCGCCTCACTTTTTTGTATCGTTTTGCAGGCGCGATCTTGGGCCAGCGCCATTTCCAAGTCGCGATGATCGATCGGGCGCAATTCGGACTCGCCGGTGTCCCACTTGATCAAAAGATGCGTGGCCGTGCGTCGGTATGCCGTGAAGCTAAGGCTTTGCATGACTTCATCTTCGGCAAAAAGCTCATAGCTGCCTGGCGGCAATTCATCGGCGTATCCAGCCAGCACAAATGGATGAACAAATGTCACCAGCGATGTGTTCGTGCGCGATACGATCGGCAACCTTCCCAAACATCAGATCCCTGTTAAGGAACACGACAGCTGAATTTTAATGATGAAAATATGTAGTCCTCTCTAGCAGGCGATGCGCCTGTTCCGAAGAAAACCACAATTCTTGTTAACACAACATAGTCTCTTGGCGTTGCAATTGCAACGCCAGTGGGGTGGTGGTTCGCTTCTGACCTTTTCCGCGAGGTTTTCAAATAAGGTCAAAATCTCTGTCTGAGTTGCGCGGTCAAGGATGCCATCCGATATTGCCGCCTGTGACCAAATCCATGATTTTGCTGGGTCGTGCAGCATTGCCCAATTTCCAAAGATACGGCGGTGCACAGGTCTGTTTACAAGTTTTCTGGGATCGCTGTGTCTGTCGTCGCGCCGTATCCGCTCGTAGGCCTCTTTTACCTTGGCGTCTGGCCCCTCTAGCAACTGAAGATACACGTCGTTCCGACAAACGAGAGCACCCGTTATCCCGTCTCGTTCGTTGCAGCGTCTGGCATCAAGCAGAATACCGCTCAGCATCGGGGCATCGTACCCAAATGGTTGTGACACATATACGAGTTGTACGAGATCGTTGATGATCGTCACTCCCAAGGCAGTCAGGCGATACGAAAGTTGTTGAACTGAACAGCGGTCAGCTCGGCGCCAAGTATGGGAAGCTTAAACTTGACACTGATGGAAGTCTCGCTAATTCAGCAAATCTTGAAGCGTCATAACCAGCGCAGTGCATACCCTTGTTGCATGAGCTTCCGCTGCAACAGCGGCCCAGAGCCGACCTTGGTGGACGGTGCAGCGAACGGCGGCTACGGAGCCACGTTGTGCGGTGCTTCAATAAGATTGAACTGCTCAAGGCGGCTGCCAACGCAATACGATATAAGAGCAGCCAGCTATCTTGGCTTCATTCAAATCGTTGCCTCTCGGCTATGATTCAGGAGTTTGACAACATGATCCAGTTAGGGCGCACCGTATCAGGACCCTACTGCACTAATGGTGATGACGTCGTTTTCTTCCACGCTTTGAAGTTCATAGAGACGCCGCAGTCCCTCGTCAAAAAGCCGCCGGGCGGTTTCGTCAACAATCATATCTTCCGCGTAGCTTTCGGGGTGGAACAGTGGAAAAGACTGCGAGAGCCTCTTGAATTTCCTAAGGGCCGGTTCGACCTTCTGTTGAGCGGCTAGCGACATTGCTCCGAACAACAAGGCGGGCAACGCGGCAGAGCCCGCTTCCGAAGCTGCTGCGCTTCTGGCGTAGTTTCCCGCGAAGAAGGCAACACGGCACTCAATAAGTCTATACCAAACTACCGGATTTGGGCTGAGTACCAAGGCCGTATCGATCAAAGCGATCGCTTCATCAAATGCGCCCACTACCTGACAGTATTCCAACGCACAGACACAAAGTGTATCAGGCTGATTACGGCCAAGGTCAGCAGCTCTGACGACGGCGTTGCGTGCGGCAGAGATGTTTCCGTCAGCAGTGTGAACATGCCGCGACCATACCAAGACCTGAGGGTCGTGGGGATCAAGCCTTAGGCTGTTGCGCAATGCCTCGACCGCCGCCGCGAACGCTGTGTCCCTGTTGGTGTCAGGATCTTGGAAGAAAGTAACCAGCCCACGCAGGAACACAGCGCGCATATGCCAAGCGCGGGCAAAATCGGGGTCGAGTTCTGCTGCCCTGCTGCTGTGCTCAAGCCCACGTTTCCAGACTGCAAGATCGTGGATCGCTTCGCACTCCACAGAAAGCAGGTATTCCTCGAAGGAGGTTCTATCGACAGGCGGCGCACGACGCATGTTCCGAAGTAGCGCTTGATGAACATGACCGTTGAACCGCCCGAGCTCAGCGGACACCAGATCGGCGACCAGATTATGCAATTCAGATATATCATCCATAACACCAAAGTATTGATCCGTCGCCAACACGCTGTAATCCGACCGGGCAACCAATTCCAGCGACACACCAAATTCTTCTGAGCCAATACTGATTTCTACCAAAACGATCAAATCAGCGGACAGTCGCTCGACGACTGTCAAGAGATCGTCGTTTTCTGCTCCGCATGTAGCGTGAAAAGAAACGACAGACAGGTTCGGTTGATACGCAATGCGTGAGACAATCCCCTTACCAATCGAATAGCCAAGGTTGCCCCATTTGGGATCATCAGAGACCATAGTAGGCCGCATGACGGCGATCCGCGGAAACATAGGAAATTGCGCCGTTTTTGGGCTATCGGCAAAGGAAATGTTACCGAATAGGCGAAATCCTTTCCCGCGAATAGTTTCGATATAGCGGGGCGTGGTTGCGTCGTCGCCCAGAGCTTGCCTGATGTCATGCACATATTCGCGCACAAGGTCGGGGGTGACGTGTACACCCTTCCAGACGTTGTCCATAATCTCTTCACGGCTGACGACTTCGCCCCGCCGTTGGGTGAGAACGGAAAGAACCGCAGCCGCCTTGCCAGTCAACGCAACAGTGTCGTCCTCCGACATCAGCCGGTTCTGAGATTGAAGAAATTTCCAAGCTCTTGTCATGCTGGCAACCAAATTCGACATTCCCCAATTAGAATGCCTTCTCCCGCATCTTGAAGCTGTTTCGCGCCTCACTCAAGCCTTTTGGGGCAGAGGTTGAGGAAGTCGTAGCCCCAGATCCGGACTTCGACTCGACATCCGATGTCATGCGCAAAGCCTGCAGAACAAGCTGGCCGATGCACATTCAACGCGCGACATTCTGAGATCAAAATACCTACATTTCAGCTTTGTAGAATATCCTAAAACGATGGGTATGTTGGCCGAAACGACCTTGGACACCTACCGTGATGCGGATGTACGGTTTGGTCCAGACTGACTTGCAAAATGCTGCAGTGTGCGTTTACCGCTTAGGTTCGCTGCGGTCGATCAAAATCACCTGTCCCTCCCGCAAAAGCAGTAGGTCCGCCCAAAGCCAAAGAAGAAAGCACACTATCATGGCCGTGGGCAAGATCGCATCACCCAAGGTACTACCGCTTTGCACAAGCGACACAATCGGCACGATAAGCGCTATGATGGAAGGTGCACGGCTGGCCACCACCACCAATCTAAAGCCGCGGTCTATAACTACTTGCTTTGGGAGATCGAAGGTTGGCAGGATTGCTGAGCCCAGCTTGCCGCCTGCCAAAAGAACCCCCGCAAAAAGTGCTATCGCCGCATTCCCCACCCAAACTAGCGCCACAGTCAATGCAATCGCTGCGAGCCCAGAAACCAGATCACCCATCTGGGTTAGGCGCGGGTCTGGCCCACGATGCGACTGCCATGCGCGATGATACAATTCTCCGGAGACCATAAAAATCAGCATAGACCCAGTCAACCAAACTGAGCCGGGGCTACCTAGTAAGTGCTCACGGATCGCTTCAGTTACACTGGATTGGCCCCACACTTCACCAATTTGCAAAGCAATACCGGAAAGCAAGGCGAGCAGGTTGCCAACATTGTAAAGTGCACCTGGTCCAATCAAGCGACGTCTAAGCCATAAAAGACGACTTGATAAGAAAAAATTATAGAGTGTTACACGGCAACTCTGGAGCTTTCTGGCATGAGAAGCGACATACAATTCATTACAGTTGTCATCCATTAAACTAGCCTCTGAAAATTATTTACAAATGGTGCACGCCGTTCCGGAATGACGCGCCGTACTTACATGGTAGAGGGTCGCGGAAGACACTTTCATTGAGTCTTTGTTGATTCTTAATTAGGGATAAAAAACAGTACTTTAACCAGTATATGATCTAGGATCAGAGGGTGAGGATTGTGCCGTCAGTTGGTAATTAAAGTAGACCATCTGGAAAAATGCCTAAATTGATATTGACGGTTTTTCATTAATAAAACCGTATCTCGTAATCGCTCTTCTCAGTTGCCGTAATGTAGATGATTTTGAGAATGATTATTAATCCCGCATTCCCCAAGTAGATCTCTGATTTCGCTGTCTTGAACGTGATATTTTCTATATATATCATGGCGTTGGTTGCTGCGGAGGATGTGTTTCATGGATCACCCAGAGGGTGCGGGCTTGCAGCGGGCAGATCGTGTGGATTTTGACCCTCGCGTGCGGCTGGAATTCCGGGGCGCTCAGCTCAGTTCGGATGGCGGCCTTCTGGTGATGCGCGAGCTTGATGACGCGCTCGGTCTGTCCAATCTGGCGTCTGCTGCCCTGTGCGATAATCGCCGTGGCAAGAACACGATCCACCGGCTCGACGGGCTGTTTCGGCAATCGGTCTACGGCCGGTTGGCAGGATACGGGGACGTCAATGACGCCGACCGTCTCGCGCTCGATCCCGTGATGCGCCAGGTTGTCGGTGGCCGTGCCGTCGATGCGCATGCCGCATCCACGTCGCAGATGGGCCGGTTCGAGACCGAGGGACTGGCGACCGCAGAGAACCGGGCGGCTCTGTCTGA
>NZ_JAIMIA010000134.1 GCF_019966495.1 Tateyamaria pelophila | reverse complement strand
CATGACCGCTGAGACATAATCAAGGGTGGGTCAAATCTCGGTGAAAATACCGGGTCACTTCTCAGCGAAAATCAACACTTTGAAGAAAGCGAGACGCAAAAACAATCAGCGGCAGGGGAACAGGAAAGCTCGGAAAGGCCAGGCGAGGCAGATGCACAAGCTGTGCAGCGTGAGATAGAGGATAGTGCGCGCACGGCTGCGGCAGCGGAGGAAAAAGCTGCAAAAATCGCTTGGGTACAAGACGAAGTCGAAAAAATGGAGGCGTTGCCGGGCACGCCTGCCGAACAGTACCTGCTCAAGGAGCGGAGGTTGGAAGGGATAGATCTCGAGCATGACAGCTTGCGGTACGCGTCGGAATTCCGATGCAGACCAGAAGGTAGAAAGTCCAAGGCTCTTGTAGCCGTCGTGACTGACGCCGGTGGAAAAATCGTTGGCATGCAGGGCACGCTCTTGCAGTCGAACGGGCGCTCCAAGCGCGACGAGAAAGGTAAAAAGACCAAACTGAGCGCTGGCTATATCGGCGACGGTGCAGTTCGGATCAAAAACAAACTGGGTACAGGCACGATTGCCATCGCCGAAGGCCTTGAAACTGGATTGACTCGGCTGTTGGCTGGGCCAGCAGAGATCAGGGTCTGCCTCGGATCCATCCGACCCGAAACTGCGCAAGTGAAGGCCGGTCGCGTCGAAGTCATTGCGGACAGCGATAAAGCTCAGGAGTGCCGTCAGATCGCGCGTGAATTGGCGGCAGACAATCCGCATGCACGTGTCCATGTGGTCACGGTACCTGCCAGCCTTGGTGAAAAGGCCGATCTGAACGATCTGCTGCAGGATATGGGAAGCCGGGCTGTGGCTGCTGCAGTAGACGATGCCGACCGCGTCTTTGCGCGGCAACGCAGGGCTAACGTAGAACAGCTGGTCCGCGGCAGCGATGAAGAGATTGCCGACCGTGTATTGGAGACCCAGGAAGATCTCTTCGGTCGCATTGTCATCACGGAAGGCACTGTTTGGATATTCGATGGCAAGCTTTGGACCGCACTTAATGACAACCGGCTCACACGAGCTATCGCTCGTTTCGACGGTGCGACTTATCCGACGCCATCAAACGGCATTGGCGAGGTCAAAATTACGTCAAGCAAGGCCAAGAGCGTCGAGGCGTTGCTGATGTCGAAACGGGAGGACGATGGTTTTTTTGATGACGCGCCTACTGGGATTACCTGTGACAGCGGGTTTATTGTGTTTGATCACGACGCGGATGAGCGTCGTTTCAAGGTATTGGTCTTCGACAATGCATATTCCGAGGAGCAGGCTGACGAAGGTCTGGCTGATCGCATTATCGAGAACGAGGCAGATCTCCTTCTGCATCTCGTTGTCGAAGCTGCTACTGGGCTGTTGTCAACGCGACGGATGGCTGATCCTGCCACCTCAGGTATCGCCAAAGAGGCGTGGATGAAGGATGCGGATCGGGTCCGTGCGTGGTCGGCGGAGAGACTGTCTATAAGGGCAAACAGCGTCGTCACTGTCGCCGATCTCTACCTGGACTTTCGCCAATGGTGCGCCGCCGAAGGCGTCTCTGAAAGCCGCATTCCTGCGCGAAACAGTTTCGCCCGCCGCTTGCGGCAGGTCGAACCCCGTCTCGTACCCGGACCCAATAGTGCAGGCGCGCGGTTCGAGAATGCCGCGCTCAAACCGGTATGCTGAATATGGAGCTTCGAACCAAAAAGCTGAAGGCATCACGATTGCAGACCTCCTGCAGACGGACGTGCGATAATTCTTCCCAATCTCCCCCGCGCCAGTCTGGGGCTGGGAAGTTGGGAGGTTCTTTGCCCTGTCCGTATCTAAGGGACCCCGTCGCCACGGCGGCAGTGGTGGGGCAGTTCAGCTGTTTTACGGCACTGCAAGGCAACGTTCATCTGAACGACGCGCCAACCACGTATTCAAATTCCACCGCTCAGCACCAAAGGAGCACAGCATGAGTGACAATAGAAAAACTGCGAGACAAGAAGCGAGCAAACAGCCGTGCGTTGTCATCGATCGAGATCCGGATGGAAACGATTTTGTCTACGCTGACAGTGGTGTAGTCGTCTTTAGCCGAAGCGCCCATATCCCACAGGATCCGCTGTACCGCTATACGCCGCTTCCGATCCCGGGTGGCTGGCTCGATCAGCCTGTGGGCTTTCTGGGTGACGGTTCTGACGCGGAGAACCGTTTACATATCATCGCAGACGCACTTGAACGGCGTAAAAAAGGCGCGGCAGAGTAAGATTTCACTCATTGCTCTGCCCGCGGCATTTGGCTCAGAACAGACCTTCGCCGAATTTTGACCGGTGTCTGCAATGCCGCGCTTGGCGTATGCGCTGCGCTGACGATCATACAGTATTGGGTGAACAAAGGTAGGGAAGCCCTCGTACATCCGGCCCTCGACCACTTGGGCAGGTTCGAAGGGTGGGTGGCGCTGTTCCATTGCCATTCCCACCCGAGCGCCAAACCGGTCGTCGGTGAAAACCACAGCCGCACGGCGGGCGATCTCAGCCATCGGTAACCACCCGAAGTTCAACCACTTTGGCCGATTTCTAGCTCCGGTTTGCAACATTCTCTGCAACAAACCACCACATTAATGCTTTGGCTAACGTCTTGCCGGGCCAGTGGGATTGCCCATGCCCCTATCTTATGGCGCTAGTGCTAGCAAAAGCGTTCGACAGGCGATCGCCTCAGACGCGAATTCGTCGCTGGACGAAGGCTTCGATCTGGGCTTCGAGATCACCGGGCAGGAAATAGTTTTCCGGTAGGGTGCGGTTCATCAGAGTCTGGTGTCACCGCTCGATCTTGCCCTGCGTTTGAGGATGATAACGTAGGCCGTCAAGTCGAGCTTCGTGGTTGCGAGCACTCCGTCAATTCTAACTTGGCGATTTTAGTTGAATATGATCAGAGTCATAGCCATTTCAGTTAGGCGCAAGCATTGTAAAGACATGACCACGATGAAACGCGCCGGTCCGGTGTAAGCAATGGGAAGGCTAGGAACTCCCAAGTTTCGGTGTTGGGCATGGTCGCCATAGTTTGACGAATTGCCTTGCCAGGCACTGAATAGACAGAGGGAAACCGAGCGTTGTTGATCGAATCGACAAAATTGGCGCAGTCTGCCGAAAATGGATCCCCACCGGGGTTCACGCGCATGTTGCTGGTCGATACAAACATATTTCGCGGCGCGGTGGCGGATATACCGCTAGATGGCAATGTCCTTGTGACCGGTACCAACGCCGCCGGGAAGACTTCTGTTATCCAGGCGCTACCGCTCGCCTTTGGTCTCTCTCCTCAGAAGCTTTCCCGAAAAGCCCAGGACAAAAGCTTCTTCGGGCACTACCTGCCGCGCACAACCTCGTTTGTCGCGTTTGAATATCGCAACCGGAACGCTGATCTCCGCTCAGTGATCATGCACCTCGCGTCATCGGATGAAAAAATGGTCTACCGTTTTGTCCGATCGCCGCTCTATGAGAACATGTTCGTCACCAATGACGGGCAATTTGTCGAATACAAGGAATTGGCAAGCCACCTGCGCGATAGCGGTTACACAATCACGCCTCGGCAAGTCAGCACAATAATCGAATACCAGACGATCATCCAGGGTCTCAAGATAGAGGGAAGCAGCAAACGCGATCTCGCTCAGATGCAGGCCGAGTATTCCCTGGCCGCGCCCCGCACGCCTCTCCGAAACGCGGAAAACGTCCTTTTCTCGATGCTGAAAAAAGACGGCAGTTTGCGCGCGCTCGAGGAAATGATTGCCGAACAGGTGCTTGAAGGGGAACAACGGATCAAGCTCGGCGGTAAGCGTGAAAACCTCGCCAGTTGGCCAAATCGATTCCGTGCCTACCGGGACGTAATGTCCCAGAAGGATAAAGTCGACGCACTCGTGTCCCAAAGTACCCTCCTGGAGCACGCCCGGTCCCGCAAACGCACAGCGCTTGCGGAAATGAAAGGCATGCTCGAGGAGCTCCACGGCCAGTGCACAAATCTGGATCGGATGATTGCCGCGCAGCAGGAGAAAATGCGCGAGGAAGAAGAGGCGCACGACCAAAAGAAAGTGGAGCTCGATACCCGCCTCAGGAACGCGGCAATCGAGCTTAATACAATCCAGAACGAACTCGAGCGGATCGAGAACATACATCGCGACATGCGCAGAGACGGCATCGAAGAGAAGGCCGCAGATTTCGATCTTATCCATGAACTTGAAAACCAAGCGCGACAAGTGGCCGAACGCCTAAACGCCTTGAAAAGTGAACACTCAGAGCTGAACAGCCGCTACGACACCCTGAAGGAACAGGAGCGAGACAACGCAGATACGGAACTTGCGAAGGTCACCGAAGAGCGCAACGTCTTCGAAGCGTCACGGCGCACAAAGCGGACCGCGGCCGACAAACGCCGTCATTCGTCGCGCGCTTATATTGAGGTCCAGTACGGCCCACAACTTGAAGAGGCCGATAAGAGCTTAACATCTGCTGCCGCGGAAGTCGGTGCAGCCCGAGAAGCTAAAAAAAACCCGCAGGTCTCTCGGGAGATCCTAGAGAAGGAACAGAGGGCGCGCACCATACTTGAAGAGGCCCAGTCAGCTCTCAACGCGGCTCGGCAAAAAAAGGAACCGCTCTTAAAAGCGCTAGACAAGGCGGCACAGGCAGAACGACAAGCCGATGCCGAGATCGAGAAACACAGAAACATTAGGATCCGCCTTGAGAAAGAGCATGAGCGCCTCGAGGCATCTAAATCTCCCTCTGATGGCACCTTTCTTGCTTTCTTGAGAAACCAATACCCGGATTGGGGCGACACCATCGGGCGTGTCGTCAACGAAGATCTGCTCACTCGATCTGACCTAGCTCCGACCTGGATTCCAGAAGGCAAGAGACATAGCCTGTTTGGTCTCGATCTCGACCTGAGTGATCTCACGCCTTTGGCGGCCTCCGACATCCGCCAGATCCAGGCGGCCATTGAGAGATGCACGGCCGACACCAACGAAGCTACGGTTGAAATCGTACAATTCCAAAAGGCGCGCGACGCTGCGGGTTCTGAACTCAGGGCTGTACGCCGGGAGATCAACAGACATGAATCTCAAATCAATATACTTGAGAGTAAGGTAAGAGGCGCGAAAACTGACATCGTCGCCATCCAGGACGCGATCGAGCGGGCGAAAGAAGACGCCCGGACGCTGGCCCGCGCGCGTTTTGATAGTTCCGTAGCCGAAGAGAACGACGCCAGAGTCACAAAGGCCAATGTAGCAAAAACCCGCCAAGGGGAGCTTGATCGGTGCGACGCGACCTATCAATCGGAAATGGAGACGATCGAGGCGGAGGACAGCCAAGTGAAGGCGGTGCTCCAGGCGAGAGAAAGGGACATCCGAGATAAGCGTGACAAGGCCCTGGACGATCTCGATCGGGAACGGAAAAAGGCTCTGAGCGCCAAAGGGATTGATCCGGCGACACTTGAAGGCCTTGAACGGCAATCAAAAGAGTTGAAGTCACGCGCCCGTGGGATCCGCAATACAGAAGACGACGTTTTGCGTTGGCGCGCATTCCTGAAAGATGATTGGTCTCGCGTCCAGGATCTGCGCGCCGAATTGGAACGACACAAGATTTCGGTAGCCGGGGTCACAGAGGAGTTGAACACTCTCACAAAGACCTGGCGCCTTCGTCTCGCCAAACTCAGATCAGAGTTGGAGGCAAGCGAAAAAAAACTGAAAACCGTTCGCGATGATTCAGGAAAAATCGAAAACCGCCTCAGGGGCTACCATGACGAAATCATTGAAGCCCGGCAGGGGACCCGCGCGCTCGACGCACTCTTTTCAGCCCTCAACGATGCGGAACGCGATCTCATTCGGCTCGAGAACGAGATCCGCCGGGGAGTGAAGGAGGTGGTGCGCGTCTTCAAGGCCGAACCAGGAAGCCCTCCTGAACAGCATCTTGCAACGCGCATGGAGAGCTTTGATACGGCAATGGAAGGGCCAAGCTGGCTACCAGCGTTGGTTGAATGGTTTGAAATTCTCCATGAACAGCATCGTGATAGCTTGCGCAACGATGCCCATGCGCATGCCGACGAGTTTAAGAACAAGTACCACGTCCTGAAGCGTCTTCATAAAGGTGTTCAGGAAAAGAACCGCACCCTGCAAAGCAGCCTTGCGCGGAACAATGCGGTCGACATCGTCGAGGAGATCCGCATCGAAATTGAATCGGGCATACTAGAGCTTGATTTCATCCCGGCCCTGGCACGCATCTCTGAATTGCACGAGGCATGGATGCGGTCAGGCGACGACCTTCCGCCCGATGCCTTTACAGATGCCTTGAGTAATCTCCTGGATTACTGGAGCAGCGACGACGGGATTACAGCTGATTTGCGCCAGCAAATAAGGCTGCGCGGATACGTGGTCGAAAACGGGATCAAGCGCGAATTCCATGCCTCGACCGATCTTGCAGATGTCTCCTCAAACGGTGTGTCCTACCTAATTTTGACGACGATCCTCGTGGGATTCGTCAACATGGTACGCGGCAAGGAACCAACCCAGATGGTCTGGGCGCTGGACGAGCTTGGCAATATCGACGGCAAAAACGTTCGCGGCCTTCTCACCATGCTCAATGAAAACGGGATCAAGCTGGTCTCGGCGACCCCTAATGCGGATGCGTCAGTGCGGGAGCGCTTCGAGCATAGACTCAGGATTATCAAGGACGTCAACCATGGACCCCGTCTGATGGAAGTGCGGGGAGCTGCCAAGCCGTCCCATACTCTGAGATGGTCGCGTGATCATGCGGTACAGCCTGGCCATCCCGATAGGTCCTCTGAAGACAAACCACAAACAGAGCCTGTTCTTCGGGCCCAAGGGGGGACGTAAATGTTTTCCGATGCCATCAATGCGCTCATCGATGGGCACATCATTTGCCGAGTGACCAAACCGGACCTGTTTGATTACCTTGCGGAGAAGAGCCATCGTGACAGGGTCTCGTCATACCTTCAGCAAATCGGCTGGCGAGTCGTTTCGACCCATAACCAATCGGGATATTTCCTGGTGCCACATCGTCCCGGAGAAGACACCAAATCTGCGCTAAACAGCATGCACAAGAAAATCATGGGCGACGTGCGCCCGATGATTGAATTTCTGACCTTGTGCCTGGCTGCCACCCAGAGTGACAGCGTGCTGCGTCCCGGCGATCATATACCGGAGACGAAATTTGCGGCCCTTATTGACGAAAGCGCAAAGCGTCGCACGGATCTTCAGAGCCTCTATGCGCGCCTTATTCGAGGCGGCGGAAAAACCAACACTACGGAGATGCTTAGGGCCGTTCTGCGTGCGTTGGAGCAACGGGGCTACCTTGTGGAGCACGGACCTTCCCGAGAGCTTTTTGTAGCCACGGGCATGGTGGATGCCTTCCACGACCTTGTCGACTTCCTGGTCGAAAACACGCCGGGCGCGGAAGAAACCCTTGATGAGCCCGAAGTCCAAGGAGCGCTCCTATGACCGCTCTCACGGATATCCCACGGTTTCTGAGCCTCCTGTCACGCAATGCCGATGTAATCGAGGCCACCTATCACGACCAATCTGTCTTGAAGACCGAGGAAAATGAAGCCGCCATTCGGTTATTGCACAAAGAACGTGTCCTTTCGCCACGAGAAGACGGTCATTATGGCCTGACCAGGGCGCTCCGAGATGTTCTCGATGACCTGACCCAGCGCCAAAAGCGCTTTGCTATTAAGGGTAACATTGGCGAAGAAATCGACCGTATGGAGAAGCTCCTGACCGAGCTCGAAGCAGCTGCGGTTGAAGGGCGTCATGAAGACATCGACCGCAACAGCGCAGACCTGATCCAAAGCCTCTACGATGTGCGCGAACTGATCGATGCTGATCTTCTCCAGTTCGACCAGGTGATGACGAGCAGGTTTTCGGATGTGAAAACCATCGACGAGAAGATGCGCCAGAACCAGCACTACCTCGATCGGGCGGATCGGTTGCGCAAAGCACTCAACCGTCTCAACCGCACCGAAGCCCATGAAAGGTTCAGCCGCCGCGACATCAGTTCCGCAGGTCATGTCTACCAGAACGTGATCTCTGGACGCATGGAAGCTTGGACCACCAGCCTACTTGAAATCTCCGATGTCTTTGCAAGCTACATGTTCTCGTTTCGGGAAATCGAGACACATACGCGCAAGATCCGGGCATTTGCAAAATTCCTCAATGAAGGAGGCGAGCCAGATCTTGAACAGATCGCACTCGACCGACCGCTCTGTAACGCTCTCATGCGAAAGCCCCCACCGGGGGCAAAGGGCTGGCTCGACATTTATTCCGAGCGCGGGAGGCGAACGCTGGCGGTCTATTGCGAGGACCTCAAGCCGATCGAAGAACGTACAAAAACGGAGCGCGAAGCTGGGCAACGAGTGATCCTCGACAGCGAACCGAAAACCGATGATATCGTCGCCGCTGAAGAATTGGCCCTTACCTATCTTCTGAATCATGTCGACAAGGCAGGCGACTGGGTTTCGGTTCATGCTTGGAGTGCTGAGCGCGACGATATTCGCCCCGAGGTCTTCATGGAGCAAGTGATCAGCTGGATCACTACCGAGGAAGACGAACAACTCTACCAGATTGTCTTCGATCTCGATGCTGGTCTTTCCCCCAAGACCGCAAACCAGCGCCTTGAGGATATCCGCCTATGTCGCGCAGCCTAATCAAATCAGCGCTGCGCGCCCTTGCCGCGACTGGAAGTTATGCGGCAAGCAGTGAACTCCTTGCGTATATTGAAGAAAACAACATCTCCGTCACTAGATCCGGAAAGTCCATCGTGCTCGGATCGCTGTCCCGAGAAAAACTCAAACGCTGCATGGAGCGCGATCACAAAGTGCCTCCCGGCACTACCGAAGATGCCTTGGAAGGTCTAACGCGCACCGAAGCGCTGTCCTTCAGTACTAACGAGAAAGTTAGCAGAGAAGCGGTGCGGTCTTTGCGCGTGGCGGTGAAAGCGTTGCATGAAAGTCCTGTCATGATGGGCAAGAGCGAGCATGTTCTGCCGCCCGGGATCAATCTCGACGTTGGTATCGATGCAGCATCACTGTTTGCGCGGCATGCCTGCGCCGTCCAGGTGGAAAACTGGGAGGCTTTTGAACGAATTCATGCCTTGAATTTTCCTATTCCTGAGCAGCTGACCTCGGCGCTTGTTGTCTATCGTGGTCAACCAGGCGGGTATCCCATCGGTGCGGCCAGACGGTTTCTGGAGGCCTTGGAAAAACCAATCTACGTCTTCCCCGATCTCGATCCGGCCGGGCTCCGTATTGCACTCGAGACGCCGGGCTTTGCGGGCCTGCTCCTGCCACCCATTCCCGAGATCGAGGCTATGTTTGCGGAAGGGCGCGGACTATCAGAACGCTATCTTAGCCAACTGTCTGGGAGCGAACGGATTTTGGATGCAACGGTCCATCCCGATGTCAGGCAGACCTGGAATGTCCTAAAGCGATTTGGTCAGGGAATCCCGCAAGAGTGGCTGGTTCAATCACCCTTTGTTCGCTAACCCTTCCTGGGTTCGGTCTGCGTGTGTCACCAGCCGGTCGTAAGACGTGGTTCTGCTCGACACGCGTCAATCGTCGCATTCGTCGCTTGACGATAAGGACTTACCTTGCTTACGACAAGCGCGGGCACCCAAAACTCATAAAGCACTTCTGAAGCACCTAAAAGATGATGTGGCATACAATCTGATCATTCGAAAAGCGAAAGTTCAGCAACTAGAACGGCGTGGGCAACTGCTTGTATCCCAACTCTTCGAGGCTCTTTTGTCTGATCCCGAAGCCTTGATACCGTCTGAATCGTGGGCCGACGGAGATACAGATAGTAGTAAAGAACGTCGCGTCTGCGACTACGTTGCGGGGATGACTGATGCCTACGCGGAACGGCTTTACAAGAGGCTATTTCAACCTGGATTTGGCAGTAGTGGCGACGAACTTTGACCGAAACACACACCACCGCTGATATCCATCAGGAAAAGGTTTTTGTGGAACAAATCGTCTCCTGCCTAACCTCGTAGCAATGATACATCGAATGAACTGAACGGTTCTGTTTTTGGATCATCATCAGCAAACTAGGCGTCGTTCGTAAGGTATTTTCCGACTATAAGACAAAGCTATAGAAGTAGAAATTCGAGCTCGAAAAGAACTGTTTGGAGAAAAGTGGATTGTTCAACGTCCCTCGGAAATTGTGGTTTGATATGCGAAATGGAGAGCGCGTGCGCATCAGCGATAGCCAGCTTTCGGATCGCCTGGAGTCTTTGGTTGTGTTGGGCGAACCCGGTATGGGGAAAACCCAACTCTTGAAAGTTCTGGCTGAATCTAGCGTCGCCAAGTTTTGCACAGCCCGACAGCTGATCAACAGACCATCACCTCAGCCCCTTATCGGTGACGCCTCTATCCTTATCATTGATGCCCTTGATGAAGTCTCGGCCCGAAATGAAGGAGACGCAGTTGATCTGGTCCTTCAGAAACTGGGGATGCTGAATTATCCACGTTTTATTCTCTCGTGTCGTGTAGCTGACTGGCAAGCCGCCACATCAGTGGCAGCTTTTCAGGAGCAGTATGATCAGGCCCCTCTGCAGTTGCACCTCGAACCGCTGACAGCTGAGGATCAAATTGCCATACTTGCACAAAGTGTGAGTGAAGCGCGCGCGAACGAGCTATTCCAACATTTTGAAAAACATGGTTTGGATTTTCTTGGCAATCCTCAGACTTTACAGTTGATTGCTCGACTGCCAGTTGATTCTCCGCTGCCCGAGACCAGCGGCCCGCTCTTCGAATTGGCTATCGAAAAGCTTCGCGTCGAACACAGAGATGGCGCAGGTAAGTCTGAGCTTCCACGCGAGGTCATCATGGATGCCGCGGGGGCCGCTTTCGCAACATTGATACTGAGTGGTAGCACCACAATAAAAAGAACGGCGCAGGCGAATTTGTCTGAAGGTGAACTCCCGTTCACAGAGATCAACGAAATTTCTGGCGGCAACCTCACACAGGCGACAGGGGAATCGCGTTTGGAACTGAAGGCGTGAACGGTCACTCTTGCCTGTGAGGGCGAGATGGATTCTGAAGTGGGG
>NZ_JAIMIA010000133.1 GCF_019966495.1 Tateyamaria pelophila | reverse complement strand
CCTCTGCCGGGGCACGCCTCGGCAGGGGCTCTCAGCGCAATCTCCAACTAAATTTCCAGACGTCAGGTTACAGTACCCGTGTCTGGTCCGAATCAATGTGGGATAGTGTGCATTGGTGCGTCTGCGCTGTGCCATATCGGACGTCAAAAACGTCGAAATCCGGTCCAGATCATGGATCATGGTCTCAGAACTGTGGAAAAAGCCATCTGGAGCAAAGGCTTCCTATTCCCGGTTGGCATTATTGTTCCTATAGTCGAAAATAGAAAAACCAGATAAACACCCATTCTGCGGGGGAGATATAGATGATCCGGTCAGAGCTGATTCAGAAGATTGCCGACGAAAATCCACATCTTTATCAACGCGATGTGGAGCGCATTGTGAACACGATCTTCGATGAGGTGACGGATGCGATGTCGCGCGGCGACCGGGTGGAGTTGCGTGGCTTTGGTGCGTTCTCTGTCAAAAGGCGCGATGCGCGCACTGGACGAAACCCGCGGACGGGTGAGACAGTCGAAGTTGAAGAAAAGCACGTGCCGTTTTTCAAGACGGGCAAGTTGCTCAGAGATCGTTTGAACGGGAAGGCCTAAATGCGCTACATTCGCTATGCTTGCATCGCTATTTTCGCGGTGGCCCTTATCGCCGTGGCCATGGCCAACAGTGATACTGTGACTTTACAATTGTTGCCCGGTGGAGTTGCGTATCTCTTTGCCGTGGCGCCTAAGGTCGAACTGCCGCTTTTTGTGGTGATTTTCATCGGTATCGTGGTCGGTTTGCTCGTCGGCTTTGTTTGGGAGTGGATGCGTGAATATACCGTGCGTGCCGAAAACGCCCGCAATGCACGCGAAGTCCGCCGTCTTGAGCGTGAGGTTAAGCGCCTGCGCGGTGAAAAGCACGAAGGTAAGGACGAAGTGTTCGCCCTGCTGGACGAAAAAAGCTGAACGATATGCCGCAAGTTTCGGTCAAGATTTGCGGCTTGAGCCGTCCTGAACACGTGTCTGCGGCGGCAGAAGCGGGTGCGGCCTATGTAGGCTTCGTGTTCTTCGAAAAGTCGCCCCGCAATATCAGTTTCGACGCCGCCCGTGCCTTGGCGCTGCAAGCGCCTGTTGGCCTTGCCAAGGTCGCTTTGGTGGTCAATGCAGATGATGCGTCGTTGGACGCGCTGACGCAGACCGTGCCGTTGGATGTCTTGCAACTGCACGGGACGGAAACACCTGAACGTGTCGCGCAGGTCAAAAACCGTTATGGCCTGCCGGTGATGAAAGCCGTGGGTGTGGCCGATGCCAACGACCTGATGGCATTGGATACATATGCGCGTGTAGCCGATCAGATCCTTGTCGACGCCAAGCCGCCGAAGGGCGCGGATCTCCCGGGTGGCAACGGGCTCGCCTTTGACTGGCGGTTGATCGCCGGGCGGCGCTGGTCGACCCCTTGGATGCTGGCAGGGGGGCTTGCTCCGGACAACGTTGCCGAGGCCATTCGTCTGACCGGAGCGCGGCAGGTCGATGTCAGTTCGGGCGTCGAAAGTGCCCCGGGCCAGAAGGACA
Source organism: Tateyamaria pelophila (assembly GCF_019966495.1). Lineage (GTDB taxonomy): Bacteria > Pseudomonadota > Alphaproteobacteria > Rhodobacterales > Rhodobacteraceae > Tateyamaria > Tateyamaria pelophila. Next base: position 9,555 of record NZ_JAIMIA010000133.1, on the reverse strand, counting down.
CGGACCTGATCCGTTCGTTTGTCATGGCTGCCAAGGCTGGAGTGCCTGCGTAAAAAGCACGGGTGTCGCATTTACCCCGGCCTCCGTTCGCGATAGAGCATCACGACTGAAAACACGGAGACTTGTCCCATGGCAGACGATCTTTTTAATTCCTTCATGAACGGCCCTGACGAGCAGGGGCGTTTCGGTGATTTTGGGGGGCGCTTTGTTTCCGAAACGTTGATGCCCCTGATCCTCAGCCTTGAAGAGCAGTACGAGATTGCCAAAACGGATGACAGTTTCTGGGCCGAGATGGACTTTCTCTGGAAGCATTATGTTGGCCGTCCAAGCCCGCTCTATCATGCCGAGCGGCTGACTGAGCATCTGGGCGGCGCCAAGGTTTACATGAAGCGCGACGAGCTGAATCACACCGGCGCACACAAGATCAACAACGTGCTGGGCCAGATCATTCTGGCGCGTCGCATGGGCAAAACCCGGATCATTGCAGAAACCGGAGCGGGTCAACACGGCGTGGCCACAGCGACCGTCTGTGCCAAGTTCGGTCTGAAATGCGTTGTGTACATGGGCGCACATGATGTCGAACGCCAGGCGCCAAACGTGTTCCGCATGCGCTTGCTGGGCGCAGAAGTCGTTCCGGTCACCTCAGGCCGTGGCACCCTCAAGGATGCGATGAACGATGCGCTCCGCGACTGGGTCACCAATGTGCGCGATACGTTCTATTGCATCGGTACCGTTGCAGGCCCGCACCCATATCCGGCGATGGTCCGTGATTTTCAGGCTATCATTGGCAAGGAAGTTCGCGAGCAGATGGTCGAAGCCGAGGGGCGTTTCCCTGACACGGTCATCGCCGCGATTGGTGGCGGGTCCAACGCGATGGGCCTGTTCTATCCGTTCCTGGACGACAAAGAGGTCGGGATCATCGGGGTCGAGGCCGGCGGCAAGGGCGTGAACGCCAAGATGGAGCATTGCGCGTCATTGACTGGCGGACGTCCCGGCGTTTTACACGGCAACCGAACCTACCTGTTGCAAGACGACGATGGGCAGATCCTCGAAGGGTTTTCGATTTCAGCAGGGCTGGATTATCCCGGTATCGGGCCGGAACACGCGTGGCTGCACGACATCGGTCGCGCGCAATATGTTTCGATTACAGACGTCGAAGCGCTTGAGGCGTTCCAACTGTGCTGCACCCTCGAAGGGATCATTCCGGCGCTAGAACCCAGCCACGCTCTGGCGCATGTGATGAAGATCGCACCCGAGCTGCCTGCCGATCACATCATTTGCATGAATATGTGCGGACGCGGCGACAAGGACATCTTTACCGTGGCGCGCGCGTTGGATTTTGACATGGGGTCGTTCGAGTAGCACGTTGAGGTGGAAAAGCGGGCCACTGGCGCATTTAACCATCAGGCCGCGTAAAGCTTCAAGATGTCCAGTGGTACGATGTCCAGAGCGCGGATATGGGTCGCGTCCAGACTGACTTTGGGCGCGCAACCCTCGTCATGGGCTTGAAGGAACCGCCCCGCGCACAAGCACCAACTGTCGCCCGGATTGAGGCCCACAAACCCAAATTCGGGGCGCGGCGTGCTGAGGTCGTTTCCGACATATTTGGAAAACGCCAGAAATTCGGCTGTCATCACGGCGCACACGGTGTGACTGCCCTGATCTGCCGCGCATGTGTTGCAATGACCGTCGCGGAAAAAGCCGGTCACGGGATCCACGCCACAGAGGCCCAATGTGGTTCCAAGCACGTTTATACTGTCGTCTGGTTGCATGTTACTCCCCTTCGCTGGCCGCTACGATCTGGCGGAACATATTGATATTCTGCGCTATTATGACGGGCTCCCGGAACATTTGATCCGCGGCAGTCGTTACGATCACCACATCTGCGTTCTTGTTTATATAAAGGTATTGCCCATAGATTCCACGCCCCATGAATTCACCCGGCGCAGCGTCCATTGGCATCCACCATTGATACCCATATCCCAGTTCTTCGGGCTGCGTTGGCGCACTGGGCGTCGTTGACGCCGCTATCCACTCCGCAGGCGCCACACGCTGACCCTGCCACATACCGTCCTGCAAGACCATTTGGCCAAAGCGCGCATAATCGCGCGTTGTAATGTTGAGACCACCGAGGACAAAGGCAACTCCGACACCATCGGTGAGATAGGAGGGGGCATGCTCCATTCCCAAAGGGGCGATCAGCTTTTCAGTCATCAGATCGGGGATGTCACGCCCGGTGGCCCCGCGCGCAACCATTCCGATGACATGCGTATCAATCGAGGTGTACTGCCAGATGTCACCCGGCGCGGCAAAGTTGCCCGTTAGCCCTTCTGCAAATTCATCCATTTTTCCACCGAAGGCAAGGATGCGCCCCATCCGGTTGATATCGCTGTTAAAGCTCAAGTAATCCTCGTCGAATGTCACGCCGCTCGCCATCTGCAAGACGTTGCGCACCGTTGCCCTATCGTATGCGCCGCCCTTCAGGCTCGGCGCATATTTGATGATTGGGTCATCAAGGGACGCGATGTGCCCCTCGTCCACAAGGATCCCGAACAGGACTGACAGGTAACTTTTGGCGATAGACCAACTGATCCGCCGATCATCTGCAGTCGTACTTTGGTAGTAGGTCTCGTGAACGATGTTTCCACGCTTTAGAATGAGCATTGAAGTCACGATGCGCGCCTTTGCCCAATCGTCATAGCTGGATGGCATCGGTATTGGCGGGCCTTCAGGCAGAGGGCTGACTGGGCCATTCCCGCGCGACATCTCGACGTGCAAAAATATGCGACCCATATTTGAAAAGTTCGAAATAATCCTGTCTGGTTTGAATAATGCGTTCGCCGCGAGCAAGCGTTTGATCTCTACCCATTTCCAAAACCCGACAATTGCACTGCCAGTTATCAACAGCAGGGCAGAAAGAAGGAGTAAATAAGCGATCATTGCAGAACTTTATCCATTGAACTCGTAAAGTTACTCACAAGCGGATACCGTGGTTTGCTCAACACCATACCATTTGATCCATCGACCGTGAAAATCGGCGCGGCCCAGATCCAACTTCAAATCTCCGGGCCAGAGCCGCAGAGTCAGCGCCGCGCCTACAGCGCCGGTCTTATCCCCGTCCGTCTCCATCTGCATCCAGCCCAGCGGCGTTTTCTTTGTTGCTTTCGCACCGGCAGCTTCGATCAGGTCGATGCCACGGGCCTGAAGCGCTGCAGGAAAATACTGCCAGGCAACGGTGTTCTGGATCAGATGCAGGTGACCGGCGGGCGCGTCTTCCAGACGCTGTTCTAGCCAGGCAATCGCGTCACCCTGAGAAACGGTGGCGTTCATCACTGAAGCGGCCGCCCGGGTGAGATCAAGGCGATAGGGTTGATCAGCCCAAAGGTAGGCTGTCAGGCGCAACAAATCCTCTTTATCCTGCGGGTTCAGAGGGTTCAAATCGACACCTGATCTGTCCACAAGCTGTGGATAAGCGGTCGGCGGGGGCGGACCATCCCACTCCGGGGACAGGGTCAAAGCAGCTGCCTTCGGCCCGAAAGATGCACCGGCCGCATTGAGCGCAAAGTGATCCCACATCAAATTCAGCCCGCCACTCGCCCCAAGTTCAGACAGCACGATCGGACGGTCGAAGTGACTGAGGGCCACATGTGCCCTGGCGATAAGAGCAGCACTGCGGCGGACTTCATTGGTTTGCGGCGGGCTTTCGCTCCAATTGATCAGAAAATCTTCGTTTTTGGTCAATGCGGTTACGATGGCTTCTTCAAGCACAGCATCAGGTGGGGCGTGGGGCGGGTAGACGGCGATCAGATCGGCGGAGGCCCGTCGCAGCACCAATGCGTGCAATCCTCCGGCCAACCGGAGCGGAAGGGAATGTCCGGCAGGGCCGATATCCCCTTGATATACGGCTATTTTCCGACCCAGACGAGAGGTTTCATCCCAGTTGTTTGCCAGTATCGCCAGAACCTTGCCCATAAAGGGCGAACCCATACGGATGCAGGTTTCCGACTGGTCGCGAAACGCCTGGATCAGCGTCACGAAAAATGATCCTTGAGCCTTTGGAAGGCCGAGCGGGTATCTGGTTTGTCCTTCGCGTTCGTTTCCGAGGGCTTTGGTTTTGAGCCAGGTTTTTCGCCGGTGCCCGAACGCGGTGGCGCAACGCGCAACGCCACAGCGTTCATGAACTTGGGCCCGTCGCCCTGCGCCAAATGGGGGGCCCCGTCAGAACAGCCGCGCAGGACATCATCCAGCCAGTCTTCGTCTGCCTTGGGAAAATCGCGCAAGACATAGCCCGGAACGGCATCCTTGTGGCCCGGATGGCCCACGCCCATGCGAAGGCGCGCATATTCAGGCCCGATATGCGCGTGGATCGAGCGCAAGCCATTATGGCCCGCATGCCCACCGCCGATTTTCCAGCGCACCTTGCCGGGTGCCAGGTCGATCTCGTCATGCAGCACAATGACATCTGCGGGCTCGAGCTTGTAAAAGCGCATGGCGGCCCCCACGCTATCCCCGGACTTGTTCATGTAGGTTTCGGGCTTGAGCAATACCGCACGGTCCGACCCGAAACGCCCTTCGCTCACAACACCCTGATGTTTCGACTTCCACCCCGGAAACCCATGGTCGGCGGCAATGCGGTCCAGCGCCATGAAGCCGATATTGTGCCGGTTACGCGCATATTTTGGGCCTGGGTTGCCCAGTCCGACGATCAGTTTCATGGGTGTCCTCCGCCTAGTTTCTGCCACGCAGCATAGGGGGCGCAATCGGGGGGAACAAGGACTGCAATATGGTCTCCGCGTGAGATGTCCGGCAGTCTGAGATACGAAAAAGGCCGCCCCAAACATGGAGCGGCCCAGATTTTTCAAACGGGTTCGAAGATTACTCTTCGTCGCCCTCGGTGGCTACTTCGGTGGTCTCTTCGCCGGTGTCTTCGCCTTCGTCTGCGTCATCTGCCGCACGCAGGCCCGATGGCGCCGAGATATTCGCAATAACAAAGTCACGGTCGATCGTCGGCTTGGCCCCTTCAGGCAGCTTGACCGAAGAAATCGTGACCGCATCGCCGATTTCGCATTCCGACACGTCGATGGTGATGTGATCCGGAATATCGCCCGCGGTCACGACCAATTCAACCTCGGGCCGCATCAGGGTCATCACGCCGCCTTTTTTCAGGCCGGGCGATACGTCTTCGCCAACCACTTCAACTGCAATGAACAGGTTGATTTTGGTGGTGCGCTTAAGGCGCATGAAATCGACATGCGTTGGCAGGTCTTTGACCACGTGGCGCTGAACATCGCGGCAGATGACGCGGACGTCGTCGTGGCCTTCGATTTTCATGTTGAAGAGCGTCGACTTGAACCGACCGGCCTTCAGCATTTTCAGCAGCTTGTTAAAGGGCAGATTGATTGGTGTCGGATCCGTGTCGCCACCAAAAACAATCCCCGGAACCATACCGGCACGACGTGCCTGACGAGCGGCGCCCTTGCCTGTCCCCGTCCGTTCCAGGGCTTCGAGATCAGGAATCTCTCCAGCCATAATAATTCTCCAAGTGTTAGGGCAGGGTGCCTCCAAGGCTGTCACCCCGCGTGAAGTGCGCCAAATAGACCGGATCAGCGATTTTGGAAAGAGGCAAATTGCGCGGCTTTACTCTGGACGGCCCGCAGGGATCGTGGCACCGCTGAGACATGCAGATTTGGAATGATCTTCGCGCGTCACGCAAAGCCATCGCCGCCTTCGTGGTGATTGGTATCGGCTGGGCCAGTTTCTCGGCGCAAATGCCAGTCATCAAGGCGCAGGTCGGCGTAGGCGATGGCTTTTGGGGAACGTTGCTGTTGTTGGGCTCGATTGGCGCGCTGATGGCGATGTGGCTGGCCCCATTGGTCTATCGCATTTGTGGCACGTGGGCCTTGGTGGTCGGTGTGGCCACGATGGTCATCGGATTCTTGATGGCCGGAACAGCGCAGGGGCCAGTGGTGATGGGCATTGCCCTGTTTCTGGCGGCGGGCGGTTCGGGTGTGGCCGATGTGCTGGCCAATGCCGAGGTGAGCGAGGCGGAAACCGACACCGGGCGCAGCCTGATGAACCTGAACCATGGCTTGTTCTCGGTCGCTTATGCCGTCGCGGCGATTACGGTGGGCGTGGCGCGCGAGGCAGGCATCGGACCCGTTGGCATCTTTTCGGGCATGGCGGCGGCAGTCATCCTGCTCATGCTGTGGATGAAACTGCCGGACCGGCGGGTATTGTCGGGCGAAGACATGGCCGACGTGTCAGGTATGCCCTTCGCTTTGGTCTGGGTCGGTGGTCTGGTCGTACTGGCCGCTTTTCTGGGCGAAGCGGCGTCCGAAGGGTGGTCCGCGCTGCACGTCGAGCGGACCCTGGGTGGCGGCGCGGCCGAAGGAGCGATGGGGCCGGCCTTGTTGGCAGGCGGAATGGCCATCGGACGTCTGGGAGCGCATGTGTTCGGGGCTGGCTGGCCGCCGATCCGCGTGATGGTCATCGCGTCCTGTGTCGCAGGGATCGGTCTGGCGCTGGCCGGGGCCGCTCCAAGCGTCGCAGTGTCCTATGTGGGCTTTTTGCTGGGCGGTCTGGGTGTTTCGGTTGTCGCACCTTTGGCGCTTGGGCTCGTGGGACAGGCCGTGCCCAGAAAATATCGTTTGGCTGCAATCTCGCAGGCGGCGGCTCTTGGCTATGCTGCCTTCTTTCTTGGCCCTGTCATCATGGGATACGTGGCGGAAGGTTTTGGCCTGCGGGTGTCGTTTTACGTGATTGCGATCATCATGATGACGGTGTCGTTTGTCCTCGTGCCCTTGTGGGCCCGCATGCTTTCTGCCTCGGCTACGGCCAAGGCTCAGACGCTCAGGTGACCAGCCTCCAGCGCGCGGGCATGCAAGGCAAACTCGGGCGCGCGGGCTTTGCGCAGAGCGTCTTCGACATTGGCGGAGATCGGGGCCGGTATGTCCGGCGACACGTTCTTTTGCTTGAAAACCAGTTGGGCGCCGACGCGGTCGCACAGAAAGCTGCGCAGGATCACCTGACGTTCATAGGCAAAGAGGTGATCGACAAGTAATGCACCCTTGCCATCGCACAGAAAATCAAACTGGTTGCCGACCCGCGCATGGGGCGGGGGATCGTCTGCGATCACGTCCATGATGAACGTATCAAAACTCAGATCCGCGGTGCTGTGCGCCGCATCATCGGTGTCGGTGCGCTTGCGATAACGGTACCAACTGCGCAGGCGATCGACCGGGTTGCGAATGACGGCCATGGTTTCCGGACGGACGTTCAGCGTATCAGCCAGAAAGGGCGCGATGACCTTGTGATAGCGGTGCGCTGTCATATGCTTGCGGTGTTTGGCAAAGACGATATCGGCATGGGACATCAGCGCAACCTCGATAGCCGTCGTGCCCGTTTTGGGAACCGCCAGAAACACGAGGTTTGCGCCGGAACAGACCAGCATCAGGCTTGCCAGCGGCCTTCGAAATCCTCCGGGATCAACAGGTTGTGCTTGCCCAGGTCCGTCACGTTGGTTTCGCCGCACAGCGCCATTGTGGTGTCGAGTTCCTTGTGGATCACTTCTAGAGCCTTGGTGACGCCTGCTTGCCCCATTGCGCCAAGCCCGTAAACGAATGCACGGCCGATATAGGTGCCTTTGGCGCCCATCGCGATGGCCTTGAGCACATCCTGCCCGGAGCGAATGCCGCCATCCATGTGCACTTCGATCTGGTCGCCAACCGCGTCAAGGATCGAGGGAAGCGCGCGAATGGAACTCAGTGCGCCGTCCAGTTGCCGCCCGCCGTGGTTTGAGACGATGATCGCATCCGCGCCGACCTGAAGCGCCATCTTCGCGTCTTCGGCGTCTAAAATTCCCTTGAGGATCAAGGGACCGCCCCACATTTTTTTGATTTCTTTCACGTCGTCCCAGTTCAGTTTCGGATCGAAACTTTCTGCCGCCCAGACCGAGAGCGATGACATGTCGCTGATCCCGTCAATATGTCCCACGATATTTCCGAATTGGCGTCGTTTGGTCTTGGCCATGCCGGCAATCCACCGCCACTTTGTCGCCAGATTGACGATATTGCCGAGTGTCGGGCGGATCGGAATGGAAAGACCGTTGTGGATGTCCTTGTGCCGCTGCCCAAGGATCTGCAAATCCAGTGTCACCACGAGGGCCGAGCACTTGGCATCCTTGGCCCGCTGAATCACCCGCTTGATGTACTCCTTGTCCTTCATCGCATAGAGCTGAAACCAGAAGGGTTTGGTCGTGTTCTCTGCGATATCTTCGATCGAACATATGGACATCGTTGACAGGGTAAATGGGACGCCAAAGGCTTCGGCGGCTTTGGCGGCAAGGATTTCACCGTCCGCATGTTGCATACCGGTAGATCCTACCGGAGCGAGGGCGACGGGCATCGTCACATCCTGCCCGATCATCTGAGAGGCCGTGCTGCGCCCGGTCATATCGACCGCGACGCGCTGGCGCAGACGAATATCGGCGAAATCCGAGATGTTGTCGCGGAAGGTTTGCTCCGTCCAGCTGCCGGATTCGCAATAGTCATAGAACATGCGCGGAACACGACGGGCGTGGATGCGCTTGAGGTCTTCGATATTGGTGATCACGGGCATGATGAAGCTCTCATATTGGTCACATTTGCTTACCAATGCGCCCGATTTTTGGCAATCGGCAAATCCTGCGAAAAAAGGTGCGATATTGCACTTGTTTCGTGCGACATCGTTCTATACTGATTTATATAGTTCAATATCGTATCAATTTATGGGAGATAAGCAATGAAAGTATCACGACGCGAAACGCTTGCCTTGATTGGCGGCGGGACGGTTTTGGCCGCCACCGGAGGTGCCACCGCATTCGCCATGACTCGGACGCCCCACGCGGCCCTTGCGCCTTGGGATCAAGCCGGGCGCTATGACGATCCAAGGCTCTATGCTCTGTCATATGGATTGCTGGCCCCCAATCCGCACAACCGCCAGCCATGGGAAGTTGCATTGGACGGCGAAGACGGCATGGTGATCTATCGCAACCCCGATCTGGACCTGCCAGTTACGGACCCCTTTGCGCGGCAATTGACCATCGGCATGGGATGTTTTTTGGACCTGACCCGCATGGCAGCGGCAGAACGTGGTTTTATGATGGAAACTGAACTCTTTCCTGAAGGTGATGATGGGCCTGTGGCGCGGTGCCGTCTGGTCGAAGGGGCGACAACGGATCCGCTCTTTGCCCATGTCATGGAGCGGCGCAGTCACAAGGAGCCCTTTGAGGCGCGCACGGTGAGCGCCGAGGCCGCGGCCCCCTTGGCGCAATATGCCACGCTGTACCTTGGCGGAGAGAAAGCCCAGAAGCTGCGCGATATCGCAAACGAAGCCTGGTTGATCGAAGCCGCGACGCAGGACGCGTGGATGGAGAGCATTGACTTTCCACCTAATGGATCGAAGCCACCGGCTTCTAGCCGGTCCGCTTCAGCGAATCTTTCTCTGATCTTCTCTCCTGAATTTTGAAACCCGCTGTGGCGGTATGGTTTCAAAATTCAGGAGAGAAGATCATGCGTT
>NZ_JAIMIA010000132.1 GCF_019966495.1 Tateyamaria pelophila | reverse complement strand
CATGACCGCTGAGACATAATCAAGGGTGGGTCAAATCTCGGTGAAAATACCGGGTCACTTCTCAGCGAAAATCAACAGCGATTGCGCCTTTTTGTCGGGGCACCGTGCGGATTGGAACCATTTCGCTGATTTCATCAACCAGTGTTTGGCGCTGATCTTGCAATGACGATGTGTCGCCATTGTTAGAGCCTGCCGAAATGATTTGACTGTTTAACCGTTCAACGGACTTCAGGACTTCGTTCAGCCTCTCGACTTGTGTGCCAATGTTCCGATCAGCTTGCGTCCGCGCTTGTTGCGCTCCGTCGGAGGCCGTGTTGATAGCAATCGCAAGATCACGCGCGCTCCATGCGGCGGCCTCAAGACGTTCATTTGCGTCGGGTCGACTGCTGGCCGTGATCAGACTGCTTTCGAATTCAGAGAGACGCGCAGACAGGGAGCCGGGTTGGTCCGGCGTGCTCAGCAGATTTTCGAACTTGTTCAGAAAACCCGTGGTTTCATTGCGATAACCGAACTCCGCCCCAGCCAGACGACGGTCGGACAAAACCTGAGTGTCGATGTGACGCGTGACCCCATTGACACGAACGCCACCTGAAAATCCCTCTCCAGACGAAGTGAGCGACAAAGAGCGCCGTGCATACCCGGGCGTGAGCGCGTTCGAAATATTGGACGATACGATTTCGGACGCGCGCCCTGCCGCGCGCAGCCCCTACATGGCCGAATTCAATGCACTGGAGATGGTCATATCAGAACCTTCCGATGGGGGTCAGGCGGCCTGGGTGGCCGACCACTTTATCGTTTGATGTTGGTGGTTTCCTGCAACATTTCGTCCACGGTCTGGATTACCTTGGCATTGGAGGAGTACGCGCGCTGGGTCTGGATCATGGACGTCAGTTCGCCTGCAACATCGACGGTGGACTCTTCCCGGGCGTAAGATACCACGTCTCCGGTTGGACCATCGCCCGCGTCCCAAAGAAAATAATTGCCGCTGTCCGGGGATGGCAGATAGGTCTGCTGATCGAGCGAGACCATGCCATTAGGATTGGGCAAATCGACCAATGGAATCTGGTAAACGGTGCGGTTGATCCCGGTGTCAAAGAAGGCCGTGACATAACCATTTGCGTCAACTTCCACGCTGGTCATGTTACCAACCGGCGATCCGTCCTTGGAAATGGAGACTGGCGCGAAGCTGTCGGACAGTTGCGTGATGCCGTCGCTATCGCCCAGTTGACCGATGTTGATGGCCAGTGGCCCACCGTCCACGTTGACAATGACCGCACCGGTTATGGGATCGTATGTTCCGCCAGGGCTGCCCGGGACATCAACGACGGACATCATCGTACCGCCCGAAGTGCGGCTGTCATCGAATGCCAGGGTATACTCGCCGATGACCGCTCCATCGAGAGCGGAATCTGTCAACGTCATGGTCCATTCGTTTGAGGACCCGGTGGCCGGTACATTGGGGGAAAAGCTGATATTGACGCTTTCCGAAGTGCCCAGGTTGTCAAAATACTCAACGGCCAGGTTTTGTGCCTCGCCAAGGCTGCCTGCGTCCGTTTCAGTCGCAGGCAGGTTGACGCCGAGTGAAATTTCAGTGGTCGGCTCACCCGAGAACTGGTTCACATTGATCTGAACCGGTTCCAGCCCGTCGGAAGTGTCGCGCGGATATGGGGGAACAGTGCCATCCGGCATTGCAGGCCATCCCAGAAGGATAAGCCCCGCGTCAGATCGCAGATATCCTGCTGCGTCGGTCCGGAAGGACCCCGTTGTCGTCAGCAACATCTGTGTATCGCCGTTTCCAACCTCAACTTGGGCGGCCTGCGCCACGGGTAGCATACCGCGCCCACGTACCGCCAGATCCGTGGGATTGGAGGTGGACACCAACGATCCGCTTTGGTCGATCAGGCGGGACGTCGTCGCCCGGACGCCACCCGCAGAGTAGGTACCGCCAGATGACGAAATCACCATCGAATGGAAATCCGTATTGACCCGCTTGTACCCAAATGTGGAGGAGTTCGCGATATTGTCCGAAATGGATGCAAGCCGCGTTGCATTGGCCTGAAGCCCTGCCACACCTGCGTTGAGCGAAGAAGATATCGTCATGGACACGCCTTTCTGCTGTATCGACCGAATTGGGCCAACAGTTAGGCGTCGCGTCTTAATGTCGGGCTAACAGATAAAATCTGATCTATTCTGATGCGGACGCTAATCGCGCAGCAGCACGATCTCCAGCCTGTTGTTGCGTATGGCCATTGGGTTGCGCACGGCGGGTTCGCGGTCTGCATGCCCTGTGACACGTTTGATCCGGGTCGTTTCAATGCCGGCCCGTTCGATCAATTTGCGCATCGCACTCGCCTGCGCGACTGACAGTTGCCAGTTTTTTGGCTCAGCTAAAACAACGGGTTCCGCGGGTACATGGCCGCCGATCGCAATGCCGTTTTCGACGGTCTGTGCCGTTTCGCTGATGACCCTTGCCAGATTTTCCAACAGCGCAGTCGGTCGATCGGATGCGCCCTCAAACAGGGGCGTATCCCGCAACGCAAATATTTCGATAACCAGACCTTCATCTGTCAGACGTGTCGTTATGTGCTGAAAATCGTTTTCCATCACTTTGGACTCGCCGCCCTTGCCGAGTAACCTTGCCTCAAGCGATGTAAACACCTCCTGGTCCTGGGATTGGCCCGCACCATCGACGCTCATCCCCGTTTCGCCGCGCGCTTGCCGCGCTTCGGTTGGTCGTTGGGAGGTGGCTCCCGTCCCGTTTTGTGGCAACGTCATTTCCGAAAATACACTGTTGCCGCCAAAGCTGCCGTCGCCACCGCCGGAAATGCGGTTGATCGGGATGGTCGGCGAAAAATAGTCCGCGATCCCCTTGCGTTGTTTTTCAGTTGTTGCATTCAGCAGCCACATCAACATGAAGAAAGCCATCATAGCGGTCACGAAGTCCGCATAGGCCACCTTCCAAGCACCGCCATGATGCCCCCCGGCAGCAATGACTTTCTTGCGCTTGATGATGATAGGCCGCGCATTTGCTTGCGCGTTCATACCCACACCTCAATTTCACCCAAGTGCAGTGGTAGCGTGGGTCCCGTTACCCTGCGCTTAACAGATCGAATTGTTCGGAATTAACGCGGGCTCTTGCGTCAGGATGCCGGTCAGGCGCAGATAGGGACATGACAAACAGTTTGCTCGACAGCCCATATGCGTGGCGCCGCCTGGCTCTCACGCTTGCCATCGCCACCGTCGCAAATGTGGGGATGTGGGCCATTATCGTTGTCATGCCCGCAGTCGAGGCGGAATTCGGTGTTGGCCGCGCAGAGGCGAGCCTGCCTTACACGCTGACGATGATTGGTTTTGCGGTGGGCAATTTTGCAATTGGTCGGGCAGTTGACCGATGGGGCGTCACTCCGGTGCTGGTGGCATGTGGCCTTGGGATCGCAGCGGCCTACGGGCTGGCGATTTTGAGCACATCCATTCTGATGTTGTCGTTGGCGCAACTTTTCGTGGGTTTTTTCACGGCGGTCGGCTTCGGGCCGCTCATCGCGGACATCTCGCACTGGTTCATGAAAAGACGTGGCATTGCAGTGGCTTTGGTGGCCAGTGGCAATTACATCTCAGGCGCGTTCTGGCCTCTCATCCTCGCAGGGTTCCTGGCTGAAGATGGCTGGCGCGTGGTGTACGGGATCCTGGCACTTGCGACCTTGCTCGTGGTCGTACCTCTGGCCTTTGCCTTGCGACGCAAGGTGTCGGACGAGGCCTATGCCACGGCCGAAGCCGCCTCGAACCTCAGAGCGGGATCCGTCGGCTTGTCGCCGCGCGCGCTGGCGTGGTTGTTGGGGCTTGCAGGCGTGGGATGCTGCGTCGCGATGTCGATGCCGCAGGTCCATATCGTCAGCTACTGCGTCGATCTGGGGTATGGCCCTGCCGTCGGGGCAGAGATGCTGGCGCTGATGCTGTTGGGAGGCGTCGGCTCGCGGATTGTGTCTGGCCTTCTGGCGGACCGGTTGGGTGGTGTGCGCACTTTGTTGATTGGATCCGTCCTGCAATGCATTGCATTGGTCCTGTACCTGCCGTCAGATGCGCTCATTTCCCTCTACGTGGTCAGTCTGGTGTTTGGTTTGAGCCAAGGTGGGATCGTGCCCAGCTATGCGGTCATCGTGCGCGAATACATGCCCGCCCGCGAGGCCGGTGGCCGTGTCGGGTTCGTGCTGATGGCGACGATCATGGGCATGGCGCTGGGCGGATGGATGTCCGGCTGGATCTATGACGTGACGGGCAGTTACGAAATGGCGTTCTGGAACGGCATTTTATGGAATGGATTGAATATCGCGATCATGCTCTGGTTGCTGGGCCGGAGCCGTCAACAAACGGCGATACAGCCCGCCTGAGAGGGCGATCAGCGCCACAAAGACAGCCAGAAGATTTCGCACGTTCACCCTGTAACAACAACAGCCGGGCCAACCCGAGACAGATGAGAATTGGCATTTCTGGCAGGCTTGCGCAGATGGGTTGAAGCTGTTTGACGAGCTACCCTTTGTCAGGGACCATGCGTCCGGTCAGGTGATCTGTTCCGCGGTCCCGCGCGAGATTCACCTGTTTCTGGCGTTCGCGAAAGCGCCCTTTGTCCTCTTCGGTCGTGTCGTCAGCACACAGATGACAGCTGACACCGGCCTCATATTCAGGTCGGCTCCGGTCTTCCGGCAGGATCGGACGGCGGCAGGCGTGGCAAAGCTGGTGCGGGCCGACCTCGAGCCCATGGCCCACGCTGACGCGCCCGTCAAAGACAAAGCAGGCCCCGTTCCAGGTGCTCGTCGCCTCCGGCACTTCTTCGAGATATTTCAGAATGCCGCCCTTGAGGTGATAGACGTCGTAAACGCCTTGTCCGAGCAGATAGTTGGTCGATTTTTCACAACGAATGCCGCCGGTGCAGAACATCGCCACCTTCTTGTTGTGAAAGCGATGCTTGTTCGCCTCCCACCACGCGGGGAATTCGCCAAAACTGGCAGTTTCAGGGTCGATGGCACCATCGAAAGTGCCGATGGCGACTTCATAATCATTGCGCGTGTCGATCAGCACAACATCGTCGCGGGCAATCAATTCGTTCCAGTCCGCGGCTTCGACATAGTGGCCGGTGCGCGCAGCAGGATCGACATCCGGTTGACCCATTGTCACGATCTCGCGCTTCAGGCGGACTTTCATCTTGCCAAAAGGTGGGGTCGGACTGTGGCTTTCTTTCCATTCCAGATCATCACATCCGGGCAGCGCTCGAATATGCGCCAATACGGCATCAATGCCTGCGCGTGTGCCGGCAATGGTGCCATTGATGCCTTCGGGGGCCAGTAGCAGGGTGCCCGTCACGCCGTGACTGCACGCCGTCTTGGCCAGCGGGCCCTTGAGGGCCTCGGGATCGGCAAAGCGCGTGAAATGGTAGAGGGCTGCGATTGTGTACATGATTGGCAATTAAAGCGTTTCGACTTTTCCTTGAGACATCATTGGTCGTTTTTCGCGTTCGACCAAAGCGAGAGGCGGAGAACAAACGATTCAAGTCTAAGTCGGAGCGCTATAAGGCATCCACACAGGGCCTTGCAAGAGGGCGCGGGGTTGATCCGGGCCACGGGGTGCGCCACAAACCCGTAAGGCGGGCGTGTCGCCCGCCCGCACCTGTCAGAGGAGACGTCATGACAGCCCTTATTGTGATCGATGTGCAAAATGACTTTTGTCCGGGCGGGGCTTTGGCCGTGCCCGGCGGAAACCAGATTGTTTCCGGAATCAACGGATTGATGCGCGCGGCTCAAGCGGTTGTCCTGACGCAGGACTGGCACCCGACAGGGCATTCGTCTTTTGCCTCGTCCCATGATGGCCACGCGCCTTATGAGGTGACGGAAATGCCCTATGGTGCACAAGTGCTGTGGCCGGATCATTGTGTTCAGGGGACGGAAGGCGCGCGATTTCACCCGGACTTGCATACTGACCGGGCCGAGATGATCGTGCGCAAGGGCTTCCGCGCAGGCATCGACAGCTATTCTGCTTTCTTTGAGAATGATCGGTCCACGCCGACCGGTCTTGAAGGATATCTGCGCACCCGTGAGATATCTGAACTGATGATGGTTGGTCTCGCCACCGATTTTTGCGTCAACTTCTCTGCGCTGGATGCGGCAAAACTGGGGTTCGACGTGACGGTTCGGATGGACCTGTGCCGCGCGATCAATCTGGATGGATCATTGGAGGCCGCATGTGCTGCAATGAAGGCGGCAGGGGTCAAGCTGGCCTCGTGATCCGACGCGGATCACGGCGAGACGCCGTCGCGGCGTCTGCGTTCCGCCTGCCGCCGACGTTGGAGCCGCATTGCAATCCGAGCCGGATTGCTGCCGAAGACCGTGTCGGTCTTCGCGCGCCTTGGCTTGCAGCCGGGCGCAAACCTCTGGCACAAGGTTAACAGTCAAGCAAGGAACCGCCACATGGTCGATATTGCCGCCCGCGTCTGGAACCATAAATGGAAGATCGACCCGATTGTCCGGTCTTTGATAGATACGGACTTCTATAAGCTGCTCATGTGCCAATCCGTGTTCCGCAACAAACCCGACACGCAGGTGACCTTTTCGCTCATCAACCGATCCAAACATGTGCCACTGGCGCAGTTGATCGACGAAGGCGAATTGCGCGAACAACTGGATCATATCCGATCCCTGTCGCTCAGCCGCGGCGAAAGCACATGGATGCGCGGCAATACGTTTTACGGCAAGCGGCAGATGTTTACGCCTGAATTCATGGACTGGTTCGAAGCCTTGCGCCTTCCGCCCTATCACCTGGAACGGCGTGGCGATCAGTACGAGTTGACCTTTGAAGGGTCATGGCCCGAGGTCATGCTTTGGGAAATCCCGGCGCTGGCCGTGTTGATGGAGCTGCGCGGCAGGGCGGTTCTGAACGGGATGGGCCGGTTCGAGCTTCAGGTGCTCTATGCCCGCGCGATGACGAAACTCTGGGAAAAGATCAAGACATTACGCGAACTGGACGGGCTGCGGGTCGCTGATTTCGGGACCCGCCGCCGACACTCGTTCTTATGGCAGGACTGGGCCGTGCAAGCGATGTACGAAGGTATGGGCGAAAAATTCGTCGGGACCTCAAACTGCCTGATCGCCAAAAATCGGGACTTGGAAGCCATCGGCACCAATGCCCACGAACTGCCCATGGTGTATTCCGCTTTGGCTAAGAATGATGCGGAACTGGCCCGGGCACCCTACGACGTGCTCAGCGATTGGCAGGAAGAGCATGACGGCAACCTGCGCATTATCCTTCCAGATACGTACGGGAGCGAAGGTTTCCTTGAAAATGCGCCCGATTGGCTTGCCGGATGGACAGGTATTCGGGTCGACAGCGGGGATCCTGCCGCAGCGGCGGAAATCGCGATAGACTGGTGGACTGCGCGCGGCGAAGACCCGACGCAAAAGCTGGTGATCTTTTCCGATGGCTTGGACGCCGGCAAAATCGAGGAACTCCACAAACAGTTCAAAGGCCGTGTCCGGGCGAGCTTTGGTTGGGGTACGATGCTGACCAATGATTTCATTGGTCTGACAGAGGGCGACGCGCTCGCTCCATTCTCGCTGGTGTGCAAGGCGGTCAGTGCAAACGGGCGACCCACCGTCAAACTGTCGGACAACCCGAACAAGGCCATGGGTCCAGAGGACGAAATCGAAAGGTACAAACGGGTTTTCGGGGTCGGCAAGCAAGAGGCCTTGGACGTCGTCGTATAGGGCAGGCTTAGCTCAGTCGCTTTGCCCTTAACGCACGTTCGCGCCAGATGATCAGCAGCCCACCGATGGCGATCAGCAGGGCGCCCGGAAACAAAGCATCCCAAGGGGTCTCGTCGAAAAACAACCAGCCAAGGCCAAAAGCCAGCGGTATACCGAAGTAACTGAACGGGGCAAGGTTGCTTTGTTCGGTCATGCGGTAGCTGACCACCAGGAACAGCACAGCCGTGCCGCCAAACCCCCCCATGGCAATGATCCAGGCCATGTCTGTGCTGCTTTGGACCGGTGTGAACCCACCGAGCGAAAGGGCCAGAACCAAAGCGCCACAGGCCGCAGAGATTGAGGAATAGAGGCTGACAAGTGGGCTTGGCACATCGTCGTCCATCAGGCGCGCCGTGACTCCCACCAAGGCATAACAGGCCGCAGCCCCCAGCGGCAAAAGCGCATCCAACGAGAATGTGTCTGACCCTGGTTGCATGACAAATATGACGCCGACAAAGCCAACCATCACAGCGCTCCAGCGGACCCAACCCACATGCTCGCCCAGCAAAGGCACCGCGAGGGCCGTCATGAACAATGCGTTGGCATAGGTGATTGTCGAGGCGGTTGCAAATTCCATCCGGCCCAGCGACATATAGAAAAACAGCTGTGCAAAGGTCACGATAAAGCCGCGCATCAATGCCAGCTTCCACTGCCGTATCCGCCAGATCCGTCCTTTGGCATGCCACCCGCGCGAGGCGGCCAATGCGATGATCGACGGGATCAGACCAAACAGGTTGCGCCACGCCGAAAGCTCTGCTGCGGAATAGGTGCCGGACAGGTGTTTGATCACCAGGCCCATGGCATCGAACAACGTCAACGCCACAAGGCTCAGGATAATGGCAAGGCCGGTCCGGTCCGTTGGGCGCATGGTGTCCTTTGGGGTTGAAAAGAAGGGCAGTCGACGCGCCCACCTTACGGGCTTTGGGGTCGCTGTCATCCGCAATCAACCCCGTAAGGCGGAGGCATCCTCCGCCATGCTCAGTCCTCGGGGTCTACGCGACCGCGCATTGTCTTGACCTCGCCGCGCACTTTCTTGGCCTTGAGGCGGCGTTTCTTTGACCCCAACGTCGGCCTGGTCGCGATCCGCCTTTTGGGGGCCACGAGCGCCTTGCGGATCAACTCGGCCAAACGGTCGCGGGCGATGTCGCGGTTGCGCGCCTGGCTGCGGGTTTCCTCGCATTGGATCACCAGCGCTCCGTCCAGCGTCCAGCGCCGCCCCGCCAACCGCTTCAACCGTGTCTTGACCGGCCCCGGCAAGGACGGAGAGCGGGCCGCCTCGAATCGCAATTCCACCGCAGAGGCCACCTTGTTCACATTTTGCCCACCTGGACCGGAAGAGCGGACAAATTGCTCACTCAATTCCCAGTCCTGAATGGTGATGTCGTCGTTGATCCGCAGCATGGTTACCCTTGGCCCTCAACCAGACGCCAAACGCCCCGACACGCTGACGGAATTGCCCGACGGGTCCTTGGCATTCGCAAAAACATAGCCATCTGCCGTGTGCAGCGGGCCAAAGACAAGCCCTTTTTCGGCGCAGTTCGCGCAGAAACCTGCGACATCGTCCGTTGCAAAGGTCAGCTTGACCAGCGTCTGACCCTGTTTGCGCCCTTTGCCCATCGGATGCAGCAGCAGTGTCATGCCCGGCGCCGGCGGGCGTAACTCGATAATTCGGTCGCCTTCGAGTGGGTGAACTGAGTAGCCGAAAATGTTGACGTAAAACCGGGCCATCTCGTCCATCCGGGACGTGTAAAGGATCAGGCTGGAGAGCGTCGGTGTCATGCAAATGTTCCTATTGAACCGAAAAAGGGCCGCACGTTTCGGTGCGGCCCAATCGAATGGTTTCAGGAGGTGGGGTCGGTTAGACGACACCGTCCACTCCGGTGGTTTGCCCGCGTAAGGGCTGCCTCAGCAGGCGACCTCCAAAGCTGTTCCGACACCTCTCTCCAATACCGTTCTTGACACTGGATCACCTCCTTTACATTTGTTGAACTCATGTACAGCGTCGCATAGCTGCGCCAAATGTCAACGCTTTTAGACGGTGTGCTCAATTTTTGCTGTGACCCAGCGAAAGGGTGCCAATGCAATCAGCGCCAGCGTTAGCTTGACGGCCCAGTCTGCAATTGCCAGCGACACCCAAAGCGGCGCCATCGGGCCGACCCCGAGGATCGGTAACACCTCGCCGGCCCATGCCACGTCGGTTGCAGGGTGGATGAACGTAAAGCTCGCCGAAAACGCGATCGAGAAAAACAGGGCGGTGTCAACGGTGCTGCCCACAAGGGTCGAGACAAGCGGTGCTTTCCACCATGCCCCACGGCGCAGCGCCGAGAATATGCCGACGTCGAGCAATTGCGCCGTCAGGAACGCGATGCCGGAGCCAAGCGCGATGCGCATGGTCACCAAGGGACCAAATTCGCCCATGATCTGTGTGCCGATCAGGCTACAGACCAGCCCGACGACAAATCCGACGAACACGACGGTGCGCGCAGGGCCCGCGCCATAGACGCGGTTCATGATATCGGTGACAAGAAAGGCCAGCGGGTAGGTGAACGCCCCCCAGGTCAGCCAGTTTCCGAACAGGAATTGAACGAGGATGTTTGAGGCCAACACAATGAGGGCCATGGCAATGATGCCGGGAAGGTGTGCGCGTGTCATATCTGATGCCCGTTTTAGCAAGGTTGCGGCGACTTGATCCCAGACTCGGGATTTGGGCGTCTTAGTCGCAGGATGCGCCTCCTGCAAGGGTTTCCGTCAGGGCGTATTCCACCAACTCGCTGGTCTGGATCGCCAGGAAGTTGTCATCGGACACCAAAGTCAGACATGTTGCACCCGTATTGGATCGCCAGACAGATATGCCTTCGAGGTTGTCATGAAGCCCCATCGGCGTTGTGATCAGGGTTTGAACTCCCGCACCGGGTGCGGCCGGATCAAGCCGTCGGATGCGACTGCGAAACCCAAGGGCCGTAAAGGCCCGCTCAAGAATATAAAGCAACCCGTCAGGTCCGATATCAGCCCCCGTTGGCAGAAAGGAGCCGCGTCGGGGCAAGAAGGCGATCACCTCCCAAGTCCCTCTTGAATAACGATAAATCGGAAAAGGTACGTCCCTGCCGCCGGAGCGTTCGGGCAGGGTATAGAGGGTCCCGTCCGGAGCCGCAGCCAGCGCTTCAAGCGATCCGTTGTCCTCAAACTTCGCAAAATCGTAAACATCCGGCGTGGACCGCGTTTATGCGGCCTTGACGTTTTGTGCTGCGGTTTTCCAGTTCCATGGTAGCAGCTCGTGCACGCGCGAGACTGGCATGTCGGGCAGTCGTTTGAGAACGTCAGCGAGCCAGGCTTGGGGGTCGATGTCGTTCATTTTTGCGGTGACGATCAGGGTGTACATGAAGGCTGCGCGGTCGCCGCCGCGTTCGGAC
>NZ_JAIMIA010000131.1 GCF_019966495.1 Tateyamaria pelophila | reverse complement strand
CTTCCGCGTCGTATCGCTCAAAGAATACAAAGTGATTTGAGGGGAAAACCTCAGGTCAATTCAGGCGCACGAGTATAAGTCATTAATTTTGAAAAATCTACTCTTTGCGCGATAAGCCTCCCTCCCGAGGCTCATCGGCTTTCACATCAGGCACAGGTACCGGTTCGAAACTGCCCCTGCTTACATCTTGGGCATCAATTTGCGACACATTGTCTTTGTTGGGCTATATGGGTGATTTCGTCTCACCGCCGGACGGGCCGAGCGATTTGGGGGCAACGGTTGATCGGGCGTGTTCGAATTCGTCGGCGCCGTCGGCGGAGTGCGAAATAACGCGGGGCATATCGTGCTCTTCCCGTTTCTGAACCGTCGACGCGTCCATGTCGGGTTCGGGTTCCGCTTCGACCGTAGGCGCCGGCAACAGTTCGCGCTCAAATTCTTCGGCTTCTTCGGCGCATGCACGGCGAAACACCATCATATTGCGCCATTCGGTCGTTGTTCCGGTCAGGCCGGCCCGCTCCGTTGACGGCAGCGTTTCAGCGCGCTGAAATTCCCAACCCTCGGCTCCCATGTCATTCATCAGGATTTCGAGCGCATAGGCAAAACGGGCTTCGGGGCCTTTGATGCCCCGCGCCTTGACGCCCTTTGTCGGGGCCGGCACAACTTTGTATTCCCAAGCGGACATGGCTTGCCTCTCTCAGCGTATCGACCCGATATAGCGGTCTGCCGAAGCAGTGGAAACCCCGGCAGCGTTGTTCGCATACGCAAAAGTGTGGTCTCTGCCTAATTTTGCGGATGCTCTTCGAAATTAACGCCTGCGTATTCCGATACTGGCGCCCACGCGGTCCGGGCGTGGCAGATCGGCATGGGCGGCATGCAAGCGGGTGACCTTTTCCAGAACATCCGGGGGCATGGGTGCGACGCGGGGGCCGGATTGGTCCACATGCAGGGTCAATGTTTCACCGGTGGCTGCCAGCCAACCATCGCGGTGCCAGATTTCCTGATAGGAATGGAAACGTTTGGCATCAAAGTCAATCAGCTGAAAGGTGACGGTCACGGGATCGTCCACATGCAGTTCGCGGATATAGGCAACGTGGAATTCGGCCACATAGGTCGTGTTGCCGGTCGCCTTGTGATAATCAGGTCCGAAGCCCAGCTGTTCATAAACCTCGTCCGCGCAGAGATCGAACAGAACGCTGTAATAGGCCATGTTGAGATGGCCATTATAGTCGATCCATTCCGGTTTCACGGTCAGAACGGATGAGCGAAAGGGCGTGATGTTTTCCATGCCCGCACTGTTTCGCAAACGCGTGTCGGCGTCAAATCGAATGCGTTCAGCCGCGATCCCTGCTGGCGTTGATCAGGGGTTCAGCTTTTTGGCGACCAGTTCATTCACCGCCTTGGGATTGGCCTTGCCGCCGGTGGCTTTCATCACCTGACCGACGAACCAACCTGCCAGTTTGGGGTTTTCGCGCGCTTTTTCGACTTGCGCGGGGTTGGCTGCGATAATTTCGTCAACGGCCGCCTCGATGGCGCCGGTGTCGGTGACCTGTTTCATGCCGCGAGCTTCGACCACCTCAGCCGGGTCGCCGCCTTCAGTATAGACGATCTCGAACAGGTCCTTGGCGATCTTGCCGGAAATGTCCCCCTTGCCGATCAGATCAATAATGCCGCCCAATTGGGCAGGGGCGACCGGGCTATCGGTAATGTCGCGGTCATCCTTCTTGAGCCGGCCAAAGAGCTCGTTGATCACCCAGTTGGCCGCTTGCTTGCCGTCGCGACCGGCGGCCACTTCTTCGAAATAGGCGGCTGTGTCGACCTCGGCAGTCAACACCGACGCGTCATAATCTGTCAGGCCGAAATCGCCCATGAACCGCGCCTTTTTCGCATCGGGAAGTTCTGGTAGCCCGGCCGCGATATCATCGACCCATGCCTGTTCGATCTCAAGCGGCAACAGGTCAGGATCCGGGAAATAGCGGTAATCATGCGCCTCTTCCTTGCTCCGCATGGAGCGGGTCTCGCCCTTGTCGGGGTCATAAAGCCGGGTTTCCTGATCCACTGTGCCTCCACCCTCGACGATGGCGATCTGGCGGCGGGCCTCGACTTCGATGGCTTGCTGGATAAAGCGCATGGAGTTCATGTTCTTGATCTCGCAACGGGTGCCAAGATGGTCGAAGTCCTGCGTTTCCTGATATTTTTCGTATTGGCCGGGCAGGCAGATTGACACGTTGACATCGGCGCGCATCGCGCCGGACTGCATGTCGCCATTGCAGGTGCCCAGATAGCGCAGGATCTGGCGCAGTTTGGTAAGGTAAGCGGCGGCCTCTTCGGGGCCGCGAATATCGGGACGGCTGACGATCTCCATCAAAGCGACCCCGGTGCGGTTGAGATCGACAAAGGACATGTTTGGATCCATGTCGTGGATCGATTTGCCCGCGTCCTGTTCCATATGAATACGTTCGATCCGAACCAAACGCGCGACGCCATTGCCCATTTCCACCAGCACTTCGCCTTCGCCCACGATGGGGTGGTAAAGCTGGCTGATCTGGTAGCCTTGCGGCAGGTCAGGATAGAAATAGTTCTTGCGGTCAAAGGCGGAGTTCAGATTGATGGCCGCCTTGAGGCCGAGCCCGGTGCGCACAGCCTGTTCGACACAGTATTCATTGATGACGGGCAGCATCCCGGGCATGGCCGCGTCGACGAAGGCCACGTTGGAATTCGGTTCGGCCCCGAATGTGGTGGATGCGCCGGAAAAGAGTTTGGCCTTCGAGCTGATTTGCGCGTGCACTTCCATCCCGATGACGAGTTCCCAGTCATGTTTCGCACCTGCGATCACTTTGGGTTTCGGAGTCTCATATGTCAGATCAAGCATTGTCTCACCGCGCTGTTTGGGGCCGCTTTGCGGTGTAGATCAGGTGCGGGTCTCTCGCAAGAGGGCGCGGCGCTTGGACACCTTTGTTTCAGATGGCATACGTGCATGCTGCGCGGATGGTCATTCATGAAACTCCTGTGCCGCAAGGCAGCCTGATCGCCCCTTATGCCGCAGTTGAAGGTCAATACACCGACTGCTTTGAGTGCGCCAATCCGAAAAAGGCGGGGTTGGACGGTTTTGTGCGTGCTTTCTACACCCAACCTTTGTTTCGGGCCGAACGGCTGGTGTTGCAGATCGCGGCGCGCGCCCCGTCAACCGATGCGGACGTGGCCGCTTTGGCATCCGGTGCGGCGGATCAATTTGCCGTTTGGCGGGTGGTCGATCGTCGTCGTGACGAATTGCTGATGCAGGACAGGAGCGGGCGAACCCTGTCGTGGTTGCAGGCGGGCTCAGATGTTTTGCGCTTTGGATCCGTGGTTGTGCCGGTGCCCGGACGCGGTGGCAAGCCGACGCTTGGACCCGTGTTCCAAAGCCTGCTGGGCGCACACAAGGTCTATTCTCGTGCACTTTTGGCGGGGGCGGCGCGGCGGGTGTAAGGTGTGCAGGGAGAATGTCTCACCGGTGTTCGCCTGACCTTGCCGTGCACTTCAACGCTTCTGTTCGAGTTGATACTTCAATCGGACGATCCCCTTCTGCTGCATTCCGGCTGAAAGGGGCATCCATGACCCCGGTCATTGATCCGTGCGATGTCTTACGCGCAAAGGTAGCTTGATGTCGCTTTGCCACACCGAATGCGCGGCAAAACGTTGCCAGGTCATGAACGGGTCTGCGCCACCACGCCGTGTTCGGTAAAGGAGATCTGCTGGCCGGAGGCCAGTTCGCGGCGAAACAGATCGGTCAGATAGCGCAGCGCATCCGCATAGCCCGACGCGGCAAAGCGGTCGGGACAGCGCACCTTGAGCGCATTGTCAAAACCACGTGCCGCATGGGCCCACAGCATCGGGTGCAACTCGGTCAGGTGATCTTTGACGATCCAGCCCGCAGCATCGGCTATCTGGGCGCGCATTTGATCCGCCTCGTCATGACCTGTAGGGGTAGAGCCCATCGTGATGGCGGAATAGGCCGCCAGAAGGTTCACGGTATACTGATCCGGGCAGCGCCGCAGGATATCTGTCAAACCGTCGAGGAAATAATCGAGATCGAGGCGCGCGCACGCAACAGGGTCAACCGAGATCGCATCCAACAGGACCCACGCATATGCACCAGCCCCCCAGATATCGTAGGTGCGCCCCGCAGTGCGCCGGGCCGCCAGTTCCAGCTGTTCATAGGTGCCGCGCCACCGGGGCAAAAGGTGGCTTCCCATTGCCCGCATCGCCTGCGTATTTTTTGGATCGAAGTCGATCCAGCTTTCGTAATTTCGGATTATGGTCCCGGTCGGGCTGCCTTTGCCGGCGGTCAAGCCACATCGTGTGGAGGCAATCAGAGACGATTTCATCTCTTTGCCGTCGAATGGCGCAACGATGTCAGCGGCCCGGTCGAAATGTGCGTCAAAAGCTTCGCGGTTTTGCGCCGGAACCTCGATTGCCCAGCCCGTGCCGCGCCAGGCCCACCCGATATCCATATGGGCCTTGGCCACGATCGCGGCGATGACAGGGTCGGATGGATGCTCGGCCAGAACCTCTTCAAGCGCTTCGATGCCAACCATCAAAGGCGCGTTTCGGTCGGGTTTGCCGGACAGGAGGGCGTGCTCGGCGGCACCCACGACATCCGCACGCGCGCCAAAGGCGAGCAACTCCGCGACCGACATGCCGCCCATGGTTTTGCATTTGTTGGCTTCGGCTTGGGTGATGTCGACGGACAACGCGTTCCAATCTTCCTGCCGCGCCAGGTTCAGCCCATGTGTCTGATGGCCATCGCGTTCACGCTCTTCGGCGGTCGGGTCCGGGCAGGGGATGGTCAGGGAGCATTCGAGGGCTGCAGCAATTTGGGTGCGGGCGTGTCGTTCGCCGGTGGGTTTGGTTGCGTGGGAAATTCCGTTTCGGGCAACCTGCTGTGACGGCGCGTGCAGCTTGCTGCGGATTTGCGCCAAGGGCGCGAAAAGACGTTCTGCAAATGCCATTGTTCTGAAATTCCAATACTCGTTATCGGAAACAGCATGTCAGGGAATTGGGACACAATCAGGGCGTTTAGGCGTCAACACCCGTCAAACGGCGCGGCGTTTTTCTGAATTCCCTGCTCAGACGGGAGACAGAGTTGCCTCTGGAGTGCGGATTGTCGCCTATTTCAGGGCCTTGCCGAAAGGCTGGAACATTTGGATCGTAGACGCCGGTGTAATTTGCATCCTATGTTTGTCGGCATGTGCCGAATTATCCTTGTACTTTTTCTCGCTTTGGCGACGTCAGCGGCTGCGCAAAGCCCGGCGATCGAAACGGTGCGTCCGCCGGTACGTGAAGCCACAGTGCCCCATACCCGATGGACCCACCAACCGGCACATGTGTTATGGAACAGGGCGGCCTTGTCTGCACTCAAATCGCATGGCAGCGCGCTCGTCGAGATGGTGCCTGCGGATTATTCACAATGGTGCCCGGCCTATGAAACCGCTTCGGACAAGGATCGTCGCGCCTTTTGGGTGGGGTTTCTGTCGGCGCTCGCCAAATTTGAAAGCACCTACAAGCCCCGGGCCGTCGGCGGTGGCGGGAAGTGGTTTGGTCTGGTGCAGATTTCGCCTGCAACCGCGCGGGGTTATGGCTGTAACGTGGGCACGGGGGAAGCTCTTAAAAATGGCGCTGCAAACCTGAGTTGTGCGGTTCGGATCATGGCGGCGACAGTGCCCCGTGACGGCGTTATTCATCACCGTGACAGCAAGTGGCGCGGTGTCAGTGCGGATTGGGGGCCGATGCGGTCCTCCTCCAAGCGCGCGGACATGGCCGGGTGGCTGCGCAAACAGCCCTATTGCCAGCCCAAAAGCACGACCCGTCCAAAGGCGCGTCCCGCAGTGATGTCGACGCAGGTCGTTCTGGATTGAGCGCCTGTCGGCGCGCGCGATGTTTTTCATCCGCGTCCCGCGGCTGGCTGGTTTTGGGGCGTTGCCCCAAACCCCGTTGCGCGCGGTGCGACAACGGATGTTCGGCGTTACAGTGCGGACGTCAACCCATCAGGGAAAAGTGGTGCCTTTCGACTTTGATGCCGCGATCGGTCAGAATTTTCTCGAACGCATCTGGCGGTGGTGTCGCCTCAAGCGGCAGGCGAATTTTGCGCCCCGTGATCAGCAGGACGGTGGTACGCACCGACAGGTCGAGCCGCGTGTCGAGCCGGATATGGCTGATCTGGTCCCAGCTGATTGCGCCTTCGCGTTTGCCCGAGAACCAGCTGAGCCCCGTGCTGCTCATCGCGAGGCCGGATTTACGTGCTGACAAGAGGTCGTAGAGCGCCGGAAGGGTGAAGAGACCGATCACAACAACCAGCCAAAAGGCCGCGTCCAGCACGAGGATGAACAGCGTGAGAGCCAGCCACACCAGCACGACCGTGATCAGCGTGGCCCTGTTTCTGCCTGTGGTCTCGAAAGCGTATGGCTCCATCTGTGCCTAGCGCCCGCCCGTGACATCAAGAGCGGATCCGGTGACGTAACTGGCTTTGGACGACGCAAGCCAGAGGATGGCTTCGGCCACTTCTTCGGCGGTGCCGGCCCGCTTCATCGGCACATTGGGGCCCATCCGCGTGGCTCTGTCCGGCTCGCCGCCTTTGCCGTGTATGTCGGTGAGGATGATACCCGGGCGGACCGACATCACGCGGATATTGTCACCTGCCACCTCGTCAGACAGCCCCTTGGTGAAGGTGTCGATTGCCCCTTTGGAGGCGGCATAGTCGAGGTACTGATTGCCCGAGCCCAGCCTGGCCGCCGCGGACGAGACATTGATGATCGCCCCGCCATCGCCCTTTGCCTGCATCCGGATCACAGCTTCTTTGGCCACCAGCATCGCGCCGATCACGTTGACGTTCATGATCTGGGCGATCCTTGCATGGTCCATCTCGGTCAATTTGGCACTGGTGCCCACGATGCCCGCGTTGTTGATCAGCACATCGACCCGACCGAACGCGTCATCCGCCGCCTGAAAAATCGTCTGGATGTCTTCCGGGTTGGACACGTCACCTTTTACGATCACGCAGGTCGCGCCGACGGCTTCGACGTCGCGTTGCACGGCTTCGGCGTCAGCGCGGTTTGCGCGGTAGTTGAGCACGAGGTCGTAGTCGGGGGCTGCAAGGCGGGCGCAGGCGGCGCCGATGCCGGCAGAGGCGCCGGTGATCAGGCAGATGGGGCGTTGGCTCATTCGGGGGCCTCTTTCGATGGTTCGTTTGATTTATTGTGCGGCAGTTTAGAGCGGTGCTGCCGAGGGGACCAGATCGAACTCCGCGATTCGGCCCTGTCGGAGCGAGGGGCCAGCCCCTCGCGCTCCCCGGGATTTCCTCGAACAGAGAAGGGACAAAGGGGCCTGCATTATGCTTCGCGGATACGGGTGATCATTTCGGTGGTATCGCGGCTGAGATCCGGTGTGGACGCGATCCGCTCAAGCGCCTTTTGGATCAGCGATTGCCGGATCGTGTCATAGCGCCGCCATGTCTGGAAGGCGGAACACATGCGTGCCGTGGTTTGCGGATTGACCGGGTCCAGCTTGATCAGCCAATCGGCCAGAAGCGCATAGCCGGAGCCGTCCTTGGCGTGAAATCCGGCATGATGCGCGGCCAGAGCGCCCAGCGTGGCGCGAAACCGGTTGGGATTTTTCCAGTTGAACGCAGCGTGTTGTGTCAGCGCCTTGGCGGTGTCAGCTGCATCGTCCGGTTCCGCGACCCCCACCTGGAGCCCGAACCATTTGTCCATCACAAGCCGGTCCTCTTTCCATTGCGCCTCAAAACGGGCCAGTGCGGCGTCGCCGCGCCCGGCGCGGATCAGATTGGCCAATGCGCCCAATTGCAGCGTCATGTTGTCGGCGGTGTCGTACTGTACCTGCGCCTGATCGCCGCCGTCCTGACGCGTCAGCAGCGTGAGAACCGCGCTGGCCAAGGCGCGTTTGCCGGATTGCTCTGCATTGGGTGCGTAGGGCCCTGAAACCTGATGTGCGGCATAGAGGGCGGGCAGGGCGTCGGCCATCGCGTCGGACAAGGCGTATTTGAGCCCATGGACCGCCGTCCAGATGGCATCGGGGTCGGGGGTGTGCCCTGCGCGATGCAGTTCCGCCGCCAATTCCGATTGCCCCGGAAGGTCCAGCATCAGGGACCGGTAGGCTGGGTCCAGATTTGCGTCGGTCAATATGCCCGCGATGCCGTTGATCCAGGCCGGATCGGGATCCGTCCCCCTGGTGATCGTCGCGATCAGTGACGCCCGGGCCAGGTTGTTGCCCGCTTCCCACCGGGTGAAGGGATCGGTGTCATGGGCCAGCAAGAACGCGTGATCCGCCATGTGGTCGAGCACCACCGGCGCGGAGAACCCGCGCAGGATAGACGGCACCGGCTTTTCGGCCATACCGGAAAAGGTGAAGGACTGGCTAGCTTGCGTCAGTTCGAGGACCTGCGTGCCCATCGCCTCGCTGCCGTCCGGCGCCAACAGACCCACGGCGATCGGGATCACCTGCGGTTGAGGGTCCGGTGTCGTGGCGCTGGGTGCCAGGGACTGCGCGAAGGTGAGCGTATAGGTGCCGTCTGCAAAACTTTCGGTGACGGCGACCCGGGGTGTGCCGGCCTGACTGTACCATCGTTTGAACTGGCTCAGGTCGCGCCCGGTGCTGTCTTCGAACACGGTCAGCCAATCCTCGATCGTGCAGGCTTGCCCGTCATGGCGCTCAAAATAGAGATCGAGGGCAGCAGCATAGGCCTTGGTGCCCACAAGCGTGTGCAGCATGCGGATGACCTCGGCTCCTTTTTCATAGACCGTCGCGGTGTAGAAATTATTGATTTCCTGAAAGCTTTCGGGCCGGACCGGATGGGCCAGGGGCCCTTGATCTTCGGGGAATTGCCGCCCGCGCAGGTCGATCACGTCCGAGATCCGTTTCACCGGCGCGCTGCGCATGTCGGCGGTGAACTGGCTGTCGCGGAACACCGTCAGCCCTTCTTTCAGGCAAAGCTGGAACCAGTCGCGGCAGGTGATCCGGTTGCCTGTCCAGTTGTGAAAGTACTCATGCGCAATGATCGCCTCGATCCGCTCGAAGTTCATGTCGGTCGAGGTTGCGGGGCTGGCCAGCACCGCAGAGGCGTTAAAGATGTTCAGGCCCTTGTTTTCCATCGCGCCCATGTTGAAATCGTCCACCGCCACGATGTTGAACACGTCCAGATCATAGGCCCGCCCATAGACGTCCTCGTCCCATTTCATGCTGTCCTTCAGGGCCTGCATGCCAAAGCTGCATTTGTTCTCATCGCCGGGACGGACATAAAGGGCGAGGTCGACCGAGCGCCCTTCATTTGTGGTGAAGGCGTCGCGATGGGCGACAAGCTCACCTGCGACCAGCGCAAAGAGGTAAGCAGGCTTGGGCCAGGGATCGTGCCATTCGGCCCAGCAATCGCCCGAGGCGACCGGATTTCCGTTGGACAGAAGCGTGCCGTGTGGGCCGTTGATCCGCACGGTAAAGACGCTCATCACATCGGGGCGGTCGGGGTAATAGGTGATCTTGCGGAATCCTTCCGCTTCACATTGGGTGCAGTACATGCTGTTCGACAGATACAACCCTTCGAGGGCGGTGTTGGCGGCGGGATCGATCTGCACCTCTGCTTCCCAGGTGAAAGGGATCGAAGGCACATCGCAGGTCAGGCCTTCGGGCGTGAGCGTGGGCGTTACTGCCTGACCGTCGATTTTGGCACTGATCAACGACAGGTTCTCGCCATGCAAAAAGAACGTCTTGTCCGAGGCCTCGGGGTTCGGCGCAAAACGAATGCGCGACGTCACGCGGGTGGCTGAAGGGGCCAGATCGAAGGTCAGGTGAACCTTTTCGATCTGAAAGCCGAAGGGGGTATAGTCGGCAAGAAAAATCGTTTGGGGGCTCGCGTCGCGCATCTGGTCCGGCCTTGTACTGGGAACTTTTTGGTTTGGTGAACGTTAATGGTACGAACACAGGGCTTCAAGACGCCCTACACGCTGATGCAAAGGAGTCCATCATGTCGGCATCCGACACAGACATCGAAAAGCAGGTCAAACGTCATCGTCCCACTCTGGTGGGCATCGCCTTGGCGGTGGTCGCCGTAGCCATTATCGTACTAGGCGTCTCCATATTTGGTACTGGTTCAGTGACGGACGAAGCTTCGAGTGGCGAATTGAAAGGCGCAGATGCGCCAGTTGTGACGAACTGACCTTTGTCCGGGCCGCGAGACGGCCTAAGTGCACGCGCATGACGTCGGTTCTTTGGTTCAAACGTGATTTGCGCGTGCAAGATCACCCAGCGCTTGCCCTTGCGGCGGCGCACGGGGAGATCGTTCCCCTTTATATATACGAGCCGGATTACTGGGCCCAGCCAGACGTTTCAGGGCGCCAGTTCGACTTCGTTATGGAAAGCGTGGCAGCCGTGGCTGCGGACTTGCGCGCCTTGGGCGTTGACTTGACAATCCGCGTCGGCCGCGCGGTTGACGTGTTGTCCGGTCTGAAAAATCAGACCGGCTTTGACCGGATTTTCAGCCACGAGGAAACCGGCAATGGCTGGACCTATGCCCGCGACCGGGAGGTGGCGGAATGGTGCCGGGCGGACGGTGTGATCTGGGAGGAGGTCGCGCAGTCGGGTGTGGTACGCCGCCTGAACGGGCGCGACGGCTGGGCGGTGCGTCGCAATGCGTTCATGCGGGCCCCACAATGCGAAATGCCTATGACATTGTGCGGACCGCAAGCCGTTTCGGACCCGGTGCCGCGATTGATTGCCCCTGATCAGTGCCCCGGACGGCAGACTGGCGGGCGGCCCGCAGTTTTGTCGCTTCTGGGCAGTTTCCTGATGGACCGGGGGCGCACGTATCGCCGCGACATGTCCTCGCCCGTGACCGGTGAGGCCGCGTGTTCGCGCCTGTCTCCTTATCTGGCTTTCGGCTGTGTGAGTGGGCGTGAGGTGGCGCAGGCGGCGGCGGTGCGGCAACGCGAGGTCAAGGGCGCGCAAGCAGGCTGGGGCGGATCGCTCAAGTCCTTTCAGGCGCGGCTCGCATGGCGGGATCACTTTGTACAAAAGCTGGAAGATCAACCGACCCTTGAATACCAGTGCCTGCACTCGGCCTATGAAGGTTTGCGGCCGCGCACGCCTGACCCGGTGCGTCTTGCGGCGTGGCAGGCGGGTGAGACAGGGCTGCCGTTTGTGGATGCGTGCATGCGTTATCTGAATGCGACGGGCTGGCTCAATTTCCGAATGCGATCGATGGTGATGGCGGTTGCGTTCTATCATCTGTGGTTGGACTGGCGGGGCACGGGCTTGCATCTTGCGCGCCAGTTCACGGACTTCGAGCCTGGCATTCACTGGCCACAGGTGCAAATGCAGTCCGGGACGACGGGCATGAATACGGTGCGGATTTACAACCCGGTCAAGCAAGGGCGGGACCAGGACCCGGATGGCAGGTTTACTTTCCACCTAATGGATCGAAGCCACCGGCTTCTAGCCGGTCCGCTTCAGCGAATCTTTCTCTGATCTTCTCTCCTGAATTTTGAAACCCGCTGTGGCGGTATGGTTTCAAAATTCAGGAGAGAAGATCATGCGTT
>NZ_JAIMIA010000130.1 GCF_019966495.1 Tateyamaria pelophila | reverse complement strand
AAAGCTGATAGACTGACCGCTCCCACCATGCAAACACAGTCAAGCCGCTAACCGATGGGTGATCAGCCCGCGCTTACGTTTTTAGAAAGCTCAGAGCCCGAGATCTGGCCGGAGATTTTTGCTGCGTCAGGTATTTCGAAACCGATGATGATGGAGTGCCTTTCGAGTTTCCGACTAAGAACGAAAGACTTAACCGCGTTTCTTCCGCGGTTTTTAGCCAGATTCCGGGAAGCCCAATCGCATACTGGTTAAGCGAATTGAAGCTAAGGCATTTCGCTGATCAAAACGCTCAATTAGGAAAACACTTCGCTCTGAGAGAGGGCCTCACCACTGGCGACAATGACAAATACCTCCGCGAATGGCACGAAACCTCCACGGCCAAGTTCAATTCTGAGAAGTCTCCTGACACAGATAGAATGGCGACTTGGGTGCCTCATCGCAAAGGAGGTGAATACCGAAAATGGTATGGGAACAACGAAAAAGTAATCATGTGGAAACATGAGGGGGCAGAGCTGAAAAGCAGTGACCGCTCGGTCATGAGAGCATCGACGCGCTACTTCGAGCAAGCACTTAGTTGGAGCCGGATTAGCTCAGGTTCTTTCTCAATACGATACTACGACAACGGCCAGACTTTCGACTCTACGGCTCCATCAATTTTCGGAGACCCGAAGCACCTCCCACAACTTTCTGCTTTTATGAATTCTCCAATAGTCTCCAGCCTTTTAGAGGCGCTTAGCCCAACTTTGGATTACCGCTTAACCAATATGGGGCGACTCCCTTTCATCAAACTAAAGGAAAATCAGGGCGCTGCCATTGATAGCAATGCCGAGTCGATAATTGGCTTGAGCCGCTCCGACTGGGACGCATACGAAACCTCATGGGATTTCACAACGCTCCCGCTGCTCTTGCCCGATCATCGCGGCGATAGGTTGGCGGACAGCTACGCCACCCTCCGCACTCATTGGCAGTCCATGACGGACGAGATGCGCACGTTGGAGGAGGAGAACAACCGCATCTTCATTGACGCCTATGGCCTACAAGACGAGTTGACCCCCGAGGTGCCGTTGAACGAAATCACCCTCACCTGCAACCCCGCCTATCGCTATGGCATCAAGAACGACGCCGCCGCCAACGAGACCCGCCTGCGCGCCGACACCATGGCCGAGTTCCTCTCCTACGCCGTGGGCTGCATGTTCGGCCGCTACAGCCTCGACGCGCCGGGCCTGATCCTCGCCAATCAGGGCGAAACGCTGGCCGACTACCTCGCCCGCATCCCCCAGCCGCAGTTTATGCCGGACGAAGACAACGTCATCCCCGTGCTCGACGCCGACTGGTTCCCCGACGACATCACCGAGCGCTTCCGCCTGTTCCTGCGCACCACCTTCGGCGAGGATCATTTCCGCGAGAACCTGCGCTATATCGAGGACGCGCTCGGCAAAGACATCCGCAAATACTTCACCAAGGATTTCTACGCCGACCACGTGAAGCGCTACAAGAAGCGCCCGATCTACTGGATGTTCTCCAGCTCCAAGGGCACGTTCAACGCGCTGATCTACATGCACCGCTATCGGGCCGACACCGTGTCGGTGGTGCTGAACGAATATCTACGTGAATACCGCAGCAAGCTGGAAGGGTATCGTGCCGAACAGGAGCGCCTGTCGGATAGTCCGGATGCCAGTCAATCGGTCAAAACCAAAGCGCTGAAAGAGATCGACCGGGTCGGTAAGGTCATTGACGAGCTGTCGGATTGGGAACGCGATGTGATCTATCCGCTGGCCACACAGAAGATCGAGATCGATCTGGATGACGGGGTCAAGGCCAACTATCCGCTGTTTGGCACGGCGCTTAAGAAGATACCGGGGCTGAGCTGATGGAAGATCGGATCACAGGGTCGCTGAAGCGGTTGTTTGACGAGCATCGGGTGGTGTTCTGGTATGATGCTGCCCGCGACATGCGAGAGGCCTATGAGGCGGCGGATCTGGATGGAGTCACAAAGGTCGAAATCGTAAACAACCAGTTCGGCCTGAAGTACCGGATCCTGCGGCAGGAACCGGAGGCCAAGTTCCTGATCTATCATGATGGGCCAGAGCCCGAGATGAAGGACAACTGGCTGCTGGATATTCAGCTGGCGACCACTCAGTTCAAAGCAGATCAGGCCGCGATCTGGTTGAGTGAGCTGGGTCTGCCCACACAGTTTGAGGCTGTCGTTCGCGATCACATGGAGTTCTATCGCTCAAACGCCCGGATTGATGAGCTGAAGAAGGTTGTGAAGCCGGGGGATACACAGACGCAGGTACGGCAGCGAATGTTGTCCGTGTGCGTCGGCGCCCAGGGTGGCTTGGATACCGTCGTCGAAGCCTTGCTGGGGGATCTTGCGAACGACCGTGATGACGGCATGCGTGTGCTGGAACGGGCTGGGCTGACGGAGTTTCTGTGGAAGCAAATCGGCAATACCTACGCCTATGTTTCTGACGCACCGGATCTTGAGGACTTTGCGATCACGCTGTTCAAGTCGTGTTATGCGATGGGCCTGGGCGAAGACGGGGAGTTGAATTCAGAAGCCCTCTTGATGTTCCGCCGATGGAAGAACGACAAGACCGGCAGCAAGGACTTTGAAATCCTGTCGGATCGCTTTGCTGATCTTCTGGCCATCAAACAGGATGTTGCAGAACGCGACCTGCGGGCACTGATGTCCATCGATCATTTCGAGGAAATCGACCGACAGATCATCCGACAAATCGTTCACGGTCTCAGCAAGCAGACCGTCAGCCCGGCAGATGTGCTGAAATGGGTGCGGGAACGTCGCCAAAGCCATTGGTATGAGAAATACGAGGATATTTACCTTGCGGTTGGGTTCGCCACTGAATTTCAGCAGGCTCTGGCAGAGGCAACATTGGGTATGACCAGCCCGGCTGAAGGTGTAAAACGCTATGTCTCAAGCTGGTATCGGCTGGATCAGTTTTATCGCAAGTTCATCTTTCACATGCAGAAGAGCGGCCATGCGTCGTTGTTGTCGGAACTCTTTGACAGCGTCGAAAACCGCTACTCCAACAGTTACCTGCTGACGCTGAACAATGCCTGGCAGGATCAGGTGGACACGCTGGACACGTGGAAAATATCCGGTGTGAACAGCCAGATTGATTTTTATCGCGATCAGGCCGCAGAATACCGTCGCAAGGATCAGAAGGTTGTCGTCATCATCTCGGATGCCCTGCGCTATGAAGTTGCTGATGAACTGCTGTCGCAGATCAGGGGGCTGAACCGCTTTGAGGCTGAACTGAAACCCATGCTGAGTGCGCTTCCCAGCTATACACAGCTTGGCATGGCATCCCTCTTGCCTAATAAGGCGCTCAAGATATCAGAGGATAGCAGTGTATTTGACGGCGAAGTCTCAACCCAAGGCCGGGTCAACAGGGAGAAGATTCTGGATACAGGCCGCGCAGGAGACCGGGTAAAGGCACTGAAGGCCGAAGACGTCATGGCAATGCGAACGGATGCGGGCAAAGAGCTGTTTCGTGATCACGACATAGTTTACGTCTACCATGATCGTATTGATGTCGTTGGCGACAAGCTCGCGACGGAGGACCGCCTTCCTGAAGCGGCGGAGGATGCCATTGAGGATCTGGTGCTGCTCGTCAGGAAACTGACGTCTGCAAATTTTTCAAATATCCTGATCACCGCAGATCATGGGTTTCTGTATCAGCATCGCCAACTTGCCGACACTGACTTTTCCATAGCGGACGTGGAAGGACGTGACATCCTTGTCCGCAACCGCCGGTTTGTTCTGGGCAAGGGCCTGAGCGAAACCCCAGGAACGAAGAAATTCACATCCCAGCAGCTTGGTCTCAACGGTGATATGGAAGTTCTTATTCCTAAATCCATCAATCGCCTGCGTGTCAAAGGGTCTGGCAGCCGCTTTGTGCACGGTGGTGCCAGCCTTCAAGAAGTGATTGTTCCTGTCATACGGGTTGGTAAGCGGCGGGACAGCGATGTTAAGACAGTCGATGTCCAGATTGTCACCTCCGGTAAGAACTTGATTACATCTGGCCAAATCGCGGTGAACTTTTATCAGGCGCAAGCTGTGACAGACAAAATTCAGCCTCGCGAGCTGGTGGCCGGGATTTACTCGGAGTCTGGTGAGTTGATTTCTGATGAGCATGAACTGACTTTCGATTTCCGGTCTGAAAGTGCACGCGAGCGTGAGCTACCTCGCAAATTTCTGCTCTCAAGATTGGCTGACAAGTTTAACAATCAGGATGTTTTTCTGAAGCTGCGTGAGCGCGTCGGTAAGACCAGCCATTTCCAGGACTATGCCAGCCAGAGGTTTGAACTCCGGCGCGGCATTACCACTGATTTCGATTTTTGAGGGACACACAAATGAGTGCTCTAGACGATAAGATAAACGAACATTTTGCCGGTTATGCTGTGCGCAAAGACCTTGTGAAAACGGTCAAAGGCAACGCAATTGTTCCGAGTTACGTCTTGGAATACTTGCTGGGCCAGTACTGTGCGACCGATGACGAGGCATCTATCGCAACCGGTATTGAGACTGTCAAAGAGATCTTGAGGAAGCACTACGTTCACCGGAACCAGTCAGGCTTGATCCAATCGGAGATCAAAGAACGGGGCCGCTACAAGGTCATTGATAGAGTTTACGTTTCGCTGAACGAAAAAACCGATGCCTATGAAGCCGTCTTTGAAAATCTGTCGATCAAAAAGGTCGCCATCGATTCAGGCACAATCAAAGCGCACCCGAAACTTCTTGTCACGGGCGTATGGTGCATTTCTGACGTCAGCTACGAGTTCGCCGAACAGTCGGGCGTTTCGCCCTGGACCGTCGATACTTTGAAGCCGATCCAGGTGGCAGGGGTAGATTTTGATATCTACACTGAGGCCCGCGGCAAATTCACGACGGATGAGTGGATCGATGTTCTGATGCAAAGCATTGGTCTCAACCCTGATGAGTTTGGCAAGCGCGGCAAGCTCTTGCAGTTGATGCGGCTCATTCCATTTGTTGAGCGCAACTATAATCTCATAGAACTTGGCCCAAAGGGAACGGGCAAGTCACACGTTTACTCTGAGTTTTCCCCGCACGGACAGCTGATTTCCGGCGGTGAGGTGTCAGTCCCAAAGCTATTCGTGAACAACAGCAACGGTAAAATTGGGCTTGTGGGCTATTGGGATGTGGTTGCCTTTGACGAATTCGCGGGGCGTACGAAAAAGCCACAAAAAGCGCTAGTCGACATCATGAAAAACTACATGGCGAACAAGTCGTTTTCCCGCGGTGTTTCTACCATGGGGGCAGAGGCCAGTTTTGCCTTTGTCGGCAACACGGCACACAACGTACCGTATATGCTGAAGAACTCAGATCTCTTCGAAGAACTGCCCGCAGAGTTTCACGACTCAGCGTTTATTGACCGTATTCATGCGTACCTTCCAGGCTGGGAAATCGAGGTTATCCGTAGTGAATTGTTCTCCGAGGGTTATGGCCTGATTGTCGACTACCTCGCTGAAATTCTGCGCCACCTGCGCAATGACGATCTGTCTCTCGTCTACCAAGAGGCCGGGTTCAAACTGGGCAGTCAGATTTCAACGCGAGATCGCGATGCCATCAACAAAACGATGTCAGGATTCTTGAAGCTGCTGTTTCCGGATGGTGGAGCTAGCGAGACAGAAATCGAAGAGTTGCTGTCACTGGCCATCGAAAGCCGTAAGCGCGTCAAGGATCAGCTGAAACGGATAGACAGCACATATCCAGCGACGGACTTTCACTTTGTGCGACCAAGTGGCGATCAGTGCTCCATCACCACTTTGGAAGAAGATGAGTACCCGAAATTCTACTACAAGAATTTAGCATCAGAAGATGATGGTGAGGATGTCGATGTCATCGAGACCGATCATTCGAGTACTGGAACTGCTACGCCGGACGGATCTGATAAAGCGGATGGCGCCGTTGATGCAGTCAAGGCGCTCCCGCGCGAGGGGCACATCGTTGTTAAGGAAAACCGGAGGGGGATTACATTCGAAAAACTATTTGGACCTTGGCTGAAGGGCGCATCTAAGATTGTGATCACCGATCCTTACATTCGGATGTTTCATCAAGCCCGCAACATGATGGATCTGATGGAAATGATCATTCGCCAGAAGGCACCGGAAGATCTTGTTTCCGTCGAGTTGATCACCGCGCCCAATGACGGTGATATGGCCAGGCAGCGCGAGTTCCTCGATGCTATCGTTACGGCGTGTGAGGCTGCCGGGGTGGAGTTCTCGTGGAGCTATGATGGATCTGGCACCGCCCATGCTCGTCATATCGTGACCGATACCGGGTGGAAGGTCTCTCTGGATCGTGGTCTGGATATTTTTCAGCATTTCCCTGCTGGGGATGCTTTCAACCTCGCGAACAGGTTTCAGGAGCACCGTGCCGTAAAGCAATTTGAAGTGACGTATTTGCGGGTTTGATGAAAAGGCCAACCATGCTGCCTGCCACCGGACTGCAATACGAAGATTCTGCGGAATTAATAGTTCACCCGTATCGGTCGACTATTCGCCCAGCGCGGCACGGACGCCAAGAGTCTGTTCGCCGCTTTAATTAAAAACTCAGAAAGTCATGTTTTGGGGAGCCCGGCAAGCTAACGGAAGCGCGCTGACGCACGGGTTATTCCCCAAAAACGGAAGTTGGATCCTGGCTTCTTGCAAGCGCCAGAAAACTGTATCCGTATCTGTATCTAAAAAACTTAGTATATTATTTTCTCATTCTTTATCAGCATCTTACGGCGAAAAAATGGCGGAGACGAAGGGATTCGAACCCTCGAGACCCTTCCGGGCCTACTCCCTTAGCAGGGGAGCGCCTTCGACCACTCGGCCACGTCTCCGTCGACCCGTTTAGTGGTGGAAGACCCGAGAAACAAGGCCAAAATAGCACTTACCTCTACAACTATCAAAATTTGGAGGTTCAGAATGATGCGCACTGGACCGCACGTTTGCGCAGGGGTGTTTGGCAACGATCTGTCAATGAGATGGTGCGGTTTCAATGGCACCTTAAATGAAATCTGGACCTCAAATAAATAAGGTCCTCCGCGTATTTGCGAAGGACCTTTACCAAACATCATCATGGCTGCACGAACCTATCGCCGATCGGCCCGTGTCCAGTCGCGACGCTCATGCAACTGCTGCCTTGTAAGCGATTTTGCTTTGCCTGACACCACAGTGCAGACTGCGTGCGCTGCATCTCGTGGAAACAGCTTCTGGGGTTTCCACCCCGAAACCTTCTTCACGATCTTTACCTTGACCCAGAAGATTTCCGAGTTCACTGGATTTTCGATCGGCTCCAAGACGTAGTCGTGTTGCAGTTCAGTGCTGATCCGTTCCGCAGCACCCAGCCATCGCCGTTTGACGTCTGACCACGATTCTGCTTCCGACCGCGCCCATGGCAATCGGAACATCGGGTAGTCGCTGCCTTGCGCCATCACTGCACGAGTATAGAAAAGAACATGGTGTGGTGAGCGAAGCTTGCCGATTGTTTCGACGTCGATCATGGCAAATTTTTCAGGACTGCTTTTTCCGACGCGGGCAGAGCCCCTGGCATAGGCGTCAGAGAAGCGAAATGTCAGCTTCCGTCCACAATCACTCCGTTTCAAATGCTCAAAAATACGTTTGTTGGCATGGCTCGCGATACCGTTGTCAATCATGTCGTAGTCTTTGGCGCCGGGCGCCCCGGATGCTGAAAGGATTAATCGGCATCTGGCAGTGATACTTTTCAAAATCGGCTTTGCCATTATTCCCATTTCCAGTTCTGGCCGGGAATCAACATAGTAGTGACAGCCGTGAACGAGACGCAGCCCATCTAATGTCAGGTCAGCGTTTTCTACCATTTTTGCAACGTCATCGGTGAACAGATATTCGCTATGTTTCGACATCTCAGGTCCTCTATTTGATGTGAAGAGGAAGTGGGTTGAAGTCGCGGCCGCAGAAAACGTAAAATTCGCCGTTGTTGTTGTTTATTCTGCCGCCAAATCTGCCGGTCTTGTCAGAGATGGGCCCAGCAACTGAAATTTTTTTCAAGCTGACCCGTATTCTTTGCAGTTTTGATCGGGAGTATTACCGAAATCGCCGCTGTTCTTTCTATTTAGGCCGGACATTTGGCAGCCAAAGCGTCGCAAGCCATTGATGGGGTTTCAGAAATCCCTGCGAGAACCTGATGGAACCTATCAACCTATATAAAACCTCTTGGAAGGACGTGATGCATATGGCCGGACGGCCGGCTGCAGATGGGTGTGCGCTATGAGCACTCCCTTTCAGTATGCGAGTTTTCAAGGTCCAAGAGTTTTCCGCGATTAGACTGAAGCAGTCACTGCGGGTTCTACGGGAATCGTTGTCACATCATTCGGGCCATCGCCTCAGCCTGCCTGATAACAAGTTTCACAGCATCTGCCTGCAGATCAGGTGGATACCCGTAGCGTCGCAGAATTCTTTTCACCGCAACCCGCATCTTCGCCCGCACGTCATCGCGCTGCCACCAATCCACCCCGGAATTCTCACGAAGGGATTTCACCAACTCGGCGGCGATCACCTTCAACTGTTCGTTGTCCATGACTTCCACGGCGCTCTCATTTTGGGCGAGGGCATCATAAAAGCTGCGCTCGGCCTCAGACATGTCGTCTTCTGGCTCCGCGCTGAGATCCTTCGCCATCCCGATCAACTCCTGGATCACCTGCAGAGCGTCAATGCTGCGGTTG
Organism: Tateyamaria pelophila; assembly: GCF_019966495.1. Taxonomy (GTDB): domain Bacteria; phylum Pseudomonadota; class Alphaproteobacteria; order Rhodobacterales; family Rhodobacteraceae; genus Tateyamaria; species Tateyamaria pelophila. Next base: position 3,033 of record NZ_JAIMIA010000130.1, on the reverse strand, counting down.
TGATACCGCGCGATTGCATTAGTAAGGCGTTCGGAGAATTTCTGGTTCTGCACGACGTTGCCCCGGGTGCGGGATTTGATCTCTCCGTTCAGCAACTTCTTCAAAGCTTCAACAGCAAGATTCTTGTGCTGCATGCTCTGAATTTCATGCAGAAACTCTTCCGACAGGACGCTGATGTCTGGTCGGTCGAACCCACAGGCTTCCAAAATATCCACGACTTCCGTCGATGCGACAGCCCGGTTCAGCAGTTGCTCGATGGCGAAATCCGGCGATGAGTTTCGACCGCGTCCCCCCTTCACATCCAACTTCTGAAGCGCAGCACGAACCGCGAGGAAGAAGGCCACCTCTTCGGCAGAAGCCGATGTCTCTGGGGAGCCAGCCGCAAGCTTGAAAGCTTTCGCCAGCGCAGCGATAACATCATGGAAACGTTTTCCGAAGTCCTTGTCGGATTCGATGCCTTCTTCACGGGTCTTTCTCAAAACGTGATCCGCTGCCGCGGGGAGGATTTCTATACGATCAGCGGCTGATCCTCCGAGAACACGCGAATAGTCGAACCCGTGAAAAAGCGCGCGAGCGACCTCAAGTGCACTGAGGAATGCTGCGACGGCCTCGCGTTCGTCCACACCTGTCTGCGCCTGATCTCCTTGCGAATAATGCGCCAGCGCCTTTTTCAGATCCGCAGCAAGGCCAATATAGTCCACTACCAGACCGGCCGGTTTCCCTGCGAAGACCCGATTCACTCTCGCAATCGCCTGCATGAGGCCGTGGCCCTTCATGGGCTTGTCGACATATAGAGTATGCATGCATGGCGCGTCGAACCCCGTCAGCCACATGTCCCGCACGATTACGAGCTTCAAGGGATCTGAGGTGTCCTTGTAGCGCTTCCTCAGAGCTTCGAGTTTCGTCTTGCTTCGAATGTGCCGCTGGAAAGGCTGCGGGTCGGTCGCGTTACCGGTCATGACAACCTTTATCGCTCCGGTCTCGTCCATGTCGGAATGCCATTCCGGGCGGGCGGCGATGATTCTCTCGTAAACATCCACGCATATCCGGCGGCTCATGCAAACGATCATGGCTTTTCCGTCAATTGCCTCAAGGCGCGCTCCGAAATGCGCCAAAATATCTGCGACGACCGCATCAAGACGCGGCCCGGCGCCGACCAGTTTTTCGATCTGGGACCATTTTTTCGCGGTGGCCGTCGCCTCATCTTCCTCGAGGGCCTCGGTCGCCTCGTCGAACTCCTCGTCGAGGCTTTCACGCACGTCCTCGGCGACTTCGACCCGAACGACCCGGCCCTCATAGTAGATCGGCACGGTCGCGCCATCTTCGACCGCCTGGGCGATGTCATAGACATCTATGTAATCCCCGAAAACGGAGCGGGTATTGGCCCCGACCAGCTCTACCGGTGTCCCAGTAAATGCGACATAGACCGCGTTCGGGAGCGCTGAACGGAGATGATGTGCAAGCCCATGGCGCACTTCACCGGTCGCTTGGTCCATCTTCGCATCGAATCCGTATTGCGTCCTATGCGCCTCATCGACCATCACGATGACATTCGATCTGTCGGTCAATTGTGGGAAATCCTCGCCCCGCCCAGGGCGAAATTTCTGAACCGTCGAGAAGACAATCCCCCCAACCTGACGATTGAGCAACGTCTTGAGGTCGTCGATGCTATCCGCCTGCACCGGGTCTTCACCGAGCAAGTCGCGGCAGCGGCCGAACGTCGTGAAAAGCTGATTGTCGAGATCGTTGCGATCTGTGAGCACGAGGACAGTTGGGTTCTCGAGTTCCTTCAGGTGCATGGCTCTTCCCGCAAGGAATACCATCAGCAGGGACTTTCCGGATCCCTGCGTATGCCAGATCACGCCGCCCTTACCATCGTCACCACGCGCGCTGAGTATCGACGACATTGCCTTTCTAACGGCGTGAAACTGGTGATATCCAGCCGCCTTTTTGATGGGACCTTTGCCATCATCTTCGAAGACGACGAACCACCGCAGCAAATCCAGAAGGGCTGACCGACTCAGCAGCCCTTCCGTCAAGGTGTTGAGCGCAAGTCCTTCACGTTCTGAGAGGATTTTCTCTCCATCAATAGTTTTCCAGCGCATGTAGCGATCAAGACCCGCAGACAATGTGCCATAGCGGGCATTCAGCCCGTCCGAGATAACCGAGATAAGCGAAGTCCGGAACAGGTTTGGGATGTCGCTTTTGTAGGTTTCGATCTGATTGAACGCCGCCTCAATGTCCGCACCCTCGGTTCCCTTCAATTCGACGATGACCAACGGCAGGCCATTCAGGTAAATGACGAGGTCCGGGATCCTGGGGGTTCGGCCGACCATGTCGACCTGATTGAAAGCATGCCAAGAATTTTCATCGTCGTCCCAATCAACCAACCTGGCGCGGTCGCTCCGTTCCTCTCCATGGCTGAAGTATGTGATCGGGACCCCGCGGGTCATCAGCCCGTGGAGGCGGCGGTTCTCGGCAATCAGGTCGCCAACGAAAACTTCGTCGGTAATACGCGTCATGACTTCCTGCACTGCGCCGTCCGGAAGACTGGGATTGAGCCGTCGAACGGCCTTTTCCAGAACCTTCCTCAGCACCGCGTCATGAAAGCTGCGGCGCTCAGGATCTCGCTTCTCAGGCGAAATCTCCGCACCCGAAGCCGTGGCATAGCCCAGCCCCGCCAGCTTCTCCATCATCCAATCTTCGAGGTCGGATTCGGAGTTCCAGGCCATCAGTTGCTGCCTCCAGGCTTCATTCGGCCTGCAAGAGCGCGCACAGGTTCAGAGAATGCCTTGTCCATTTTTTGGTAGTGCATTACCGTAAACATCCGGCGTGGACCGCGTTTATGCGGCCTTGACGTTTTGTGCTGCGGTTTTCCAGTTCCATGGTAGCAGCTCGTGCACGCGCGAGACTGGCATGTCGGGCAGTCGTTTGAGAACGTCAGCGAGCCAGGCTTGGGGGTCGATGTCGTTCATTTTTGCGGTGACGATCAGGGTGTACATGAAGGCTGCGCGGTCGCCGCCGCGTTCGGAC
>NZ_JAIMIA010000012.1 GCF_019966495.1 Tateyamaria pelophila | reverse complement strand
AAGGCCTATATCAAATGGGAATGCCAGGATGCGTGATCATGCCAAATCCGAATTTCCAGACGTGGGGTTGCTCAATCCATGATTGCATACGTTACCGTCGGTGCTGATGACATCGCTCGGGCGAGACGATTTTACTCCGCTTTTCTGCCGACCCTGGACTACGGGCTCGAGGAAGGCCCTGAGGGCCTGAGCTATGCACTGCCCGTCGCGCCGGGTCGGTCTCCCGTCCTGCCGGATTTCTACGTGAAACCGACCTTCGACGGCCGACCGGCGTCGGCTGGAAACGGCGCGATGGTCGCATTTGAGGCGCGCAGTCAACGCCAGGTGCGCGACCTTCATGCCGCAGCACTTGTCGCGGGCGGCACGGATGAGGGCCAGCCGGGTTTCCGCCCGTCCTATGGCCCTCATTTCTATGTGGGCTACCTTCGTGACCCTCAAGGCAACAAGATCGCACTGTTTTCCAGCGATCCAAATGAGCCCGGACGCGACGACTAGCACGGCCCACCAAAGTGCAGGTGTCAGGACGTCGTCAAGTTTCTTGCGCAAAACACCTGCGGAGGGTTCGTGAATACGGTCTTTTCATCCATGACGGCGTCCCGCCACCAATCTGCATCGTATCTCGCCCCAATGGCGGAACCGGGCGCACTTCAGTGCGGGCCGGAGCCGCTTTGGCGGAATGTGCTCAGCTCGGATTTTCCGACATCCCGGAAAGACGGGACGCCGAGTTGACCCAGGGCACGGATCAATTCCAATTGCAAGATCTCGAAGGCGCGTTCGGCTCCGGCCTGGCCTCCGGCGCCGACGCCATAGGCCAGACCCCGTCCCGCAAAGGTGAAATCCGCGCCGAGCGCCTTGGCCCGCAAGATATCCGCGCCGCGGCGAATGCCGCTGTCGAGAATGATCTTCATGCGTCCATCGACGACGTCGGCAATGGCTGGCAGTGCTTCGATGGTTGGCGGACCAAAGGCAACCTGTCGTCCGCCGTGGTTGGAGACGACGATGCCATCACAGCCCAGTTCCGCACATTTTTCCGCGTCTTGGGGATGCAGGATGCCTTTGACAAGCAATTTGCCCTTCCATCGGGTGCGCAGGCGTTTCAAGTCGTCCCATGTGAAGCCCGGTGTGATCAGGGTTTTCTGGACGTCGGCATAGGAGGTGGCGCTTTGCAGGAGATCGGCATAGTTGGCCACGTTCGGTGTGCCGTGGCGCAAACTGGTGAGCGCCCAACGCGGATTGAGCGCGCATTGCAGCACAACTTCGGGCGTGAAACGGAACGGCACGGCGAGTTGATTTCGGATGTCGCGATCGCGCTTGCCCGCGGCGGGCACATCTGCGGTCACCATGAGCGTTCCGTAGCCTGCGGCCTCGGCGCGCGCGATCAGGCCGTCCGTCACGTCTGCGTCGCTGGACACGTATAACTGGAACCAGCCATTTCCGTCGGCCGCCTCGGCCAGTTGTTCCAGGGTGGTGGAGGCGGCGGAACTGGCGACGTAGGGGATGTTTTGCGCCTTGCACAGCCTTGCCAGCGTGAGATCGGCATTGGGCCAGAACGCGTTGAGCATGCCGATGGGCGCCATTCCGAAAGGCACGGCATATGTCTGGCCGAACAGCGTGACCTGCGTGTCGAGCGCCGACACATCGACCATGTAGCGCGGCGTCAGCTCCACCTCTTCGAAGGCCGCGCTGTTGCGGCGCAGGTTGCGCTCGTTTTCCGCGCCGCCATCGACGAGATCGAAGGCAAACCGCGGAATGCGTCGTTTGGCCCGAAGTCTGAGATCGTCAATTGATGCGGCGCGGTCCAATCCCATCAGATCGACCACCCGCCATCGACGGCAAAAGCTTGCCCGGTGGTGAAGGCCGACAGGTCGCCTGCGAGATAGCAGACCATGTCCGCGATTTCCTCGGGCTGTCCCAGCCGTCCCATGGGTTGGCGCTCCTGAAACGCGGCAAGGGCCTTGTCGAAATCGCCGGTTGCAGCCAGCCGGTCATTCAGGGACGGGCTTTGGACCGTGCCCGGACAGATCGCGTTGCAGCGGATGCCGTCCTTGACGAAATCTGCCGCGATCGCCTTGGTCATTCCGATAATCGCAGCCTTTGACGCCCCGTACGCGAAACGCCGCGGCGCGCCTTTTTCACTGGAGACGATCGACGCTATGTTGATGACGGAGCCCGATCCGCTGCTGAGCATACCGGGCAAAACGGCCTTGGTGACGCGGAACATCGCGCGGGCGTTCAGGTCAAAGGACCGGTCCCAGACGGCGTCGTCGCAGTCAAGGATGGTGCCATCATGCACCCATCCGGCACAATTGAGCAGGATGTGGACCGGCGCGACCGAGGCGACCAGTGCCTCGACGGCCGCGGAGTCCAGAACATCCAGTTGATGGCCTGTGATATTCGGTGACGTGTCCGCAAGCGCCTGCACTGCGGCGCCGTCGATGTCGGTCGCGATCACATGCGCGCCGCGCGCCGCCATGGCCTCGGCGCTGGACCGACCGATACCGTTCGCCGCCGCTGTGACCAGAGCGGTTTTTCCCGTAAGTGTCTGTTCCATATCTGTTCCTTACCTGGCGAGCCAGCCGCCATCGACGGTGATCACGCTGCCGTGGCAATAATTCGCGGCGTCCGAGGCCAGAAAAACGGCAGCGCCCGCAATTTCTGACGGGTCGGCAAAGCGTCCGGCCGGGATACGGTCGAGCAGCGCCTTCGACCGCTCGGGATCGTCGCGCAGCGCTTGTGTGTTGTCCGTTGCCGTGTAGCCGGGGGCAATGCTGTTCACGTTGACACCGTGGCCCGCCCATTCGTTGCACAAGGCGCGGGTCAGGCCGATCACCGCATGTTTGCTGGACGCATAGGCGGGCACGCGAAGCCCGCCTTGCGTTCCCAGCACCGAGGACACGATCACGATCTTTCCCGCGCCTTGCGCGACCATGCGCTTGCCCGCCGCCTGCGACAGCAACCAGACAGAGTCGAGATTGACCGACAGCACACGCCGCCAGTCTTCCAGGGGCATTTCGGTGCTCTCCTCGCGGTGGATGATCCCGGCATTGTTGACCAGGATATCCAGACCGCCGAGTGCATCGGTGGCAAAGCGCACGACCTCTTCGGCGGCGTCCCGATCCATGCCGTTGAAATCGGCCTTGACGGCGGCACCCTTGACGCCAAGCGCTTCGATCTTCTCCAGGGTCTCTTCGGGCGCGTGGCTGCGATAGGTCAGCGCCACATCGGCTCCGGCGGCGGCAAGGCCAAGGGCAATGCCCTCGCCGATGCCTGTCGCGCCGCCGGTCACCAAGGCCTTTCGACCCGTCAGGTCAAATGGATTGCGCATCATCAGTACCGGTTCGCAATGGGCAATTCTTCGGCGGGGAAGAGCGAGATGACCTCGCAGCCGGTTTCTGTCACCACGACTTCTTCTTCGATCCGTGCGGCGGAATAGCCGTCGGTGGCCGGGCAGTAGGTTTCCAGCGCAAAGACCATGCCGGTCTTGATTTCCATGGGGTGATCCATGCTGACCGCGCGGCTGATGATGGGCCGTTCGTGCAGCGCCAGACCCAACCCGTGACCGAATTGCAGGCCAAAGGCCTGATCCTCGTTCGCAAAGCCGAGGCTTTCGGCCGTGGGCCAGACCTCAGCGACCTTGTCGGTGCTGACACCCGGCTTGATCATGGCGATGGAGGCGTCGATCCATTCGCGGGCCTTCACATAGGCGTCGTTCTGCGATGGCGTCGCGCGCCCGACATTGAAGGTCCGGTAGTAGCAGGTGCGATAGCCTTGGTAGGATTGCAGGATGTCAAAAAAGGCCTGGTCACCGGGGCGGATCAACCGATCGGTAAAGTTATGCGGGTGCGGATTGCACCGCTCGCCGGAAATGGCGTTGATCGCTTCGACGTCGTCCGAGCCCATCTCATAGAGCATCTTGTTGCTGAGCGCGACGATATCGTTTTCGCGGATGCCCGGTTTCAGTTCCTCATAGATCATGTGGTAGACGCCATCGACCATGGACGCTGCCTGGGTCAGCAACTGGATTTCGTCCCAGTTCTTGATTTCGCGCGCTGCCAGCATGATCTGCTGGCCGTCGACCACGTTCAGACCTTCTTCTTGCAGGGCGTGGAACATGGCCGTTTCGGCATAATCCACACCGACCGGCATGTCGCCCATGCCCGCATCGCGGATCAATCCTGCGATCTGCTTGGCGTATTTCTTCATCAGACCGAATTCAGGCGGGATGGTGCCGCGCATGCCGACCACACCGGCCAGACAGTGGCTGGGCTCGAGCCAGTCGGAATGACGTTTGTGGTGCTCCGCTGCGGAGCCGAAATCCCAAACATACGGAGAGTCGTCGCCTGTCAGCAGGCAGAAGCGGCACATCTTGTCCCGTTCCCATTCGCCGATCTTGGTGGCGCTGACATACCGGATGTTGTTCACGTCGAACAAGAGCAGCGTGCCCGCATTCGAGGCCTGGAGCGACTGGCGCGTCCGGGCGAGGCGATAGCGCCGCAGGCGGTCGTGATCGACCCGACGTTCGAAATCGACGGAGCTGTGACCCCAGGCCGGCAGTCTTTCGCGCCATTCCCAATTGGGTTCAAGGTCTTGAGGTGTCAGCAAGTTCGGCATTAATGCGCGTGACATGAGAGTCTCCTTCGGGCTGCGATTGCGACCCGTACAAAAGGTGAATTTAGACGAGTGCAGGGCGTTACTGGATGCACCAGCCGCCATCGATGTGAACCATCTGACCCGTCATGTAGTCGCTGTCGTCAGACGCGAGGAAGGACGCGGTGCCCGTGATGTCTTTGGGATAGGACACGCGCTTGATCTGAAGCGCGTCCCGCACGATATCATCATAGGCCTGGCCTTCACGCTCCTTGAACCCGATATCAACGAGGTCCTTGTCGAGTTGCTCCCAGAGCGGGGTCACCACGACGCCGGGCGCATAGCCGTTGACGGTGATGTTGTGTTCGGACAAGCCGAGCGCGCCGCAATGGGTCAGCGCAAGAACACCGTATTTCGACGTGCAGTAGACGGTCACATCCAACAGCGGTTTGCGTGATGCGATCGAGCCCACGTTGATGATCTTGTAGGGGTGATCCTCCATCGGCCCCTGGGCGATCATCTGCCGGGCGGTTTCCTGCATTCCCAGCCACATCGCCTTGGTGTTGACGTTCATGATCATGTCCCAGTTGTCTTCATCGATATCCATGAAGAACCGGGGCTTGTTGAGACCAGCGTTGAACAGGCCGACATTGATCGAGCCAAACGCCACGACGGTGGCGGCCACGGCGGCGGCATTGTCTTCGCGCTTGGTCACGTCCATCTTGGCTGCGACGGCCTGGCCGTTTCCGGCGGCATTGATCTGGTCGGCCATCTTTTGGGCCTCATCCAGATCAAGATCTCCCAGGCACACATTGGCCCCCTGCGCGGCAAAGCTTTCGGCGTTGGCAGCACCCATGCCGCGCGCAGCGCCGGTGATGAGAATATTTTTACCTTTTAATCGGTTGGGGTCCATGATCTCTCCTCCTCAGATAGTTTATGTTCCGGTTGATCGGATAAGCGCATCGGCCCGGGCCTGCGCGGTGCGCAATGCGTCGCGGGGGGATGTGATCCCGCGCAGCATGTCGTGAAACTCCTCGCCGCAAATCTGTATGATGCCGCCAATTTCCGGCACCGGCGGGCGTGGCCAGAATTGCAGTTCGTCGCGCCAGGACATCGCGTCCACCGCCTCGAAAATCGATGACAGGCGACGCACTTCGGGATCCGAGGCGACGGAGTAGCGTGGATTGGTCCGGCTGCCATTTTGCACATACAGCTTTTGTGCCTCGGGCGACGTGAACACGCTGAGCGCCTCGACAGCGGCGGGAATGCGGTCGGCGGGCAGGTTCGCGGGAATGCCCATGGCAAACCCTCCGACGGGTGCGATCGGGCGGCCTCCGGGCCCTGCAGGATGCGGCAGGTAGCTGGTTTGCCCGTGGGCAGGCGAGTTCTCGTCGAGCTCGAAATAAGGGGCGAGCAAAGTGTACCCATACGCCATGGCGATGCTGCCCTCGGCATAGGGACGAATTCGCTCGTACCAGGACATCGACAGGATTCCGGGGGGCGAATAGCGGAGAAGTTCCAGAAGAAATTCGGCCGCGCGCAGGCCAGCTTCGGTGTCGATGGTCGCGCGGTAGCCGCCCCTGGACAAATGATCGGTATCGAAACCGCCTGCCATTTCGGGCAAGTCCAGAACGGGTTGGCCGAAATCGGCCAAGGTCATCAGCACGGTGTGGCCAAGGGCTGTTCCGCGCGCGGCGTTCCAGGCAATGCCGTGCCGCCCATGGCGCGGGGAATGCAGTTGTCTCGCGGCCTCCAGCAGTTTCTCCGTCGTCGATGGGGCTTCGAGCCCGGCCTCGGCAAACAGATCGTGGCGGTAAAACAGCAACTCAGGCGTGGTTTGCGCGGGGACGACATAGGCGCGTCCGCCCCAATGGGCCGCCTTCCAGCCGGCGGTGTGAAAATCCGCCGGATCAAGGCGTTCAATTTCCATCACCTGATCAAGGGGCATCAGGACGTTCCGGGTCGCAAACTCGCCAATCCATGGCAGGTCAACGGCGATGATGTCGTAGCGGCTTGTCGCGCGCTCGGCATTGCGAAGCGCTTCTTCGCGCAACCGGTCAATGGAGAAGGCCCGCTGCGAGATGTTGTTGCCGATCACTTGTTCGAACTGCCGCTTCAGGCGGTCCATGACCATGAAGGTCGGATCACCGTGCACCAGCACCCTCAAGCCGCCGGCCAGCTTGAGAGGCTGGGGAAGGACGGGCAGGGGAGGGATCGACTGCGCAGCCTTGTAGCTGCCGCCAAAATAGTAATCCTGTGCTTCTTCGGTTTGTTCAACGCCGCCGAATTCGGTCTCGGCAAGGCGGCGGAGGCGGCCTGAGAGTTGCATCCATTGATCCAGCAATTTGTCGCTGGGGTGCATTGAAAACGTCTTGCCGGATTTGGTGCGGGGGCGCTGTTCGATCAGGCCGCTGTCCACCATTTCCTTGAGCCTGCGCGTCGCTGTGGCATAGGGCACGTGGCTCGCCCCGATCAGAGAGGTCGGGGTGACGGTGCGGGCCTCGAAATGGCCGCGCAGCAGATGCACCATCATGCGCAGGTGCGCGTTCGGTGCGACAATCTCCAGTGTGGATTCAAGCTCGCCGTTGAAGTTTTCCAGAAAGGACAACGCGCCAAGCGCTTCGGTTTGAACCGGAAGCGCCTTTAGAGTATTGCGTGATTGTCTGTGCATGGCGTTCATCAAGTGCGTGGGCCTTCGTCCCTTGTCATGTCGCAAAACATCTGAGTTGGTATCGAAATTGGATGTTTGGTTTTTCTTCACGGCAGACACTCCGACAATGTTCATTCTGGATGCTATACCGTAGACGTAAAATATCCGAATTGGATGAAAAATTATTCATTTCGGATTATTTTGTTGCGACGTCGATCGGGCAATGCCGCCATGGTAACATCAGATCGCCGGAGAAGCCGGTCGACAGGCAAGCGCCCGGGAGGGGTGCTTGTAACAAAGATCACCGGGAGGAGACCCAAATGACACTTCGCACGACACTTATTGCATCGACCGCCATCGCCTTTGCTGGCGCAGCATTTGCTGACGGTCATTCGCCAATGAAAATTGGGATCACGCAGAACAACGTGGGCGTCGACAGCTACCAGACCACCTACGAAAAAGCGTTCATCGCCGCGGCGGAGGCCAACGACAAAGTTGAATCCGTCGTCCTTGATGCCGGTGGCGATGTCGCCCGCCAGATCGCCCAGATGGAAGACCTCATCCAGCAGGAAGTAGATGCCATCATCATCTGGCCAACCAACGGCGAGGCCGTGATCCCTGCGGTCCGCAAGGCGCACCAGGCCGGTATTCCGGTCATCGTAACGAATTCGAACATTGCCGAAGCCGGCTTTGACTTTGTCAAATCCTTCTCCGGTCCGGACAACATCACGCAAGGCGCGCGGTCGGCCGAGATCATGTGCGACAAGTTCAAGGACATGGGCATCGAGAACGAGGCACAGGTCGTGCACATCACCGGGCAGCCCGGTTACACGACCGCCATCGAGCGCGCCAAGGGCTTTGAGGATCGTTTGCCCGAGGTGTGCCCGAGCGTCACAGTCGTCGACACCCAGCCGGGTGACTGGAACCGCGAAAAATCGCAACAGGTGATGGAAGCGTTTCTGGTGAAGTACGACGACATCGACGGCGTTTATGCCGGTGATGACAACATGGGTGTTGGTGCGCTGAACGCAGCCAAGGCTGCGGGCCGTGACGGCATCATTTTTGTAGGCGCCACGAACTTTGCAGTGGGCTACGAGGCGATGGCCGCAGGCGATTACTGGGGCTCGATCTACCAGTCGCCGGTGGATGATGCCGAGGCCGCTCTGCAAACCGCGATCGACGTGTTGAGCGGTGCAGATGTCCCATTCCTGAACTACTTCGACACGCCGAAGATCACCCAGGACAACATGGGCGATTATACCAAGCCTGTCTTCTAAGGCTCCTCCCGGATGCGGGGCACGGCTTGTCTGTGTCCCGCGTTTTTCTACCAAAAGGACTATCAAGGGAGGGTGCGTCATGGGACGTGTCGCAGATCGTGTTTGCATCGTAACGGGCGCAGCGCAAGGCATTGGGCGCGCTATCGGAGAGGCGCTGCTTGATGAAGGCGCGAAAGTTTGTTTCGCAGATATCAATGCCGACAAGGTCGCCGAGGTTGCGGAAGCCAATCGCAGCCGACGGAACGGTCAGGCAGGCGACATAACATCCCATCAGGTTGACGTCACAGACCGGGCGCAGGTCCGGGCAATGATCGCGCATACGGTGGATACCTTTGGCCGACTTGACGTGAAGTTCAACAATGCCGGCGTGAACAAACCCATGAACTTCCTCGATGTGACCGAGGACAACTGGAATTTCATCATGGGCGTCAATGGTCTTGGCTGTATGATCGGCATGCAGGAAGCCGCCCGGCAGATGATTGCACAAGGCGGCGGTGGCAAGATCATCAACACGGCCTCCATTGCCAGCCGTCAGGGCTTTGACAACGTTGCACCTTATTGTGCGTCCAAATTTGCCGTAGTCTCGTTGACCCAATCCGGCGCCCGGGATCTGGCGAAACATGACATTACGGTTACGGGCTTTGCGCCCGGTGTTGTGGCGACCGAGATGTGGGATCAGGTCGACAAAGACTTGTTGGAGATCGGCGCGTCCGATCGTCCGGGGCAGGCGATGGAAGAGTTTTCGGCCGAGATCCTGAAAGGGCGCGTGGCCAAACCTGCGGATATCACCGGGACGACGACATTTCTGGCGTCCCAAGACAGCGACTACATGACTGGTCAGATCGTCATGATCGATGGCGGTATGACTTTGGTCTGACACGATAGAACGTGCGCGATACGCCGCCAGCAACAGCAGGCCGGCGACCTTAGGGAGGGGAACATGGCGACATTGACCAAACAGCAGATCGGGAGCGTTCTGGCCAAGCAAGGCATATTGATTGCCTTCGTGGTCTTCATCATCGCATTTACGATCGCGAACCCCAGGTTCCTGAGTCCGGACAACATCCTGAGCGTTGTGCGGTCTTCGGCCATTCTGGGCGTCATGGCGCTGGGTGTGACCTTTGTGGTCATCAGCGGCAATCTGGACCTGTCGGTAGGGTCGATGATGTCCTTCTCGACCATCGTCGTTCTGGATCTGCACGACAAGATCGGACCGGCCATGGCGATCCCGGTCATGTTCGCCATGACGATTGCATTGGGGGCGCTGATCGGGTTTCTGGTGGGGTATCTCAAACTCAATTCGCTGATTGTCACCCTTGGAATGCTATCAGCCATCCATGGGCTGACGCTGACCTATTCGGGTGGCCAGAACATGGACATCGCCGACAAGGAAGGCACCTGGTTCAGCGTGTTCGGCCAGGGAACCGCAATGGGCATTCCGGTGCCCATCCTGATCTTCGTGGCACTGGCGGCGTTGTTGGGGTTGGTTCTGTCCAAGACGGCCTTTGGCCGCAAGGTCTACGCAGTCGGCGGAAACGGCACCGCAGCCACCTTTTCGGGTATCCGCCGCGCGCGCACCGTTTTCCTCTGCTACATCATGTCGGCGACCTGTGTGGCGACCGCGGGTCTGATCCAGGCCAGCCGGTCACTGGGGTCGCAAAACACCGTGGGGCAGGGATTGGAACTGGAGGTTCTGGCCGCCGTGATCCTTGGCGGCGCATCGCTGCTGGGCGGATCCGGCACCATTTTCAAGACCGTCATCGGCGTTCTGATTCTTGGCTTCATTCAGAATGGTCTGCTGCTCATGGGGCTGCAATTCTACGTCCAGTTCATAGTGACCTGGGTCATCATCATCCTTGCTGTCTGGCTCGATATTGCGGCCAAACGTGGCAAGCTTTGGTCACCAATCGCGTAAGGAGGATGTCATGAAACCGGGTACACTGTCCAAATCCCTGAAAAGCGGCGCGATCTGGGGCTTCATCGTGCTGGAACTCATCTTCTTCAGCATTGCGGGTGAATTCCTGTCTCTGTCGGACAAGGCGTTCATGGATTGGGAGAACATGCTGCTGCTGCTCAAGCAGTCCGCCCCGATCGGCATCATCGCCATGGGCATGACCATCGTGATGGTCAACGGCAATATCGACCTCAGCGTGGGCGCAACATTTGCCATCGCGGCCATCGTGCTGCTGGACAGCATGACGTGGCCCATCTTTGCGGGCCTTGGCGACTGGGTGATCCCGGTGGCGTGGTTGCTGGCTCTGGCGGTGGGCGCGATGCTCGGTGCGCTGAACGGATTCATCGTTTGGAAGACCGGGGTGGACGCTTTCATCGTCACGCTTGGCTCCATGCTTGGCTACCGTGGTATCGTCTTCATGTTCAACGGCGAACAGCCGACCAGCCACCTCAACTGGACACTTGTTGACTTTGCCGAAGCCGAGTTTCTCGGGCTTGCGACGGCCTCTTGGTTCCTTCTAGGGGTCACGCTCGTGATCTGGTTCGTGATGGCCAAGACGGTGCATGGTCGCAACGCCTATGCCATCGGAGACAACCGGGAGGCCGCGGTGAATGCGGGGATCCGTGTCGGCCCGCACATGATGATCAATTTTGCCATCATCGGGTTTCTGGCGGCGCTCTCGGCGGTGGTATTCTATTCGGAAAGCGGATCGGTGAACCCGAATGACGGCCAGCTCTACGAGCTTTGGGTGATCACGGCGGTCGTGCTGGGCGGGACCAAGATCACCGGCGGCGCGGGCAGCGTCATCGGCACCTTTGGTGGCGTCATCGCCATTCAGCTGCTGCGCAAAGGGCTGGGCCATATCGGTGCAGACACGTCAACGGTGAACCTTGTGATCGGCCTGATCCTGATCGCCGTGCTCATTCTGGACCGTCAGTTGAACGTCAAGGGCAAAGAGGAGTTGAAGGTATGAGCGATCCGGTTCTGCGGCTTGAAGGTATCGTCAAGACATTTCCGGGCGTGCGCGCCCTCGACGGTGTATCGTTTTCTGTGATGCCGGGCGAGGTGCACGCGCTCATGGGGGAAAACGGGGCGGGAAAATCGACCTTGATGAAGGTGCTTGGCGGCATCCACCAGCCTAATGAGGGCCATATCTTTATGGGCGACGAAAAGGCCGTCATGGCCGGACCGCTGGAGGCCAAGGCGAAAGGGATCGTCTTTATTCACCAGGAACTCAGCCTGGCCGAAGAACTCAGCGTGGCCGAAAACATCTATCTCGGCGAGCTGCCGCGCAAGAGTTTCGGACGCGTCGATTGGTCTACGCTCGAAGAAAACACCAACACGATCCTGAAGAAACTGAACGTGGGTTTCGATGCCACCACACGGGTGGGGGACCTGTCCATTGCAAACCAGCAAATGGTTGAAATCGCCCGCGCCCTGACCGTGGACGCCAAGGCGGTGATTTTCGATGAGCCGACCGCGTCGCTGACCGATGCGGAAAAATCGGTGCTGTTCGATGTCATTGCCGACCTGAAGGCCGATGGCGTTGGAATCATCTACATCTCTCACCGGATGGAGGAGATTTTCAAGATCACCGACCGGATCAGCGTCCTGCGGGACGGCCAATATCAAGGGACGGTAAACACCAGGGACTCGAACGAGGAGTCCGTGACCCAGATGATGATCGGGCGCAAACTGGACCTCAGCCGCAATGCGTCGCATCACGAGCTTGGCGATGTCGCTCTGGAAGTGCGCGGGTTGAGCTGCGGCAAGCTTTACAGCGACATCAGCTTTGAAGTGCGCCGGGGCGAAGTGGTCGGGTTTTACGGACTGGTCGGCGCGGGGCGCACGGAAATTGCCGAGACGCTCTTTGGTCTGCGTGATCCGTCGGGCGGGCAGATCCTGCTCAATGGTGAAGAGGTGCGCATTTCTTCGCCTGCAGATGCCATCGCCCGTGGGATTTCGCTGGTGCCCGAAGACCGCAAGGGGCAGGGCCTGGTGTTGGGCATGAACTGCCGGGACAACATGACGTTGCCGCAGGTCGACGACCTCAAGGCCGGGCCCTTCGTGGCCGAGGGCGCCGAGATTGCGATCTTTGACCAGTATCGGGACCGGCTGGATATCCGTACGCCGGGCTGGAAACAGCAGGTGGGGAACCTGTCGGGCGGCAATCAGCAAAAAATCGTCATCGGCAAGTGGCTGTCGATGCACCCCAATGTTTTGATCGTTGACGAGCCGACACGTGGCATCGACGTCGGCAGCAAATCCGAGATTCACAAACTCTTGCGCGAACTGGCGGCCCAAGGCTACGCGGTGATGGTGATCAGCTCCGAGATGCCCGAGGTGCTGCATGTCTCCGACCGGACCGTTGCCATGTATTCGGGGCAGATCATGCGCACCTTTACCTCGGATGAAGTGACCGAAGACAATCTCATTCAGGCCATTTCCGGGATCAAATCGGGGCAGGCGGCCTGATGCGGATCGGCTTTGCCGGACTTGGTCGGATGGGTGTGCCGATGGTGCACAATCTCGCGCGCGCGGGATTCGATCTGACCGTCTGGAACCGTACGGAAAGCAAGGCGCAGAGCGTTGCGGACGAAGTCGGCTGCAAGTTGGCTCTCACGCCCCGCGCGCTCGCGGACGCCTCGGATGTGGTGGTCACGATGTTGGCCGATGACGCGTCGTCAGCGGCTGTGCACATGGGCGCTGACGGGATATTCGCGGCAACGGGCAAGCGCCATGTGGTCGAGATGGGCACGATGAGCCCGGACCATATCAAGGATTTGGGTGCTGCCGCCCCGGCCGGGGTCACGATTGTCGACGCTCCGGTGTCCGGCGCGACACAGGCGGCGGCTGACGCGCATCTGCTCATCATGGCTGGTTGCACACAAGACGCCGCAACGCCTTTGGTTTCGCTCTTTGATGCGATGGGCAAACAGACGATTTACCTTGGTACTCTTGGCAGCGGTGCGATCATGAAGCTGGCGGTCAATGCGCTGATCCATGGTCTCAATCAAACGGTTTCCGAGGCGCTGACACTGGTCGAAGCTGCCGGAATTTCGACGCAGACCGCCTTTGATGTGATCGAATCCAGTGCGGCCGCAGCGCCGATGCTGAAATATCGCCGCCCGCTCTATCTGGATGAGGCCGCACATGACGTCACCTTCACGGTGTCGCTGGCCTGCAAGGACATGGAAGTGACGGCCGCTCTGGCCGAACAGCTTGGCGTTGCGCTGCCGCAGGGACGCGAGACGCTCTCGCGCTTGCGCGCCGCCGAAGCATGCGGCTACGGGTCGCGCGATATGGCGGCGATGCTCAATTACATGCGAAGGTGCAAGATATGAAAGCGGCTCTCTTTGTCGGTGGCTGGGAAGGCCACGCGCCCATGGACTTTGCCGACTGGTACAAGGCCTTACTCGAGGACAACGGGTTTCATGTCGATGTCTACGACACGATGGAGCCCCTTGAACGGCCCGAGGATCTGGCGGATGTCGATCTGATCACGCCGATCTGGTCCTCTGCCCGCTCCGGTCACCGCGAAGAATTCGGCAATATGACCAAGCAGCAGGAAGACGGCCTGCTGAAGCTCATCGGGGATGGCTGCGGAATCGCGGGCTGGCACGGGCATATGGGCGACGCGTTTCGCGACCGGCCCACATATCATTTTCTGATCGGCGGTCAGTTTGTCGCCCATCCCCCCGGCTGGCCGGACAATCTCCAGCAGCGCGAGGACTACATCGACTATGATGTCACGATCTGCAAACCGCACGATCCGATCGTGCAGGGCATCGGCAGCTTCCGCCTCACGTCGGAACAGTATTACATGCTGGTGGACCCCTCCAACGATGTGCTGGCGACCACCACGTTTTCCGGCGACCACCTGTGGTGGATTGAAGGCACGGTGATCCCGGTCGTCTGGACACGGCGCTGGGACAAGGGGCGCGTGTTTTATTGCTCCATCGGCCACGAACTGGACGATCTCAAGGTTCCGCAGGTCACCGAAATCATCCGCCGCGGCAGCCTTTGGGCCGCCGCAGGCACTTCGAAATGAAGAAAAACGCACTTTTTGCAGGTAAGGAAGACAGATGAAACTTCTCCGTTATGGCGCACCCGGAGCCGAAAAGCCGGGCTTGCTCGACCCAACAGGTCGCGTGCGCGACCTGTCCGGCCGGATCCCGGATGTGTCAGGCGATGCGCTGCGGCCCGTCGGCTTGAAAGCGCTGCGGAACATCGACATCGAGACGTTACCCGTGGTGGAGGGTATCCCTCAGGAAGACCTCCGGCTGGGGCCTTGCGTCGGCAATATCGGCAAATTCGTCTGCATCGGTCTGAACTACGCCGATCACGCCGAAGAGGCCGGGATGCCGATCCCGGAGGAGCCGATCATCTTCAACAAGTGGACCTCCGCCATTGTCGGTCCGAACGATCCGATCCAGGTGCCGCGCGGGTCGCAGAAAACCGATTGGGAAGTCGAACTGGGCGTCGTCATCGGCGAGCCGGGGTCCTATATCGACGAAGCGGACGCAATGAACCATGTCGCAGGCCTTTGCGTCATCAACGATGTCTCCGAGCGCGCGTATCAGCTTGAGCGCGCAGGCACTTGGGACAAGGGCAAGGGCTGCGATACCTTCGGGCCGACGGGGCCGTGGCTCGTGACGATGGATGAGATCCCCGATATCGACGCGTTGGATATGTGGTTGGATGTGGATGGAGATCGTATGCAAACAGGCTCAACCGCGACCTTGATCTTCAAGATTCCGTATCTCGTTTCCTATTGCAGCCAATTCATGAGCCTGCAACCGGGTGACGTCATCTCCACCGGCACGCCTCCGGGCGTCGGTATGGGCCAGTCGCCACAGCGCTACCTGCACGGCGGCGAAGTCGTTACACTGGGAATTGCAGGGCTGGGCGAGCAGAAATCAACGGTTTTGCCCGCCTGACGAGGCGCGAGGAGAACCCTTGGTTCTCAGGACGGCAAAGCGCGGTATTGCTTTGCTGTCCGACGGTTTGGCGTCGCGGTTGCAATGCACGGACAATGCGGCCAGGCCTTCCATCCCTGCGTCGCACGCCCACAAATTCTGGCCGATCAAACCGCAGATGCCCTCGGTCATGTACCGCATTTCAAAGGAACTTTGGTGCCTCGCCTGCGGGTCAAAACGCAAATGACTGCGACGCTTTCGGTAAAACCGGATCGAGCGCGAAAGAATACTCTTTTTTGCGCATAGGACACGCGTCAGTCGTGCTGTCAGCCAGTCTCTGAACTCACCACATACGCGGCATCTGAGGTCTTTGGAGAACCCAGCGGACCCGGATGTGGGGTCGATCACTGTGTATTTCAGGCCGTTCGTTCCCTGTCTGGCTCTGGTTCAAATCGCAACTCTTGAAGGATTCAGGTAATCGTCACCTATGACGAGCCGTGAGGGCGTCCGCCAGTTTTGTTTTTCGCCGAGCCTGATTGACCATGTGCCCCCTTTGGGCAAGTATCGCGTACCAAAAGAAGGGCCGAAATGGCCAAGGGAGTAAAAACATGAAACTTTTCAAAGCCACAATCGCGGCGCTTGCCGTCGCGGCCAGCCCCGCGCTTGCCGAATACCCGGAGCGGGAAGTTCTGGGCGTCGTGATGTGGGGCGCCGGTGGCGCCACCGACACCGTTGCCCGTGCCGTCAACCCGGCCGCCGAAGAGGCGCTTGGCAAGCCTATCGTCGTTCTCAACAAATCCGGCGGTGCGGGTGCGATCTCGACCGCCTTCGTGAACGCCGCTCCGGCGGACGGTTACACGTTCCTCTATGGCGCAGAAAACCCGCAGCTTCACGGCATGATGGGTGTCTCCGACATCGACTACAACGATATGTATCCGATCAATATTCTTGGCCGGGGCGTGGCCGTCATTGCGGTGCCTGCGGACTCCAAATACCAAACGCTCAGCGCGCTGCTGGATGATATTTCCGCCAATCCGGGTGCCATCAAAATGGGATCAACCGGTCCGGGTGGCCTGCCATCGACGATTGCTGCGCTGATCTCGAACGCCACGGATTTCAATGTCACCGCGATTCCGTTCGACGGTGAAGGTCCGGGGCTGACGGCGATGCTGGGCGGCGAGGTTGACTTCATGCCCTCCGGCATCTCGGCGGCGGCCGAGCAAATCAAGGCGGGTACGATGCGTGCATTGGCCGTGGTGAACCCGGAGCCGGTCGACACCTTGCCCGATGTTCCCGCCATCACCGATAGACTCCCGGACATGGACAGGTTCCTGCCTTGGGGTCCATTCTATGGGGTTTTCGTGCGCTCGGAGGTGCCCGATGATGTCAAAGCCACGCTGACCGAGGTTTTTGCGACAGCTGCAACAAATGAGACCTTTCTGGAGCTCATGGCAAATCGCGGCAACGTGGTCATGAACATGAGCGGTCAGGAAGCTGTCGATTTCCTTGCGAAATGGCAGCAAGTCACGGTTTGGGCGCTTCAGGATACCGGTGCCGCCAAGGTCAGCCCCGAAGAATTGGGCATCGCGCGCCCCTGACCCAATAGACCGACCCGCTTATAGTCCAGCGGGTCGGCATCAAGGTTTTACATGAAAACACCTGAGACCCTGCGGCCGGGAGAACGGCTTTTTGCGCTTCTTCTGGTGGTGTTCGCCGGTTACGCGTTCTGGGAATCCTATGGGATTTCCGGCTTCAGGGGGCTGGCAACCGGCGGCATCATGCCCATGCTGGCGTCGGGTGTGATGATCGTGACAAGCCTCGTGATCCTCGGCGACACGCTGCGCAAGCCCCGCGCCACCCGAAGCGGCGTCACGGGTTTGATCGCCTATTTGTTTCCGCTGCGCGTGGTCCTGTTTACGGGCTTGGTGGCGGCCTACGTTGCGGTGATCCCCTCCGTCGGGTTCATTCCGGCCTCCTTCGGCCTGCTCTTTGTTGCCATCTGGGCGCTTTGGGACAAAGGGCCGATCTGGGCGCTGCTTATATCCATACTCTCCACCGGGTCGATTTACCTGCTGTTCCGGGTTGTCTTCAAAGTCGTTCTGCCCACGGGGAGCCTGTGGCAATGATCGAGACGCTCGGCTTTTTCGCAACGTCCTGGCTCGACCCGTACCTGTTGATGTTGACAGCGCTTGGCACTTTTGCAGGCATTTATATCGGCGCCATTCCGGGCTTGTCGGTGACCATGGCGGCGTCGATCCTGATTTCGTTCACCTTCAAGTGGGAGGTCAACGAAGCGCTGGCGCTGATTGCGGGGGTCTATGTCGGCGGGGTCTATGGCGGTGCGCGTACGGCCATCCTGCTCAACATCCCCGGTGCCCCAAGCGCCATCGCCACGGCGATCGACGGCTACCCGCTTGCGCAAAAGGGGCTGGCGGGGGAGGCGATCGGCCTGTCGACTGTCATGTCGGTGATCGGCGGTCTGATCGGGGTTCTGGCGCTGGCAGTGGCGGCTCCCTTGATCGCCGATTTCGCGATCAAGTTCACGTCACGCGAATACATGCTTCTGGGTATCATCGGCATCCTTCTGGTCGGCACGCTGTCCGGGGAAAGCTTTGCCAAGGGAGCATTCGCCGGCGCGCTTGGTGTCATGATCGGCATGATCGGTCTTGACCCGATGACCGCAGAAACCCGCTTTACCTATGGTTCCATCAACCTCATGGGCGGTGTGCCGTTTGTCGTCGCCATGATCGGTTTTTTCGGCGTTGCAGAAGCGCTGGCCCAGCTTGAGCACCTCCATGTCGCGCCGATCAAGCAAAAGGTCGCGCGGATCGTGCCAGCCTGGTCCGATGTCCGTCGCTATCTGGGTCTGGGTCTGAAATCTGCGGGGCTGGGCACGATCATCGGCGCGCTGCCCGGCACGGGGGGCGATATCGCGGCACTGATGGCATACGATCAGGCCAAGCGCAGCACCAAAGATCCCGAAGTCCCCTTTGGCGAAGGTGCCAAAGAGGGGCTGATCGCACCCGAGACGGCGAACAACGCCGCGGTTGGAGGGGCTTTCGTCCCCATGCTCACGCTTGGTATTCCCGGTGATGCGGTAACCGCGATCATCATCGGTGCACTTTATATTCACGGCCTCAAACCCGGACCGCTCTTGCTGACGGACACGCCGCATCTGTTCTGGTTTATCGTAGGAAACCTGACGCTGGCGAACCTGTTCCTGCTCGTTTTCGGGCTGACGGGGATTCGCATTTTCACCAAGGTTGTGGAATGTCCGCGCGCGATTCTGATTCCGCTGATCATTATCCTGTCCGCAGTCGGCGCTTACGCGATCCAGAACAATCCCGTTCACATTGCATGGGCGTTGGCGTTTGGTGTGATCGGGTATTTTCTGAAACGGTACGGCTTTCAGGTTGGCCCGATCATCCTCGGCGTCATCTTGGGGCCGATGATCGATGCAAATTACCGCCGCGCCATGATCGGTGCACAGGAAAACGTCTGGGCGTTTTTCTATGATCTGTTGAGCCATCCCATATCATTCGTCTTGACCTGCGCGCTCGTCTTCATGTGTGTCACGCAACTTCCCTTCATCAAGCGGCGGCGGCTCAGACCTTAGCTCCTGGATCTCGGTTTTGCGCCGGGCGTTACATGTGCTCTCGGCTTCTTGGAATGCCAGGGGAGGCGATACCCTAATTGCTTTGCAGCACCTTTGAACGGCAACCTCCAAAGTTTTCATCCGCTTGGTCAGATTTTCAGTCGGGATCCATCACCGTCGAAGATCTGGACTATTTTTGCTACAGGATAACAGCGCTGAGTTTCGCATCGCTTGGATATCCCTTTTTCCATTCATATTTTGCTTGGATACCCTCGGAACTCCGAGAACGACTTGGCGAGGCTTTCAGCCTGTAGAGTCGATGACTTAAACGCAGCGCAAAGGCTTAGGGGATTGATCCCAATGCGTATGGGCGGGGGGATGGTAGGCCCGGCAGGACTTGAACCCGCAACCAAAGCGTTATGAGCGCTCTGCTCTAACCAATTGAGCTACAGGCCCGCCATGACGTGATTGCTATGCGCGCGCGCAAGGATCGTCAAGACGCGTTGCACGCATGCGGCCAATGGTCTAGCAGATGCGCAATCAATTGCGGGGGCAGATATGACAGCTGGCAAGAACGGTATGACCTATGCGCAGGCGGGCGTGGATATCGATGCAGGCAACGCGCTGGTGGATCGGATCAAGCCCGCGGCTGCGGCGACCAAGCGGCCCGGTGTTGCATCTGGTCTGGGTGGCTTTGGGGGACTTTTTGACCTAAAGGCTGCGGGCTTTGTCGATCCGGTTCTGGTGGCGGCCACGGACGGTGTGGGCACCAAGTTGCGTATTGCTATCGATACCGGCAACGTCGACGGTGTTGGCATCGATCTGGTGGCCATGTGCGTCAACGATCTGGTGTGTCAGGGCGCAGAACCTCTGTTTTTCCTTGACTATTTCGCCACGGGCAAGCTGGAATTGGATCAGGCGACGCGCATCATCGAAGGCATTGCCAAAGGCTGCGCCGCGTCGGGCTGTGCGCTGATCGGCGGCGAGACGGCGGAAATGCCCGGCATGTATCCGGCAGGTGATTTTGATCTGGCAGGTTTTTCTGTTGGCGCGATGGAACGGGGCACCGCACTGCCCGCAGGCGTGGCGGAGAGTGATGTGCTTTTGGGATTGGCCTCGGATGGCGTGCATTCCAACGGCTATTCGCTGGTGCGGCGTATCGTGGACGCGTCGGGCCTTGGATGGCAAGATGCCTGCCCATGGGGCGAAGGGACGCTGGGAGCGGCCCTTTTGACCCCTACACGGCTCTACGTAAAAGCAGCGCTGGCCGCCATCGGGGCAGGGGGCGTGCACGGCTTTGCCCACATCACCGGCGGCGGACTCACCGAAAACCTGCCACGTGTATTCCCCGACGGTCTGGGCGCGGATGTTGACCTGAACAGCTGGGATTTGCCGCCGGTGTTCAAGTGGCTGATGGCGCAGGGCGGCATGGCCGAGGCCGAAATGCTCAAGACGTTCAACGCGGGCATTGGCATGGTCGTCGTTGTCAGCGTCGAGGCCGAGGCCGACGTGACCGCGGCACTGGTCGGCGAAGGCCAGATCGTGACCCGGATCGGGCGCGTGACGGCAGGCGAAGGCGTGCGTTACGCCGGGGCGCTCTAAGTGCATAAACGGGTCGGCATCTTTGTCTCTGGCGGCGGTTCGAACATGCGGGCTCTGGTCGAGGATATGGTTGACGATCATGCGGCGCGCCCGGCTGTGGTCGTCTCGAACAATGCGGGATCAGGGGGGATCGCCTGGGCCAAGGCGCATGGCATCGCGACCGAAGTGATCGATCACCGGCCCTTTGGTGAAGACCGTGCCGGGTTCGAGGCCGCGATCACCGCTGCACTTGCCCCGCACGCGCCCGACATTCTGTGTCTGGCGGGCTTCATGCGGGTTTTGACAGCCGGTTTCGTGACCCCTTGGTCGGGCCGGATGCTGAACATTCATCCGTCGCTGTTGCCGCTTTACAAAGGATTGCATACACATGCCCGCGCATTGAAAGCGGGAGACACGGAGCACGGCTGCACGGTGCATCTGGTCACACCCGCGCTGGACGATGGGCCGATCCTTGGTCAGGCACGTGTGCCAGTTCTGCCGGATGACACGCCGGACACGCTGGCGGAGCGTGTCCTCGAACAGGAACACCGCCTCTATCCCGCCGTATTGCGCCGCTTTGCGGCGGGGGATACGCGTATCGTCACACTCTAGTCACTGGCCCGGGATTGGTGTAGACGCCATGCGACCCGATGCAGTGCAAACCAGAACAACAACAAGAAGCCGCATATGAAAACCATCACGACGACCGACGCGTTGGCCGCCTTCTGCGAAGAAGCCAAATCCCATCCCTATGTGACTGTTGATACGGAATTCTTGCGGGAACGGACCTATTATTCCAAATTGTGTCTGATCCAGTTGGCAATGCCGGGCACCACGGATGAAAATGCGGTTCTGGTCGATCCATTGGCCGGGGGGCTGTCGCTTGAGCCGCTCTATGACCTCTTTCGCGACACGTCGGTGGTGAAAGTGTTCCATGCCGCCCGTCAGGATCTCGAGATTTTCTATGTCGATGCCGAAGTGTTTCCGGAACCGCTTTTTGACACGCAGGTTGCGGCGATGGTTTGTGGGTTTGGCGAGCAGGTCGGCTATGAGACTCTGGTACGCAAGATTACACGTGAAGGCGTGGACAAATCCTCGCGTTTTACCGATTGGTCACGGCGACCGCTGACGGATGCGCAAAAGGCTTATGCGATCGCGGACGTCACCCATTTGCGGCAGATCTATGAATTCCTGTCGGCCAAGCTTGAGGAAACGGGACGCGCACGTTGGGTGCACGAAGAGTTGCAGGTGCTTTTGTCGCCGCAAACCTATATCGTCGCCCCCGACCAAGCTTGGAAGCGGGTCAAAACGCGCACTTCGTCGTCGAAATTTCTCGCGATCGTTCAGGAACTGGCCGCCTTCCGCGAGACCTATGCACAGCGCAAGAATATTCCGCGCAACCGCGTGTGCAAAGACGACGCGTTGGTGGAGTTGGCCAGTAACAAGCCGCAGTCCTATGAGGATCTCGGCCGGTCACGCCTGCTGTTGCGCGAGGCACGCAAAGGCGAGATTGCGGACGGCATTCTTGCGGCTGTGACCCGTGGCATCGACATGGCGCCGAATGCGATGCCGAAACCCGATCGAAGCCGAGAGAAAATGCAGGTGAACCCGGCTCTGGCCGATCTCTTGAGGGTGCTTTTGAAGGCCAAGACGGAGAGTGCAGGGGTGGCGGCGAAACTGATTGCGTCTGCTGCGGATCTGGATGCCATTGCGGCAGGGATGCGCGATGTTCCCGCGCTGAGCGGATGGCGGGCCGAAGTGTTTGGGCAGGACGCGCTCCGTTTGTGTGAAGGACGCGTGGCGTTGACGGCTCAGGGCGCAGATGTGCGCATCATCCCGCTCGACTAGGGCCTAGCGACGCCTTGTGGTCTGGGCGTTTTGACGTGCCTCGACCCGTATCACCCTCGTATCCGCCAATTGATTGTCGGTGAGCTTGACACCAACATTGACGGTGCGAAGCCTTTCCGGACCGCCGCGCGGTGCGCCTTCGGGGTAGATGCCTTCGAGCCTGAAGGTCAGAACCCCGTCTTCGGCCACGGCATCAATGTTGGAGGGGGTCAGTCGCACATCATAGATGCCTTGTATGCTGGAGACACCTGTGGCGACGAGGATCGCACCACCTGGTACGGATTCGACAACCACTTCCGTGACTTGTTCGATCGGTGTTCCCAAATACTCGACGTCCGGATTTGTCAGACTGCTCAGGATGTTACGTCTAGGGTTCTCCGGGATGAGTGGGTTGATCTCTTCAGGTGCAGTTTGCGACGTTGAAACAGCCTGGTTGCCACTGCCCCAGTTTACCGGATTGATCCGGCTGTTGCACGCCGTCAGTCCGAGGGTCGCAACAAGAAGGGATGTGGTCAGAATGCGCATGGTTCGCCTGCTTCGTCTGCTTTGACGTATGTGGTAGCGGATCGTAGGGAGGTTGAAAAGCGCCCATTCTATGACTGGACCTTTGGCCCTTGCCCGCCTAGGTCAACATCATACGGTTCAAAGCGAGGCACCCATGGCAAGCGCAGCATTCGAAGAGATCGTCGAGGATTTTGAATTCCTGGAGGATTGGGAAGATCGCTATCGGTACGTCATCGAGCAAGGCAAGTCGATGGAGCCTCTGCCGGATGCTCTGAAAGTACCTGCCACCAAGGTCGATGGCTGCGCCAGTCAAGTCTGGCTGCATCCGGTCATCGAGAATGACCGGTTTCATTTTGAAGGTGACAGCGATGCCATGATCGTGAAAGGGCTGATTGCGCTGTTGCGACAACTCTATAATGGTCTGTCCACCGAGGAGGTTCTGCGAGTGGATGCGCGTGCGGAGATGGCGCGGTTAGGTCTCAACGATCATTTGTCCGCCCAGAGGTCCAATGGTCTGCGCGCAATGATCGAACGGATTCGCCTGGTCGCAGCGGGATAAGAAAATTCGTACGAATTTTCTGGGCTGGGGGCCGGCCCCCGTCGCTGGCGCGACTCCCCCGGGATTTTTGGGAACAGAGAAGGGGACCTGCGGGACTATAGAGTATCAAGTGCCGTTTGGAGATCGCCGTAACCTGTAAAGCGCCGTTCAAATTTCAGTCCCAGTCTCTGTGCCGCGGCCTGCGCTTTTTTTGTCAGGCTCGGATCTTCCGTTTGAGCTTGGTACACCAGTTTTTCGTAATTTCCAAAATACATATCCCGCAATTCCGGGTGCCGATCCAGCCCCATGGGTTTGACAATGAAGGCATCGAACTGGCGCACGAGGAAATCCGTCAGATAAAATGTTGTTATTTCACTTTCGCTTTGCTTCGCAAACTTTTCATTTCCCTCGAAAAAGCTGTAGCAGTGCGGTCCTGAAACCATCTCCACTCCCATGTCTTTGCATGCGGCTTGCAAGTGCCCTCCCGTGCCGCAATCCGCATAGACCACGAAGATGCTTTCATAAGCCGTACGGTGTTTGGCGACTGAATTGCGCACCGCTTGTGTTATCTTGTCAGGGTAGAGGTGCAATTGGGCCGGCAGGCAAGTCAGGTCCATATGCTGCCATCCGTTCGCTGCTTTGAGGTCGAGAATTTCGCGGGCAAGTGCACCACAGGCAATCAAGAGGATGCGTCCACGGCCGGACGCGGTTACGCCTGTCTCGGTCAGGGTATGATCATCTGGAATTGACATGGGGAACCAATGGTTTCGACGTCGGCATGGTCTGCCCTGCGCTCAGCATCTATCAATCCTCTTCTGAACCCGGGCGTCTTGCGCTTGCTTCCCTGTGCCGCAGGCGATCCCCGACCCATCATACTCGAGAATAGGATCATCCGCCACGCTTTGCCGTCTATTCAGGCACAGTATAAAGAGGCAAGCGTGCCTGAACACGGGTACTCATCTTGAAACAAGCGCAATTGGCTGCGAGGTAATGCTCCAGCCTCTGGCGTCAGAAGCAAGCCAATGCATTGGATGCGCCCGGCAATTCGATCAGGCGCTCATCTGGTTATGTTTGCGTGCAACAAATTCCTTTGCCGTTTCGACTGCGACTGCCGCATCCCGGCAATAGGCATCTGCACCGATGGCTTTGCCGAACTCTTCGTTCAAGGGGGCGCCGCCGACCAGAACGATATAATCGTCTCGAATGCCCTTCTCGACCATCGTATCGATCACAACCTTCATGTAAGGCATCGTTGTGGTCAGCAAAGCGGACATGCCAACGATGTCCGGCCCTTCTGCTTCCATTGCTTCCAGGTAGTTTTCAACCGGATTGTTGATGCCCAGATCAACAACCTCGAAACCGGCCCCTTCCATCATCATCGCCACAAGGTTCTTGCCGATATCGTGGATGTCGCCTTTGACGGTGCCGATCACCATCTTGCCGACCCGTGGCGCGCCGGTTTCGGCCAGAAGCGGCTTGAGGATGAACATGCCGCCCTTCATCGCATTGGCTGCGAGCAGGACTTCGGGGACGAACAGGATCCCGTCGCGAAAATCAGCCCCCACGATCGTCATGCCGCCCACAAGGGCCTTGGTCAGAATATCATAGGGGGCCCATCCACGTTCCAGCAGGATGTTGACCCCTTCTTCGATCTCTTCCTTGAGACCGTCGTAAAGGTCATCAAACATCTGCTGCACGAGCTCTTCATCGTCGAGCTCGGAGAGGATGATATCGTCTTCTTCTGACATGGGCTTACCTCTGAGTGCAGGTGCGCGGACCTGGCCTGTGATCTGCTTATCGTCCGGAATGTCGCAGGTGCACTTTCCAAATTACGACATCGTCCGCACTGTGCGCGACCTGCGTGCGCCTTTCGTCTCACTTGTGCCGGATGGTGGGTCTGATTTACAACTCTTTTCTGGCTAAAGTTCTTGTTATGTTCTATAAATTTCACATGAGCCATGATTTGCAAACAACAGTGCCCAAAGGGCGCGGCGCGCTCTCAAACAGCGTGAACCGCTTTGAGCCCGTGACACGCCATGCCGAAGCGGATGGCTGGGAGGAGGAAGATGATCTACCGGTTTTGCGCACTGAAGTGGCGCTGGAACGGCCGCGCAGTTTGATTTCTTACAACCGGTCGCCGGATTTGCCATTTGACCGGTCCATCAATCCCTATCGTGGGTGCGAACATGGCTGCGTCTATTGTTTTGCCCGACCCAGCCACGCTTATCTTGGTCTTTCGCCGGGATTGGATTTCGAGACGCGTTTGATTGCGCGTCCGGATGCGCCGGAGGTGTTGCGCGCAGAGTTGGCGCGCGGATCCTATCGCGTCGCGCCCATCGCGATTGGCACCAACACCGACCCGTATCAGCCGATCGAGCGCGCGCATCAGATCATGCGCCGCTGCCTTGAAGTGCTCGAAGCGTGTGGCCACCCGATTGCCATCGTGACGAAGGGGACTTTGATCGAGCGGGATTTGGACATTCTGAGCCGTATGGCGCAGCGTGATCTGGTGCGCGTGGGCATCTCCATCACGACCCTTGATCCAAAGCTGTTGCGGCTGATGGAGCCGCGCGCGCCAGCCCCGGCACGCCGGTTGCAGATGGTCCAAAGGTTGACGCAGGCACGCGTGCCGGTGCGCGTCATGGCGTCGCCCATGATACCGGCGCTGACTGACCCGGAACTCGAATCGATTTTGGCGGCGGGCAAGGAGGCTGGCGCCTGCAGCGCCAGTTGGATCATGTTGCGCTTGCCGCGCGAAGTGTCACCGCTGGTGCAGGAGTGGTTGCACGTCAATTACCCGGACCGCGCGGGCCGCATTATGGCGCGGCTGCGCGAAATGCATGGCGGACAAGACTACGATTCGCGCTGGGGGCGGCGCATGCGCGGGGAGGGGCCCTATGCCGAGATCATTCAGCGACGTTTTGAAGTCGCGACAAAGCGATTGAGATTGAAGGAAAAGGCACCGTCGATGAGGTGCGACCTGTTTGTGCCCCCGCGCAAGCCCTCGGCGCAACTGGACTTGTTCTAGGCGGCGCGCGATCGACCACCGCGTTTGCGCCGTGCGGGTGGACCGCCGCCATCCGTGCCATCGCTGTCCGATGAAAACGGCCCCAGGGCAGATACGATTGCATCCAGCGTCGGGGCGGATTGCCTGGGACGCGTATCCAATGCTTCGCGCATCAGGCGCAGGTGATCAGGCATCGTGCCGCAGCATCCGCCGATGATGGTCGCGCCGCTGTCACGGGCCAAAGCGGCGTAGTCAGCCATCAGTTCCGGCGTGCCGTCGTAATGAATGTGCCCGTCATGGTATTTCGGGATTCCAGCGTTGCCCTTGGCAACAATCGGGATCTCGGTGCCGGTGGCGACGAATCCCTGCACTGTGCGCAGCAGGTCCGATGCACCGGTGCCGCAATTGGCGCCGAAAGCGACTGGCGGGTTCGGCAGGCTGGCCACGAGGGCTGCCATGTCTTTGCTGGTGACGCCCATCATGGTGCGCCCGGCGGTGTCAAAACTCATGGTGCCGACCCAAGCCATGTCGGCCAGAGCAAAGCCTTCGGCCGCGGCGCGGAATTCTTCGGCGGCCGATATTGTCTCGAGCCAGGCGATATCGGCTCCTCCGGCTTTGAGACCTGCGGCCGTTTCGTGAAACATCTCGACAGCATCCGCATGCTTCAGCGTGCCGACGGGTTCCATGATTTCACCGGTGGGTCCGACCGAGCCTGCGACGATGACGGTGCTGCCCGCGGCGTCCGCAACCTCGCGACCAATCTCCGCGGCAATCTTGCTGAGCTCAAAGGCGCGGTGGCCTGCATCGTGCAATTTGAGCCGCGAGGCATTTGCACCGAATGAATTTGTCAGAAAGATATCGCTGCCCGCGTCCACGGCACCCTTGTACAGGGCGGCAATCTTCTCGGGGTGTTCCTCGTTCCACATCTCGGGTGCATCGCCGGACATGAGGCCCATGTTGAACAGGTTCGTCCCCGTGGCACCGTCCGCCAGCAAAGTTCCCTTTTGCGCAAGCATAAGGGTCAAAAGATCGGGCATTGAGATGTCACCTTTGATGAAAACCGGTTGGGTTGCACTGTCATGCGCAGCGCTGTGAATCCACTTCATAATCTTCATCAACATAATGAGGTTGGTTTGATTCATGCTGCGTCAAAGGGATTGGATCAAGGATTTCCTGAGTGAGGTCAGCAAGGCCGAGGGCCAACTGAATATGGTTCGGAGCGGCGGCGTAACGTGCAGACCACCGTGGCGCAAAAGCGGATTTGAATTGACGCAATCCCGGACCACCGCTGCGCGCCACCGCTTGACGCGCGACCCAGCGCCAGAGCGCGCTTTTAGGGTTCGGACAGGCAGGTGTCGCCGCGAGACAAAACTGATCTATGCCCGCGTCTCGGGCAGCCAATATGGCGGCGTCGACGAGGCCGTGCATCGTACCTTCGGGAACATCTTTTACGTGCCGCATAATGTCGAGACACCAGTCATCATGGCCCACATGCACGGTGATGAACGCGACCAGAGCGTTGTCGTGATAGGCGCAGGCGACCCACTGATCTTGGATATACGGCGCAGACAGTCGCCCCATGCTGCCGCCCCGTGCTGTGCCATGCATCTCTTGCCACGCAGCGTCTACATCTGCCATCTCGGCGTAAAACCTTGTTGTGTCACAGACGATCCGGACCCCTGCCTTTTCTCTGGCGCGCAGTTTTCGCCTCAATGTGCGTCTGGACGGGAGCGCATGATCATAGGTCGCGAGATCAATGATGGCGTCGTCAGCCATGTGGATCACGGACCAACCGGCCTTGCGCGCCGTTGCGGCCATCGGGCCGCCGCATTTGTAGATAAAGGAGAATTTGACAGCCGCCCGCGCGCAGGTCGTCAGTTGGGCCAGTGCCATGTCTGTCGTCCCCTGCACGGGGTCCGCAAACAGCGTCACGGTTTGTCCCGTCGGCCAGAGGGCCAGACTGCTGCCCTGATCGCGATGAACGAAGCCGCCGTTTTGCAGGACTGCGCCGACTTCGCTGCGCGGGCCGATCCGGTGATCCCCGGTTGCAAATGACAGGCGCACACGTGGCAAGGCAAAGGGGCGCAACAGCGCCAGCATCGCGATCCCGGCTGGCAGCGCATAATAAACTAGCCGGTATGCGATGATGGACGTCATCACGGCCTCCGGCGCGGCCTGCGGCAACGCCGTGAGCAATATCAGTTCGAAGGGGCCGATGCCGCCTGGCGTGTTCGACACAAGTGCTGCCCCCAAAGCAACCAGGAACAGCGGCAGGAATGTCGCAAATTGCAGGTCGGGATCGGGCACGAAAACAAAGAATGCCGCAGACGCGAAGGTGGTATCCAACGCGGCCCAAAAGACAAACGCTGCCGTCAGGGTCAGGCTTGGCATCGGCAAGGTGTGACCACGCCAGTGCAGGACGGGCCTGCGAAACAGAAACCAGAGCGAAAGCGCTGCGACGATCACGCCCGACAAGGCGGGCCACATCGTCCAGTTGGGAGCGGGCAGGACGATGCAGACCAAAGACGTCACAACGACCCAAGCCATGATGAAACTGAGGGACACATACGTCGACAGGCGCAAAGCGCACGCAGCGCTCAGACCGGGCAACATGCGCCAGCGCGCCAGCGCCCCGGTCAACAGCCCGAAACCCAGTGTTTGACCCAACGCGATCCCGATGGTGCCCGTCAGGCGCGCGTGTCGCGCACTGATTCCTGTGCCCAGCGCCCGGTGTGCCAGCGCATCGTATTGGCCGACAGCCCAAAAACTCGCCAGTGTCAGACCACCCGCCATTGCCCATTGCAGCGCGGTAATGTCGCGCAAATGACCGGGCAGATTGGCAAGTTCAGCGGTCGAAAACTCTTGCGACAAAAGCCCCAGGCAAACTGCCAGAATGAGCAGTGGCACGCCAAAACGAATAACATATTGCATGACCGTCGATGCTGCCACCTGGCCCATGATCACCCGCCCCGATACCTTGTATTTCGATTTGGAACATAGCGGCACCGGATGATCCAAAGCTTAATCAGATCGCTGAAATGCAGGAGATAAACATAAAAAGCGCGCAAAACCAAAAGTGGTTTCACGCGCCGGAATCACATTATGAGAAGGTGGTAACGCTTTGTTTTATTTAAGTTCTGACATCAGTTGAGCCTTCGCCTGGGCCATCAATTCAGCCATTTTCGCGCGAATGGTGGCCTCGGAAGCCAGATCACCGAGATCGCCCGACACTTTGCGATAGACATCTTCGTGCCCCGCTTCTTCGAAATCGGATTTCACGACTTCCTTGGCGTAGTCTGCAGCGTCTTCGGCAGATTTGCCCATAAGCTCTGCGGCCCAGAGACCGAGCAGTTTGTTGCGGCGGGCATCCGCCTTGAACTGCATTTCCGCATCATGTGCGAACTTGTTCTCAAAAGCGTTTTCACGGTCGTCAAAGGTGCTCATCGGCAAAATCTCCTGCAGGTGTCTTTCGTGTAAGATATGCGGGGGGAGCCGCTTGTGTACAACCCCTTTGCTTGCGGCATATCCTCTGATTGCTTAAGAGGGCCACAGGTCGGGCAGACTCGCAGCCCGCCAGCAGCGAAAGGACGCCCATGGCGCGACGCAAAAAGATTTATGAAGGTAAGGCCAAGATCCTCTATGAAGGACCCGAGCCGGGCACCATCGTCCAGTATTTCAAAGATGACGCCACCGCCTTCAACGCGCAGAAGAAAGACGTGATCGAAGGCAAGGGTGTTCTCAACAACCGCCTGAGCGAGTTTTTCATGACCGGTCTCGGCCAGATCGGCGTGCCGACACATTTCATCAAAAGCCTCAACATGCGCGAGCAACTGGTGCGCTCCTGCGAGATCATTCCGCTGGAAGTGATCGTGCGCAACTATGCGGCGGGCACGATGAGCACGCGCCTCGGGATCGAGGAAGGTACACAGTTGCCGCGCCCCATCGTCGAATACTGTTACAAGGATGACAAGCTGGGCGATCCGCTGGTCACTGAGGAACATATCGCAGCCTTTGGCTGGGCCAGCCAGCAGGACATGGACGATATCCTGAGCCTCGCACTGCGCGTAAACGACTTCCTGTCCGGCGTGATGCTGGCGGTTGGAATTCGTCTGGTGGACTTCAAGATCGAGATTGGCCGCGTTTATGACGGCGATTTCATGCGCCTGATCATCGCGGACGAAATCAGCCCGGACAGTTGCCGTTTGTGGGATATCGAAACCGGTCAAAAACTCGACAAGGACGTGTTCCGCCGTGATCTGGGCAGCCTGACGGATGCCTACACGGAAGTGGCGCGCCGTTTGGGCGTGTTGCCCAAGAACACGCCTCCCGTGACGAAACCGACGCTCATCAACTGAGGCTTGGCGTCTCTGCGCGGGCAAATCGACTATTTTTGGAAAAACGAAGGGCAAGACATGAAGGCGACCGTACATGTGATGCTGAAGACTGGTGTGCTGGATCCGCAAGGTGAAGCGGTGCGCCATGCTCTGGGGGCTTTGGGCTTTGATGGCGTCAACGGCGTGCGTCAGGGCAAGGTGATCGAACTTGATCTGGCCGAGGGCACAAGCGAAGCCGATGTGACAGCCATGTGCGAAAAGCTGTTGGCCAACACGGTGATTGAATCCTACCGGGTGGAGATGGCCTGATGCGCGCGGCTGTCGTCGTTTTTCCCGGCTCGAACTGTGACCGGGATCTGGCCGTCGCCTTCCGGGCGGCGGGTGCGGATGTCACCATGGTCTGGCACAAGGACACCAGCCTGCCGGACGGTGTCGACATCGTGGGTGTACCGGGCGGGTTCTCCTTTGGCGATTACCTGCGCTGCGGCGCAATCGCGGCCAATTCACCGATCTGTCAGTCCGTCAAGGCGCATGCGGACCGGGGCGGTTACGTTCTGGGCATTTGCAACGGGTTTCAGGTGTTGACCGAAACGGGCATCCTGCCGGGTGCGCTGTTGCGCAACGCAGGCCTGAAATACATCTGCAAGACGATTGGCCTTAAGGTTGAAACCGCGCAGTCGATCTATACCGAAGGGTACACCGCAGGCGACGTGATCGACATTCCGATTGCGCATCATGATGGCAATTACTTTGCCGATCAGACCACGCTGGAGACTTTGATCGGTGAGGACCGGGTTGCGTTTTCCTACACGGACAATCCGAACGGGTCACTGCGCGATATCGCGGGGATCCTGTCCTCCAACCGCCGCGTCCTTGGGATGATGCCGCATCCGGAACGGGCGGCGGATACTGGCCACGGCGGCACGGACGGGCAGGCGCTCTTTCGCGCAATTGCGGGCCAGTTGACAACGGTATGACTTGAGCGGTGCGCGCCTGCGCCCTATGCTTGCGCGCATGGCAGTGAAACCGGCACAACGACGCGCTTCGGAAACGACCCGAACCATCGGGTGGCGCGTGCGTCTCGCGTTGGGGATCTTGACCATTGTTGCCGTGGTGACGGTGGTGATGACCAACCGGCTGCTGACTGATCGCTTTACCGAAACAACGCGCAACCGGGCTGAACTGCGTCTGGCGCTTTATTCGGGCAACCTGTTGAGTGAATTGCGCCGCAGTGCGATCGTGCCGCAACTGCTGGCGCGTGATCCGTCGCTGATCGGCGCGCTGAATTCCGCAGATTACCAGCTATCCTCGCAGCGGCTGATTTCCTTCGTCGAAGAGATTGGTGCTGCAAACCTGATGCTGCTCGACCGGGACGGGCGGGCAGTGGCCGCGACCGACCGGAATGTGCTGGGATCCACCCATCGCTCGGAGCCTTATTTCATCGATGCGCTGCGCGCGTTGGACACGCTCTTTACTGTCGCGCCGCGCGAGGCAGGGGGCTTCACGTTCACCTATTCGCGCCGGGTGACGTCGGGGAGCGACACGTTAGGCGTGATTGTCGTCGAGGTTGATCTGCAAAAGTTTGAACGGGCCTGGGCGGGTATTTCCGCGGCTGTGCTCGTGACGGACAGTTCCGGTCAGATTGTTCTGGCGACCGAGCCACGCTGGCGCGGGTTGACCGAAGAAGCGGCTCTCATGCGTCAAACCCCGCAAAGCGCCATTGAACGGGCCATTCGTGCCACCGCGGACTGGACCGCCTTGCCGCCCGACGCCTATCTGCAAGGCGAAGGCGTGATGCGCCTTGAAACCCGGATCCCGTTTCGCGGATGGCGGATGGCGTCCTTTACCACCTACGCGTCGGTGCGCGAGAAGGTGAACGGCGTTCTGGCGCTTGAGATCATGGGATTCGCGCTCCTGCTTGCGCTGGCGTTCTATGCGCTCAGCCGTCGTTCGGCGTTGCGGCTGGCGCTCTTTGCGCGCGAGTCGGCAGAGCTTCGCCATCTGAATGCCCAGTTGCAGCGAGAAATCGCCGAACGCAAACGGGTGCAGGAAGACCTCGCCGTCGCAGAGCAAACCCTTGAACAGTCGTCGAAATTGGCCGCTCTGGGAGAGATGTCCGCAGCTGTCAGTCACGAGCTGAACCAGCCGCTGGCCGCGATGAAAACCTATCTGGCGGGGGCACGGCTCCTGCTGCGTCGCAACCGACCCGAAGAGGCGATCGTGAGCTTTGGCCGGATCGATGATCTGATCGAACGGATGGGGGCGATCACCCGCCAGCTGAAGTCCTACGCCCGCAAGGGTCAGGACGCGTTGAGCCCTGTAAACATGGGCGACGCGCTGGCATCGAGCTTGTCGATGATGGAGCCGCAGCTGCGCCAGCGGCGGGTTCTGATCAACCGCGTGCTGCCCCCGGACCCGGCCATGGTCATGGGCGACCGGCTCAGAATTGAACAAGTGATGGTGAACCTCTTGCGCAATGCCATCGACGCCACCAAATCTGAACGAGAGCCGCAGGTCGATATCATCCTTTCCGTTGGGGAGACGGTGACGCTGACGGTGCGTGACAACGGACCCGGGATTGCCGATCTGGATGAGCTTTTTGAGCCGTTCTACACCACCAAGCAGCCGGGTGACGGCGTTGGTCTGGGGCTTGCCATCTCCTCCGGCATTGTCAACGATTTGGGCGGACGGCTCACCGCGCGAAACGGACAGGCAGGCGGGGCCGTATTTGAAATGCAGCTCCCCATCCTGACCGGGGATGCGGACACCTACAGCAAAATTGAAGCGGCGGAATAAGCCGGGAGAACATCAATGACCCAAGCCATGAAGATTGCGATCGTCGATGACGAACAGGACATGCGCCAATCCATCAGTCAGTGGTTGGCCCTGTCGGGGTACGACACCGAAACCTTTGCCAGCGCCGAAGACGCGCTCAAGGCGTTGGGTCCGGACTACCCCGGCATCGTCATTTCCGACATCAAGATGCCCGGCATGGACGGCATGCAGTTCCTCAAGAAGCTGATGGGGAACGACAGCGCGCTTCCCGTGATCATGATCACGGGCCACGGTGATGTGCCCATGGCCGTTGAGGCGATGCGGGTCGGCGCCTTCGATTTCCTTGAAAAGCCCTTCAACCCGGATCGCATGTCGGAACTGGCCAAAAAGGCGACTGGCGCACGGCGTCTGACGATGGACAACCGCGCCCTTCGGCGCGAGTTGAGTGATGGCGGTCAGTT
This sequence comes from Tateyamaria pelophila, assembly GCF_019966495.1. Taxonomy (GTDB): domain Bacteria; phylum Pseudomonadota; class Alphaproteobacteria; order Rhodobacterales; family Rhodobacteraceae; genus Tateyamaria; species Tateyamaria pelophila. Next base: position 46,276 of record NZ_JAIMIA010000012.1, on the reverse strand, counting down.
GATGAAAAAGCTGATCGGCAATTCGCCCGTCATGGACCGGCTGCGCGAAGATATCCTGGATCTGGGGCAGGCCGATGGCCATGTGCTGATCGAAGGGGAGACCGGCACAGGCAAGACCTTGGTGGCGCATGCGCTGCACGCCGTTGGCAGCCGGGCGGGCAAGAAATTCGTGTTGGTCAGCTGTTCTGCCTGGGAAGAGACCGCGCTTGGAAAGCGTCTCTTCGGCCCGATGCTGCCCGAAGACGCGCAATTGCCAGCCGTCGAAGAGGCGCGCGGCGGCACGCTTGTGCTCGAGGATATCGAGGCGCTCAGCGAAGGACTTCAGGCGCGCCTGCTCTCCGTCATCAACGAGCAGGGGACCCCGGCCGAGACCCGCATCGTCGGGATCTGCAATATGCAGGAAGCCGGACGGACCTCCGAGGACGCGCTGCGCCCGGACCTGTTTTATCGACTGGCCGCGCTGAAAATCACTGTTCCCCCCTTGCGCCAGCGGGGCGAGGACATCCTGACCCTGTTTACCCGCCTCAGCGATCAGTTCGCCGAAGAATACGGCTGCGATGCGCCCAAAGTCTCCGCACAGGAGGCGGCCCAACTGTTGCAGGCCCCATGGCCAGGGAACGTGCGCCAGTTGATCAATATTGCGGAACGCGCCGTGTTGCAGGCCCGCCGCGGCACGGGTTCGATCGCGTCGCTCCTGATGAACGATCACGAAGAAATGCAGCCGGTGATGACGACCGAAGGCAAGCCGCTGAAAGAATATGTCGAAGCGTTCGAGCGGATGCTGATCGACAACACGATGCGGCGTCACAAAGGCTCAATCTCGAGCGTGATGGAGGAGCTTTGCCTGCCACGCCGGACGTTGAACGAGAAGATGGCCAAATACAGCCTGCAAAGGTCCGATTACCTCTGAGACCAACGCGGCGCGATCGGCGGGGAAGGGCGACAGGTCAGCCCGCGCCGCTCAAGCCGACTTGATATTGGGCAGGTACGCGCATTCTATCGACATAGGCGGGACTGCCCCCCTCCGACCGTTTGCGAAGAACGTGACGCGCTTGGCGTAACCGCCTGATGCTCGATGTGAGGTGCCTGAGCTGTTGGCAGCTTCAAAACGTCGTGCCGTGGATCTTGGTTGAACGACAGCGCCCTGCGGTTTGATAACAATGAATAATTTACTGACATGACCCATCATCATCGACACTGTTTCGCCGCGTCGGCGCGTCGGTCTCTCATAAAGCGGTCAGGGTGCGATACATGGTTTCAGCCGGGCGTCATTCGTGCCAGAAGTGCTCCGACCCGGACCGGGCTGGAGCTTGACGATGAATATCCCTGACGCCTTTCTGTTTGATATGGACGGCCTGCTGCTGGACAGCGAGCGGGTCTATTTGCAGCAAGCGATTGACTTGCTGGCACCCACGGGGCGGGACCCGAGCGACATCTCTGCGTTTTTCATGACAATGTCCGGCACCAGCGGGGCCAAGGCCTTGCACAAGCTGACCGCATACCTCGGCTCGCATGACCATGCCGTATCGTTTAACGAAGACTGGCACGCCGCAGTCCGGGCGGATCTGGCCGTGAATGTGAAGCCCAAACCAACCGTGCGCGACACGCTGGAGAAACTGGCGCAGGCAGGGCACCGCATGGGTGTCGTGACCTCGACGCACGGGCATCGCGCGCGAGAACACCTTGAGGTGGCAGGGTTACTGCATTTTTTTGAGCAGATCAGGGGCGGCGACGAAGTGTCGGCGGTCAAGCCTGACCCGGCGCCCTATCTGGAAATGGCGGCAGCCCTGGGCGTCGATCCGACCCGTTGCGCAGCGTTTGAGGACAGCGATCCCGGCATCACCGCAGCCGTGAAAGCCGGGTGTCGGGCCGCCCAGATTCCTGATATCCGATCACCGCACGTCGCCTTGCCGGACCTGGGGCAATACATCGCATCCGATTTATGGCAGGCCGTTGCCTATCTTGGCGGCTTTGGGGCAAGTCAAAAATGACTGCAAAAGAGCTGATGTGTAATTGCCCATTGTCATTGGACCAACATTGGCTTTATCTAAACCGACGGGCCAAAACGTGATGAACGTTTCCCGCATAACGAGATTCGCTGTCGAGCGGAAACTGCTGGGCACTGCCCGCAAGTCCTCTCACAGACCGATTGGGCCGGAAACGGCCGAGAGATGCTGACGCAGGCCGAGGTCTGGTGCAGCTTATGAACGGATACGACGCCCCATACGAGGCGTACGTGTCGGAGAAGAACCGCGATGACGCGCGTCGATGCACTAAACCATCCCGCAGGGGCCGAAACCGGCCCACACTGCCGCGCGTCCCACATCGCCCGAAATAGACACGATCCCAAATCTGCCGCGCCCCCGGGTGGGGCAGAGGCGCCGTCGTGCAGTGAAAGACTATGGCTAAGAAAATGCTTATCGATGCCACCCACGCGGAAGAAACCCGCGTCGTGGTGGTGGACGGAAACAAGGTTGAGGAGTTCGACTTTGAGTCTGAAAACAGACGCCAGCTTGCTGGCAACATCTATCTCGCAAAAATAACACGGGTCGAGCCGTCGCTTCAGGCGGCCTTTGTGGACTATGGTGGAAACCGCCATGGTTTCCTTGCGTTCTCGGAAATTCATCCGGATTATTACCAGATTCCAGTCGCGGACCGCGAAGCGCTGATGGCCGAAGAACGGGCCTATGCCGAGGCGCAGAAATCGCGCGATGAGGACGAAGAAAAAGCCAAACCTTCGTCACGCCGCCGCTCTTCCTCGAAATCGAAGTCGAAGGCGGCCGCGATAAAATCCGATGATGCCACGACATCCACTGAGATTGACGGGATGGAGACAATAGACCTCGACGCCGCGGATGCGTTTGACGACACCGAGGGCACGTCTCCTATGGAGACCGTTAAGGAAACGCCCGTCGAAACGCCGGCGGCTGGGGAAGAAGACGTATCCGATAGCGATAGCGACGAGACCGAAACGCCTGAAGCTGAGGGCACGGATTCCGCCACGTCCAACACGAGCGAAGAAAGCGTCGAGGACGACACCGATCCTTCGGATGAGGACGACGACGTCGCCAAAAAAGCGGATGCATCTGCCAAGGACGAGACGATCGAATCTGTCGCGGACGAAGATGATAGCGAAGACATTCGTCCCGTGCGCAAGCCGCGCCCGCGTCGCTACAAGATCCAGGAAGTCATCAAGGTCCGTCAGATCCTGTTGGTGCAGGTCGTCAAGGAAGAGCGCGGCAACAAGGGTGCGGCCCTGACCACATATCTCTCGCTGGCGGGTCGCTACTGCGTTTTGATGCCCAACACGGCCCGTGGCGGCGGTATCAGCCGCAAGATCACCAACGCCGCGGACCGCAAGAAACTCAAGGAAATCGCAAACGAAATCGACGTGCCACTCGGGGCGGGCCTGATCGTGCGCACGGCCGGTGCCCAACGCACCAAGGCCGAGATTAAGCGCGACTATGAATATCTCTTCCGTCTTTGGGAACAGATCCGCAAGCTGACACTGGAATCCATTGCGCCCGCGAAAATCTATGAAGAAGGCGACCTGATCAAACGTTCGATCCGCGATCTCTATAACCGCGATATCGACGAAGTGTTCGTTGAAGGCGAGCGCGGCTACCGCATTGCCAAGGACTTCATGAAAATGATCATGCCGTCCCACGCCAAGAACGTGAAACTTTATACGGAAAGCCTGCCGCTTTTTGCCCGCTATCAGGTTGAAACCTATCTGGGGGGCATGTTCAACCCGACGGTTCAGCTGAAATCCGGTGGCTATATCGTGATCGGCATCACCGAGGCGCTTGTAGCCATCGACGTGAACTCGGGTCGGTCGACCAAGGAAGGCTCGATCGAGGAAACCGCGACCAAGACCAATCTGGAGGCCGCCGACGAAGTGGCGCGCCAATTGCGTCTGCGGGATCTTGCCGGCCTGATCGTGATCGACTTCATCGACATGGACGAACGTCGCAACAACGCCGCCGTCGAAAAGCGGATGAAGGATAAGCTCAAGACCGACCGTGCGCGCATTCAGGTCGGCCGGATTTCGGGCTTTGGCCTGATGGAGATGAGCCGCCAGCGTCTGCGCCCCGGTATGATTGAGGCCACGACGCAGCCCTGTCAGGCGTGTCACGGTACCGGTCTGATCCGCTCGGACGACAATCTCGCCCTGTCGATTTTGCGCCAGATCGAAGAAGAAGGCACCCGTCGCCGGTCGCGCGAGGTGTTGATCAAGGCTCCGGTTGGCATTGCCAACTTCCTGATGAACCAAAAGCGCGAGCACATCGCCCATATTGAAGCCCGCTATGGCCTGTCGGTCCGGATCGAAGGGGAGCCGCATCTGGTGAGCCCCGACTTTTCGCTTGAGAAATTCAAAACGGCGACCCGCGTGGTTCCGGTCGCATCCGCGACGGTAGTGTCTGTTGATACCTCGATCATGGATGAGATTGATGAAGGGGAGGCCGAGGTCGAAGAGGCACCCATCGTCGAGGCCGAAGCCGAAACAACCACGCCAGAGGATGGCGAAGCCAAGCCCAAGCGCAGACGGCGTCGGCGTCGGCGGAGCCGTGGCAAATCATCCTCTGCCGAGAATGATGAGACGGAAGCAACGGAAGGCTCTGATGCCGATGCAGCCGATGGCGAAGCAGCAGCGCAAGGTGACGCTCCGGTGAAAGAGGCCGCGTCGGAACCTGCGACTGAAGCGGACGGTGCGACTGCATCGGACGAGGTATCAGCGGATGCGACGCCGGCCAAGAAGACGCCAACGCGGACTCGCAGTTCCAGCCGCGGTTCGAGCAAGTCCCCGTCAAAGGCGCGTGCGGCGAAGGCCGACAAAGCCGAGGCGCCGACCGAGGATGAGGCGGTGTCTGACGACGCCAAATCAGACGAGGTTTCCGAAAAGCCGACGCCCAAACCGCGGGCCTCGCGGACGCGCAAGAGTGCGAAGGCAAAAGCGGCGGCAGCCGAAGCAGAGGCCAGCGCAACGATCACTTCGGAACAGGTTGCAGATCAGGCGCCTGATCAAGAGGTCTCCTCGACTGCGCCGGAGCCTGTTGTCGTGCCGGAACCGCCTGTGTCCGAGCCGGTTGTCGTTGCCGAAGACGCGTCGGACCCAGTGACAGCAGAAGCAACGCCTTCTGAAGTGGAAGCGGTTCCAGAGCGCGTTGCGCCAGATCCGATACCGGAGCCTGTCTCAGATGCGCCTGAGGAACCAGCCAAACCCAAAAAGCGCGGCTGGTGGTCGCTGGGCAAATAGATCAAAAGGGCGTGCCGAGGGGCGCGCCCTTTATCCTTTGCGGATCACATATGTCTGAACAGGGCCGTCGAGGTCAGTCGACACCAGAACGTGCCCGGCCTCCGCGCAAAAATGCGGCACGTCGATCACTGCGGCGGGATCATCGGCCAGAACGGTCAGGTCCTCGCCAGTCTTGAGCGATTGCAGACGTTTGCGTGCTTTGAGAACGGGCAGGGGGCACAGCAAGCCCACGGCATCGAGTGTGTTTCTATCATCCATGTCTGACCAGTTAGGCGTGATGTTTCAATCTGTCCACAGACATGTGACCGAAGCAGAGGTGACGGGCAAGCAATGATGCGATAGGCCGATATCATGTTTGGAATTGACATCATCGACGCCAGCCTGATTCCGGCTATGAGCATCGCCTTGTTTGCGGGGATCATCAGCTTTCTCAGCCCCTGTGTTTTGCCCATCGTCCCGCCCTATCTGGCGTATATGTCGGGGATGACCGTAAGCGAGATGTCCGTTGGGCGATCAGGGCGCAACAAGGCCACGATCACGGCACTGTTTTTCGTGTTGGGCCTTTCGACAGTATTCATTTTCCTTGGCTTTGCGGCGTCGGCTTTCGGTGCGTTTTTCCTGCAAAACCAGGTGCTCTTTTCGCAGATTTCCGGCGCCGTCATCATCGTGTTCGGCTTGCATTTTCTGGGCGTTTTTCGCATCGGCTTTCTGGATCGCGAAGCGCGGATGGATGCAGGGGATCAGGGCGGATCATCCTTTGGAGCTTATGTTCTGGGTCTTGCCTTCGCCTTCGGTTGGACGCCTTGTATTGGTCCACAGCTCGGTGCGATCCTGACCCTGGCCGCCTCCGAGGCGTCGGTTACACGCGGCACATTCCTGTTGGGGATCTACGCATTGGGGCTAGGCATCCCGTTCCTGCTGGCCGCGATGTTCATGAGCCGGGCAATTGGCGTCATGAACCGTCTAAAGCCGCACATGGGCGCTATCGAAAAGGTCATGGGGGCGTTGCTGGTTTTTGTAGGTGCCGCAATGCTGCTTGGGCTGTTCACACGTTTTTCCTTCTGGCTGCTCGAGAATTTTCCTGCTCTTGCGACTTTGGGTTAGGACGGGACGGTCTCTGACGCAGAGACCGGCTGGAAACCGACACGGTTTCCAATTTCTTGCAACATCGACCCTCTGATGTTTTTTTCCGCTTCGGAAAACAGCCGGAGACCGTGTCGGTCTCGGCCTTACTTTGGTCAAAGAAAAGCGCTAGGGTCGCATCAAACGAGGTGCATCCATGAGCCGTCCGCATCCCACCGCCGTGTCCCGTCGCCGGGTATTTTACATCCCAGGATATGATCCCATTCCTCCACGCCGCTACCGCGAGCTTTACCGAAAGGAAGGCAAGGCGCAAGCGGAGATTTCGGGTTACCACCTTGTCCTGAACCCTGGGGAAAGGTCAGCGCATTACGGCTGGCAAGTGGAGGCAGAGATCGACGACACAAAAGTTCATGCGGATTTCGAGGTGCTGGTCTGGTCCGACATTGTGCGCGACAGCATGGCGGCCTCTATTCCGGGTACGTACCTGCAACTGGTGCGCACGGCTTGGATCTATATCAGTTGCGGTGCGCTCGGGCGGCTCATGCGGCTGCGGAAGGGACCGGTGATCGCCGCCCTCTATCCGGTTGCCATGTTGCTGGCGCAGCTGTTATGCGCGCTGGCTGTCTGGGCGGTACTGTGGCGCTTGGGTGCATCTGTTATGGGCACTGTCGGCGCGTGGGTCGGTGTACTTGTCGGCTTTGGCGCTTTCGTTGCTCTGCTGCGCTGGTTCAAGGCCAAGGATGGAAAGGTCTTTGCCTATTACCTCATGCACGACTACGCCTATTCTGCGGCCTCGCGAGGGGCCAACCCGGCCCTGCTTGAGGCGCGCATGAAAACATTTCAGGATAGCATTGCAGAGGCTTTGACCTCGGATGTGGACGAAGTGCTTGTTGTGGGGCATTCATCGGGTGCCCATCTGGCCGTCTCGATCCTTGCAGACCTGATCCGCGCCGGCCGGGTGCGTAAAGATGGTCCCGCGCTGGCCTTTCTAACCTTGGGGCAGGTGGTTCCGATGGTGTCATTTCTGCCGCACGCATATCGGCTGAGAGCTGATTTGCAATATCTTTCAGCGCGGTCGGAACTGACCTGGGTCGATGTCACCGCACCCGGAGATGGATGCGCCTTTGCGTTATGTGATCCTGTGTCCGTTTCGGGCGTTGCCCCTGCGGACAAGAAATGGCCGCTCGTCTTTTCCGCGGCCTTTACCCAATCGCTCAGCCCAGAACGATGGGCTGCGTTACGCTGGCGGTTTTTTCGCCTGCATTTTCAATATCTTTGTGCTTTCGACAGACCCAAGGATTACGATTACTTTCAGATCACATCCGGTCCGCTGACACTGGCGGAACGCTATGCAGATCGCCCCCCGTCCAGATCGCGCATTGATCATACCGTGTCGAAATTTACGTCTGTCGCTGCATGATCAAGCCTCCCAAACCGCCAAGCCGGCCGGATCACGTGTCGCTCTGGCGGTACATGAAGCTCTTTCGGCGCGATATCTTGTCGGCACAACCCGCGCGACTGTACCGCGCCTGGATGGCAGAGTTTCGCACGCCGTTCTTTCGCAGTTACCTCATCAATCAGCCCGACCTGATCAAAATCGTCCTGAAGGATCGGCCGGAGGATTTTCCCAAATCTGATCGCATTGGCGAGGGACTGCGCCCCTTGCTGGGAAACTCCGTGTTCCTGACCAATGGGGAAACCTGGCGGCGACAGCGGCGGATCATTGATCCGGCTTTCGAAGGCGGACGGCTGCGCGAGACGTTTCCTGCCATGTGGGACGCGTCGGAGGCAGCGGCGGCCCGCTTGCCTGAAGGGATAACGGAAATCGAGGCGCAGACGAGCCATGCGGCAGCGGATGTCATCTTTCGCACGCTCTTTTCCATACCGATCGAAGATGCGCTGGCCGGACAAGTGTTCCATGAATTTCGCGCCTATCAACGCAGCCAGCCGATCCTGAACCTTGCGGCCTTCCTGCCGATGCCGTTGTGGATGCCCCGCTTGTTTCGAAACGATACAAGGGCAAGTGCGGCGAAGATCCGGAGCCTCATTGCGCAACTCGTGGACCGTCGCGCGGGCGAGATCGCGGCGGGTATTGCGCCGAATGATTTGGCGACCAAGATCATGACTACGCCTGACCCGGACACAGGACAGACCTTTTCGCCAGAGGAAATGGTGGATCAGGTTGCGATCTTTTTTCTTGCCGGACATGAAACCAGCGCCTCTGCGCTGGCTTGGGCGCTGTATTTGATGGCGCTTTATCCCGCCTGGCAGGGGAAGGTGGCAGCTGAAGCTCAGGCGCTGACGGTTTGTGATTTCTCTGTCATGGCCAAATTGCCCATCACCCGGGATGTGTTTCGCGAGACTTTGCGTCTGTATCCGCCCGTGCCAATGATGGTGCGTGAAACGTCATGCCCCGAGAAATTCCGTGATCGTTGGATTCCAAAGGGCAGCCAGATTGTGATTAGCCCATGGCACTTGCATCGCCACGAACGGCTGTGGGAGCGGCCGGATGATTTTGACCCGGGACGGTGGCAGACTGAGAATGGCAAATCTTGCCAGCGCGATGCGTTCATTCCGTTTTCGGCAGGCGCTCGGGTCTGCACAGGGGCCGGTTTTGCAATGGTAGAAGGGCCGCTGATTCTTGCCCGATTGTTGCGAGATGTCGCGGTCGAACCTGTCTCGGGGCGTGATCCGGTGCCCGTTGCGCACCTCACTGTACGTGCGAAAGAGGGCATCTGGTTGAAATTGCGCAAACGGTAGCGCTAACCACACATGCGCGGGATTACACGAACACGCAGATTGGGATACGTCTAGGCGCAATGCAACCAACGTGCCCAGAGGAATTTCTATGAGTGATTTTGCGAAAATGCGTGCCCAGATGGAGGCAGGCGCAGGCTTTATTGCCGCATTGGACCAGTCGGGCGGGTCGACGCCGAAAGCCCTCGCACTGTATGGCGTGGACGCGGGTGAGTACGACAGCGAAGAAGAGATGTTCGCCGAAATTCAGCGCATGCGTGCGCGCATCATCCTGAGCCCTGATTTTACAAGCGACAAGGTGATTGGGGCGATCCTGTTTGAAAAGACGCTCAAAGAAATGATCGACGGGCAATCTGTGCCTGCCTATCTGTGGAACGTACGGTCGGTCGTACCATTTCTGAAAATTGACAAGGGGTTGGAGGATGAGGCCAACAACGTCCAACTGCTCAAACCGATTCCGGGTTTGGCCGATACGCTGGCAGCGGCCAAGGAAATGGGCGTCTACGGCACAAAAGAACGGTCGGTCGTGCATGGCGCCAATGCAGACGGGATCGAGGCGATTGTCGCAAACCAGTTCGACGTGGCGCGCGAGGTGTTGGCCGCAGGCATGGTGCCCATCATCGAACCTGAGGTGAATATCCACTCTGAAACCAAGGCGGAGGCTGAGGCGATGCTGGCACAGTCCCTGATGCGGCACACGGAAGGCCTGGAAGATGGACAAGAGGTGATGCTGAAGCTGACACTGCCGGATCAGCCAGGTCTCTATGATGCGTTGGCAGACCACCCTCGTATCTTGCGTGTCGTTGCCTTGTCCGGCGGATACTCAACGGATGATGCCAGTGCTCGGCTCGCGCAGAACCACAAAATGATCGCGAGTTTCAGCCGAGCTCTGACAGAGGGCTTGCAAAAGGACATGAGCGACGCAGGCTTCAATGCGGCCTTGGGGAGCAACATAGACAAGATTTTTCGCGCTTCCGTGGCGTGATCGGTTTCTGACACAGAAACCGGCTGGAAACCGACGCGGTTTCCATTTGGCGTGCAACATTTGAAGCGTTTCGTTTTCCGTGTCGGAAAACAGCCGGAGACCGTGTCGGTCTCCGGTTATATCAACGGTCGCACCGGCTCGGCATTGCAAAAAATAATGATCTGACCAGCGTTTTCGACGGCGCGGTAACCTCGACGGTGCAACTCTGATACAAATACATCTCGGCCAATATAGCGGTCGATATCGCGCGATTTGCGCCGGATCACGGCGCCCTCGCGCGCGGCTTTTGAGCTGAAGATATCCAGAAGGTATCCTTGCGGACTCAATGGGGTAGGTTTTGTGGATAATGACATGATTTGCATGATGTCCGCACTTGGTTAACGATCGCTAAAGCCGTCACGAAATCGCGCCAAGACAAAAACCCGTATCGCGGAGGCCAACCCGACATCCGCGCCGCGCATAGCATCAATTTCGCTCGCCAAGGCATTGATTGGTTTGCCATCTTGCGCCGCAATCTCCCGGAAGGCATTCCAGAATTCGGGTTCCAGCGTAACGCTGGTCCGGTGCCCCTTGAGCGTCAGAGAGTGTTTTTGCGGCCCTATGCTCACGACTTGGCCCAAACATGGCGCACCGGATCGAGGGACCTGGCCTTTTCAGCTGTAGATATTCGACATGCCAAGTACCACGCGTTCATACCACAATAGGTTTTAAACGCGTGCAATGCGCATCCGTTGTTGCGCTCTTTGAGGCTACGGTCCGGCGTTCGGGTCATAACTTGGCTTTCCCTCAATACAGCCGCGTCACAGTTTATGGCTTTTTGCCATTGGCATCCTTTCCAAGGACTTTTTCGTCCAGAAGGCGCGCAAGCCGTGAATTCTCCTTTTTCACGGTTTCGCGCTGTGCCTTGGTCAACCCGAAGGTCAGTGCATTGGCATCGCCCCGCACCGATTTCTCGGCACGGGCGCGGGCTTTGCGCACTTTGTTCAGGTTGATGGGGGTGCTCATTTTGGTCCGATCATGTTTTCGGGCCGGACCACGCGATTGAACGTCTCTTCATCGACAAATCCCAATGCAATGGCTTCTTCCAGAAGGGTCGTGCCGTTTTTATGCGCGGTTTTGGCGACCTTGGTCGCATTGTCATAGCCGATCTCCGGGGCCAGTGCGGTCACCAGCATCAGCGACTCGCGCATCAGTTTCTCGATTCGTATCTCGTCCGCTTGCAGCCCGTCGACCAGGTTGTCGGTAAAGGCCGAGGAGGCATCCCCGAGCAATTGCATCGACTGCAGCACATTATACGCCATCATGGGCTTGTAGACGTTCAGTTCAAAATGACCTTGCGAGCCGGCAAACCCCACGGCGGCATCATTGCCCATAACGTGGATGCACACCTGCGTCAGCGCCTCGCATTGCGTCGGGTTCACCTTGCCGGGCATGATCGACGAACCAGGCTCGTTTTCAGGCAGGACCAACTCGCCCAAACCGCAGCGCGGGCCGGAGCCGAGCAGGCGAATATCATTCGCGATCTTGAACAGCGATGCCGCCACGGTTTTCAACGCACCGGACATTTCGACCATCGCATCATGTGCGGCCAGCGCTTCGAATTTGTTGGGGGCGGTCACGAAGGGCAAGTTGGTGATATCGGCCATATGCGCGGCAACGGCCTCGGCCCAGCCTTGTTTGGTGTTCAACCCCGTGCCAACGGCGGTGCCACCTTGCGCCAGCTCATATATCCGACCCAGCGCATCTTTCACACGCTGAATGCCCATGGCGACCTGATGGGTGTAGCCCGAAAACTCCTGGCTGAGGGTCAGGGGCGTTGCGTCCTGCGTATGTGTGCGCCCGATCTTGATGATGCCGTCAAAGGCCTCGACCTTCGCCTGCAGGGCCGCGTGCAGCTTTTCCAGGCCCGGCAACAACACGTCGCGCGCCATCATCGCCGTGGAGATATGCATCGCGGTCGGAAATGTGTCATTTGACGACTGGCCCATGTTGCAGTGATCGTTGGGGTGCACGGGATCCTTGGACCCGATCACGCCGCCGAGCAGTTCGATTGCCCGGTTTGCAATCACCTCGTTGGCGTTCATGTTGGACTGCGTCCCGGATCCGGTCTGCCAGACGACCAGAGGAAAATTGTCGTCGAATTTCCCGTCGATCACTTCACCTGCTGCTTCGATGATGGCGTCTGCCAAACGCGGGTCCAAGCCACCTTGCGCCTTGTTCTGCATGGCGCAGGCTTTCTTGATCACGCCAAGCGCGCGGACGATGGCAATGGGCTGTTTCTCCCAGCCGATGGGGAAATTCAGGATGGAGCGCTGCGTTTGCGCGCCCCAGTATTTGCCTGAAGGGACCTCAAGGGGACCAAAACTGTCGGTTTCTGTGCGGGTGTCAGCCATGAGGCGGCTCCTGATTGCAATGCGGTATGGTTTGCGTTTACCGGGCGGACGGAGCGCAGACAAGCGTGGTGACGCGCCCTATGCGCTTGAAGCCGAGCAATAAATGCATTCCATTGGTGCAACGGGCGCAGCTTCGCCCTATATTATTCCCATGGCATTTTGCCCAGGCAGTGGAGCTTTTTACATGACACCGTTTCGAATGCTCACCCCGGTTGCATCGCGCATTGTGGGAGTTTTGGGCCTTGTGGCGCTGCTGATGGCTTTTGCGACTGGCGTTCGCGCGGATTTTGCGAAGTTTGTGGGCACGTATACAGGCTCTGCCGAAGTGACATCGTTGGACGGCACGAAAACCCCGCGCGACATGAGCGTTGTGATATCCGAGACCAAAGAGGGGTTTCGCGTAAAATGGACGTCGATCAGTCTGCGCCCGGATGGGTCCCGCAAGGAGAAATCATATGAGATTGATTTCGTGCCGAGTGATCGCGAAGCCGTATTCGCGGCCGCCATGCGCAAGAATGTGTTCGGCCACGAAGTTCAATTGAATCCGATGAAGGGTGAGCCCTATGTCTGGTCACGTGTGGATGGCGACACATTGACCGTCTACTCGCTTTTCGTGGGCGAAGACGGCGGCTACAGCCTGCAACAATATGACAGGACCGTGGTCGAGGGCGGGCTGCAATTGCGGTTCCAGGCGATCAGTGACGGTGAAATTCAGCGCGCGGTCGAGACGTTCCTGACCAGACAGTAAGGTCTTAGCGTCGACACGCAGCGCAAGGGGGCCAATTGTCCGGCGAATCTACTTGCGAAAACTATCCAGTGAAACGACATCCGCGGGCTTGGCGGCCTTGTCCTGCTTCGGTTTCTTGTCGGTTTTGGGCGGCTTTGATGCCGCTGTAGCGGGCAGCATTTCCGGTTTTGACGCGGTATCATCCGCTTCATCTTCGCTGTGATCCTCCTGCGTTTCAAACCTGAGGCCGAATTCCACGGATGGATCCACGAAGGTCTTGATGGCGTCATAAGGCACATAAAGTGGCTCTGGTGCGTCACCAAAGTTCAGCGTTACCGAAAACCCGTCTTCGGTCACTTCCAGCTTGTCATACCAGTGCTGCATCACGACTGTCATCTCTCCGGGATAACGGTCTGACAGCCAATCGGCCAGTTCCGCATCAGGATGGCTGGTGTCGAAGGTGATAAAAAAGTGGTGTGCGCCGGGCAGTCCGTTCTCCGACACGTCGGTCAAAACTTTCCGAATAAGGCCACGCATGGCCTCATGCATCAGGTTGCCGTAATCAATGTTCCGGCTCATCGTAGCCCTCGCAGAAGTTGTACCCACATTATCCTATTTTGCAGCCAAGGAAAGAGGGGTTCGCAAATCGGTATGCCTAACTGAAACCAAGCAAGGCCAAAGTGCAACCCGTTGCCGCCATGATTGCCAGCGTTGGCAACAAATGAAGCCGAAGCCACAGCATAAGCAACAAAGCCAGTCCGGTCAGCGCAAGCGCCCATGAATCAAGTGTGCCAAAATCCGGTCGGGGCAGGGCCAGCGCGCCAACCTGGCCGACCTCTGTAAACAGCACATGCAACGCGAACCAGACCGACAGATTGAGGATTACGCCAACCACAGCGGATGTGATCGCGCGCAAGGCAGCCGACAGCCGCGGCCGCGCGGCGATGTGATCAAGATACGGTCCGGCGGTAAAGATCCACAAAAAGCATGGCGTGAACGTGACCCATAATGCGAGCAAACCTGCCTGGAGCGCCATGCCGAACCCACCATGCGCAGCGCCAGCCAGCAAGGCGACGAACTGCGTCACCAGAATCAAAGGGCCGGGCGTTGTTTCCGCCAGCCCGAGTGCATCGATCATCTGGCCCGTGGTGATCCAGCCATAATTCTGAACGACCTCCTGCGTCATGTAGGCCAGCACTGCGTAAGCTCCGCCAAAGGTCACGACCGCCAGTTTGGAAAAGAACAGGCCCATTTGCAGCAGGAAGTCTTGCCCCATGATCCACAGCAAAACCAAGGGCGCTGCCCACAAGACAGACCAGAGTGCCACGGTACGCGGCGTGTTGGCCTTGGTCGGTGGCGGAGCAGGGGCGCCTTCGCCTGTGGCCGTCAGATAGCCAAACAGCCCCGCTGCAATCACGATCAGCGGAAAGGGCAGGCCAAAGACGAACAGCCCCGCAAAGGCCAGACCGGCCAGTATCCATGCCGCATACCCGGTCAGGGCCCTTTGTCCGAGACGCAGCAGGGCTTGCAGGACGATGACGATGACAGTTACCTTGATCCCCAGAAAGGCCGCCTGCACCAGCGGCAGAGACCCATAATGCACATATCCCGAGGCCAGTGCGAAAATGATCAGCGCGCCCGGCACCACAAAGAGCAAGCCCGCCAACAGCCCGCCCGGCACACCGCGCAAACGCCAGCCCGCATAGGTGGCCAGTTGCATCGCCTCAGGTCCGGGCAACAGCATGCAGAGCGAGAGTGCGCGCAGATATTCCTGCTCGCTCAGCCATTTGTGACGAGACACCAGGGCGTCATGCATCAAGGCGATCTGCGCGGCGGGCCCGCCAAAGGACAAAATACCAATCCGTCCGAAGACCCGCGTCATTTCGCGCCAACCAGGGCTCATAGGGCCTGCTTCCGGCTGGCAGTCCGAGGTGCTGGAGCGGTGTCAATCAAGGGCAGCAAGCCATTGGGCAAAATTGAAAATCCCAGATCATTTCAGCATCCTTCGGTCCTGAGAAAGGGTGCGAACTTGGGTAAAGAGCAGTCCATATTCCTGCATTTCGAAAGCCTGTCCGGGCAGTCGCGTCGGCCCCGGATAGGGCTAGCGATGCCCGCAACCCAGGTCAAGCGCATAGCGCAGGCGCGTTCCGCTGAGCATGAAGGCCATCGCGTTTTCAGGCAAAAGTCCCCGGTTGCTCGAATAACATGAGGGAGTCCCCACCACTATAGATTTCAACCATCCTGTCGTCGTCAAAGCGCGCGATGACCTGCGGGAAAACTTGAACCGAATTACCACTTCCAAAGGCGTGACTTCCGACCTCAACCAGAGCGGAGAACCATGCATCCTGTTCCAGCGTGATGTGCAGGGTCACCGTGATCGACCCCAGTTTTTAGCGGATAATAGTCATCAGATCCGCCATATCCTCGGCGGCAAAAGGCATATCGCCAATGATGCCACGCGTACGCACGTCCGGGGCCAGAAACTTCGGAATGGCGCGCAAATCACCCTTCGTCCGAAGCTCGTCATAGCAGCCTTGCAGCGTTGCGACGTTGTGGGGCGCAGAAGGTATAGATCCGGACTTCCGCAGTCATCGACAGCGAGCCAGCCTGTTCTGAGAAAAATTTACGTGCGGGAGTAAAGTGCAGGCTTCTGTTGCCAGGTGCCTGCGAACCCCGCCTTACACTGCTAGGCGCAAGGACTTAAGTTTCGGCGACATTTACAGCTTACGCTGCAACTGCCATTGCCGGAGCACGATTGTCATTTGCAATTGTACAAGTTTCGCCGGTAACGGTGGCAGACAGCCGAGACAAAGCAAACCCCTTTAGACGTCCGTCGATCCTGTTTCGACCCCATAATCCTCAAATGAAGGATGTTTGGTGGAGTCGCCGGGTACCGCCCCCGGGTCCGATCCGCTTATTACGAGCGCGTTTATGTCCATAGTCCCGAAGGACAAGTGATATATAGGCCAATGCTGCGCGCGATGCAATCTGTGGGAGCCTCCGGCGGGGATTTATTTTGAACAGAGAAGACGGCAAAATCGCTTAGCTATAATCTGTAACGCGTTGTAAAAAATAAGCTTTGTGGTTTTCTAGCCTGTGACATCGATAATTCGTCGCCGTTCAAAGATTGGCCGCCAAAAACCAGGCTGCCAACGCGATCTCGACCCCGCCAAACACGAGGACCTTGCGCAGAGGCGGTTTGTCGAAGATGAGCGAGAGAAGCCTGCCAAGCGCCGCACCGGAAAAGGCGAAGCCGATCATCGCATAGGCCAAAGGGGCATTGATCCATATGGCTGCGATGCCTGTGACCACGAACAAACCGCCGACGGACGCCCGCATTTCGCTCAGTCCCATCGTGCTGGTCGTGGGCGCCAGATCAAGGGTCGCTGCGGTGTATCGCGGTGCGACAAGGCCAAACAAGCCAAACGCGATCGTCAACAGTGAAGCCAGAATATTCAGAAGATCAACCATGCCGCCGAGGTAGCACGCAATGCCATCTTGTCCAATGTTCTGGTGGTTTTGATCTGCAGCGATGCTAGGTTCACCGATAGAAAATCAGGAGAGTGAGAATGAAACGGAAGACCGCCAAGGATTTTGATCCCCATATTCTGGCCCTGTATGACGGCTATGTGCATGGCGAAATGAGCAAACGTGATTTTTTGCGTGGCGCTGCAAAATATGTGGCTGCCGGTGTGACGGCGACAGCGGTGCTTGAAAGCCTGCAACCGAACTATGCGCTGGCCGAGCAGGTCGCGCCGGATGATCCGTCGATTGAAACGATGCGCGTCACTTATCAGAGCCCTGACGGCCATGGAGAAATAAGCGGATTGATGGCCAAACCGGCAGGTGCAACCAGCAAATTGCCTGCCGTTCTTGTGGTACATGAGAACCGGGGGTTGAACCCCTACATCGAAGATGTGGTGCGCCGGACGGCCAAGGCAGGATATTTGGCGCTTGGTCCGGATGGGTTGAGCCCATTGGGCGGATATCCGGGGAATGATGATGACGGGCGCACCATGCAAAAGCAGTTGGACAGTACCAAGCTGATGCAGGATTTCTTTGCCGGTTTTGAATACCTTATGAGTCACGACGGATCTACCGGCAAGGTCGGTGCGGTCGGATTCTGCTATGGTGGCGGGGTGTGCAATGCGTTGGCCGTGGCGTATCCCGAGATGGCCGCATCGGTTCCGTTTTATGGCCGCCAGGCTGCGGCAGAGGATGTGCCGTCCATTCAGGCGCCCTTGCTGATCCATTACGGAGAGTTGGACGAGCGCATCAATGCGGGATGGCCAGCATACGAGGCTGCTTTGAAGGCCAACGACAAAACCTATGAAACGCATTTCTATGCGGGTGCGCCGCACGGGTTCCACAACGATACGACGCCGCGTTATGACCCGGAAGCTGCGGAACTGGCGTGGCAGCGGACGTTGGCGCATTTCGAGACGCATCTGAGCTGATCGCTGGCAGGCAAAGACACCGTGCTCCGATTGGGTGCGGTGTCTTTTATTCCTCAGGAATGAGTGATCAAGCTGTATTGGCCAAACGGGCAGGGAGTGTCGCGGAACGCGCGACAGCTCAGAAGTTCAGCTTGTCATCCACCCAGTATTTTGTGCCCGTCGCCGTCGCGCTGACCTTCCAGCCTTTTTTCGTCAGAACAAAAATCGATCTGCCGTCAATAAACCGCACGGTTTCTTCAACTTTGTCATCGCCCATCATGGCACCGGCGTCCGCTGTTGCGTCGTAACCGCCGGTACTGAACATATGGAATTTATACGGATCCTCGAACAGGATGACGATCTGTCGGTCAAACCCGCCAATGCCGAAACTCAGGTTGACGCCGCCGGTTCCCATCTGCATGTACGTCCGCTCGCCCGTTTCTCTGGAGACGGCCACTCCGCGGCCGAACCCTCCCGTAATGCCGATCACGCCGAGACGCCGCGTGTCAAACACGGCATATCCGACGCTGCGCTCGAACAGTCCAAACGCGTCGGGCTCTTCGTCGAACAACCGCGCGAGTGTTTCGGCTGTATGGTCATCCAGGCGTTGACGGGTCAGTTCCGGGGTCTCTTCATTTGACAGAAGCTCCTCGGTCGAATCGATCGACTCGTCGACACTTTTGGCGACGCCCTTGACCACATTGCTTGTCCCGGTTGCGAGATCGGATGCACCCTCTTTGATCCGGCCAAACAGGTTTTCTGCGGCGGCACCCTGGGCGATTGCAAGCAATCCGGCGATGAGAATAATTTTAACTGTCACGTCCCGACCTTTCTGTGACGCCATGATGGCTGTCTCTATGAGTGAGATTACAATATTCTTCCATGCGTGGGCAAAGACTGTTTTGCGGATCACGTGCGGGCAAGGGTGGGCGGTTTCCGTCCGAAACAGGCGCACGAGGGTTCGACTTGGCATCCGCCCCGGTCCGCACTGTCGTGCGGCCAACACCGAACTGCCTTCATGTCTTCAAATCGCCGTCCAGAGCCCAATGCCACCGACGGCAATCAAACTGACGGCCCACAGCAACTCCAGATCGAACCAGCCTTTGCTCAGGAACTGGAGACCCAGCCAACGGTGAACCGCATAGGCCATTGCGCCACCTGACCCCATCATGGCGACGGTATGCAGAATCGCGACGGCCAGCGCCAGCGCTGTGGTCGTCATCAGCGCGCTTGCGGCGCGGTGGCCGGTGTCAAGCTCTTCGAGTGCACATAGTCCCAGATAGATCGGGACCAGCATCAGGGCCGCGCCATGCGCCAAGGCCACAAGAAAAGACCACAGTCCCAGCTTGTGTGGCGGAATGCGCGCCAGAAAGCGGGGGTGGCGCCGCGTGATGGCCAGATACAAGCCCATGGCAATAACAACGAGGCCGGCACCGATCCGTATTTCGCGTTGGTTGTCGATCAACAGCGTCATCATCGAAAATGGGAGCAGAATGCCCAGCATCGCCACGAAATGGCCGACGGACAAAGCACCAAGTGCCGGCCACAGGGCCGAGCGTCGTCGCTCGAACAGCGCCGACGACACAGCCAGCGGCCAGCCCATGCCGGGGTTCAGCCCGTGATAGAGCCCGGACACAATGACGGCGAGCCAGAGGCCCGCCGCTGTCGTGAGGTCCACGCCTTAGACCGACGGATAGCAGAAACTGTCCGTCGAACAGTCGCCGCCCTCAAGCCGGATCTGGTGGCTTCGGTAGCCTTCGGGGAATTCCGTCCAGAAATTCTCGTCCAGCGTGATGCCGCCGTTTTCGCCCACATTGGCCATGACCATCGCGGCCCCCCGTTCGCCAGGATAGAACTGGTCATCCCAAGTGGAATAGAGCGAGTTGGTCCAGTAGACCCGCTTGCCATCGCGGCTGATCTCGACCATTTGCGGGCCATAGCCGAACGCCTTGCCGTTGGGGTGCTTGGTCTTGTTGACGATACCGCCGATCTCGACCTTGCCCGCCAGAACCGGGTTCATCGGGTCGGACACATCATATTGATGCATCTCCCCCAGACCCCAGCACGCGACATAGAGGTACTTGTCGTCCATGCTCAGGTCGATATCCGTCACCAGTGGTGGCACGGCGCCGAACCCTTTCAGCAGGTCGGGCAGGTCGTCGGCATCGGCTGGGACGGGATCGATCGTGATCGTCTTTTTGGCCTGCCACTCGCCATTTTCGTCCTTCCACCAGGTGAAGATCGCGCCTTGCAGGTTGGTGGTGTCGACCACCACGCCGCAGAACCCGTATTCCTTGACCGGGTCATGTGCAGGCCGGATTTCCAGCGCCATCTGGTGGTTTTCGCCAAGGTCCAGCGACTTGACCACCTTGCGCGCGCGCAGGTCCCAGAAGTGGATGGTGTGGCCGTATTTGTTGCTCAGCAAGTCTTCGGCAACGACACCGTTTTCAAACTGTGGCGGCAGGCCCCATTCGCTGCTGACCATGTAATCGCGGGGCAGGTTCCACCAGAAGTCATAGTGTTTGTCCTGAATGCCACGATCCATTTCATAGCGACCAAGGATGTCGAAGGTCTCGCAATCCATGATGAAGATACCGGGAGGTCCGTCAGTGCCGTCCTCGCCGCCGCCGCCAAGCGTCGAGACATAGATGCCTTCGGGGCCGCAGTGGATGGTATGCGGGCGCGAATAGCCGGTCTTGGCGAACAGTTCCTCGGGTTCGATGATCTTGTGGATTTTCGCCTTCAGCGGTTCTTTGACATCGATGATGTAGATGCGCGAGGACCGGATGCCGGGGATGATCAGATAGCGCCGTTCCAGAAAGGCGTGACCCGTCAGCGGGGACAGGGCGGAGGAACAGGCATTCCAGCCGAAATGGTGAAACTCGTCGCCCAGATTCGGCACGAAAAGCGAATGCACGATCTGGCTGTACGTCTTGCTGGTGGGGTCCACGTCGACTACGGCAAGTCCGTCGGGTTTTGTGCCATCGGGGCTGAGCATCAGCGTAAACGCCAGCTTTTCTACCGGGGCTTCCATCGCCAGCTTTGGTGTGGCGTGAAATGTTGGATCTGGTCTCAAATTCATAGCGTCCTCCCTGACGTGTGATGAATAGTGGTGCCATGCCCCTCGAAATATATGTCTGAAAGTGAGGGATCAGGCGGATCTGCTCTCCTTGGGTTCCGTCCGTTTTCTGCGGTTCGGGTCGTTTTTTGTTTTTTGGTGGGCGCGGGCAGTCACGACACTGTGCGCCAATTCTCTCGTATACGATTCCAGTTCGACCAGTGTTTGATCGACCGTCGCTGCATCTTGTGCCTCAAGGGCATCTGCAAGCGCGGTGTGCAGCGCCACGATGCGTTCGCGTGAGCGGGCGGTGAAGGTGATCATGTTCATCAAGGGGTGCATCGCCTCAACGGCTCCGGCCAGTTGGTAGCTTAGCACCTTGTTGCCGGCCCCGTCGACCAGCGCCCGGTGCAATGTGACGTCCGAAGCGCAGAATGCCTCGTCGGTGAGGCCCGGTTGGGACTGGCGGTGAATTTCGGCGCGCATGGTGGCCAGCTGATCCGGCGTGCGCCGCTGTGCGGCGAGGGGGCCACACGCGCGTTCGAGCGCATAGCGCGCTTCGCACGCGACATCGAAGCTTACGGAATTCATGCTCAGCAGCAGGGTCGATGTGGTGACTTGTTGGTCATAGGCCTCTTCGAACCGGAGGCGGTTTACAAAGGCGCCGCCCGTGGCACCACGCTGGGTGCGGATCAGCGATTGCGCCGCCAGACGCTTGAGGGCCTCGCGCACCGTGGGCCGGGACACCGCGAACTGATCAGCCAATTCCGCCTCGGAGGGCAGGCGTTGATCCACGATCAGATCGCCACTTACAATGGCATCCCGGATGGCCTGCGCAATCTGGGCTGAGAAGTCGGCGGTGCTGTCTGGATCAATTTTCATTTGTCTTACATATTAATGTCTGACATTTAATCTGGCAAGCATTGAGTCGCCGCATCGCCAGGGAGGGTACATGCCGCATCTTGTTCGCAGCACACTTTGGCTGGGCTTTTTCGGCCTGATCCTCGTGGCGTGGTGGGTGATGTATTCCATGGCGATGGATATGGATGTGGATCTGCTCGGCCGTCCGGGAGAGATGGGCGCAGCTATGGCCGCCATGGACCCGCGCATGCCAATGTATATGCCGATGGCGAATTTCGGGCCGCTGTTCTGGATGTGGGCGATCATGATGGCGGCGATGATGCTGCCGACACTGGTGCCGACATTGCGCAGCTACGAAGACCTGATGATATCAGCGGACGGCACCCGCGCCGGGTGGCTCGGCGTCATCTCCGGCTACCTGATCGTCTGGGTCGCCTTTGCGGCGCTGATCACGGGCGCGCAACTGGCGCTGCTTTATGGCGGTGTGATCGACATGCTGGGCATTCCCAAGTCCAATGTCTTCGCAGGTCTTTTGCTGTTGGCGGTTGGTGGGTTTCAGTTCAGCCGCACCAAGGAAATGTGCCACGGCGTTTGCCATAGCCCGATGATCTATTTTCTGGGCCACTGGCGCACCGGCTTTGCCGGAGGGGTGCGTATGGGACTGGGCCTTGGCGCATTTTGCGTGGGCTGTTGCTGGGGCTTCATGGCGCTGGGATTTGTGGGCGGCGTGATGAACCTGGCCTGGATGGGGCTGGCGACACTGTTCATGGTGCTCGAAAAACTGCCCCAGATCGGGCATGCTGTAACCAAACCTATGGGGGTGATCCTGATCATCTCCGGCCTCGCCATGTTGGTCTGGCCCTTTATCGGAGGAATGTAACGATGGCCGTTCAGAAACGTAAAGACGCGGATAAGTTGCCAATCAGTCAGCGGATCGACAGCCGGATGCCCAGCAGTTCGGGACGCCGGCAGATGCACCCGACAGACTGGGCGATCAAGGGCGAGTTGTTTTTGAACTGTTCATGCACTGTGTTTTGTCCCTGTGTGGTCAGCCTTGGCGCACATCCGCCGACGGAAGGGCACTGTTATGCGTGGATGGCGATCGCAATCGACGATGGCCATTACGAAGGCGAGAGCCTGTCTGGCCTGAACGTCGGTCTGATGGTGGAAATCCCGGGCCGCATGGGCGAGGGCGGCTGGAAAGTGGCCGCCTATGTGGATGAACGCGCCAGCGGCAAAGCTTACAACGGCATCCTGCAAATCTTCTCCGGATCGGCCGGGGGCACCACCGGCCTGTTCAACATGCTGGTCAGCGACATCGTCGGTGCCGAACGCGAAAAAGTGGATATCGTTCGCGATGGCAAAAAACGCGGGCTTTACATCGGGCGCAAGATTCAGGGCGAGATCGAGATGATCGACGGCGGTAACCCGGATCATCCTGTGATGGTGACCAACTCCAAATACTGGATGGGGCCTGACATCATCGCGGCGCGCGGTGTAAAATCCAAAGTGCGCGACTATGGCCGCATCTGGGACTTTGGCGGCAAGTCCGCTGAAATCTGTGCGATCGACTGGAAAGGTCCCAAGCCGTGATGTTCCGAACCGGACCGGAGTGCGGATCATGATAGAGGCGGGTTATGTGCAAACCATGGCCCGCTACAATGCCTGGCAGAACCGTCAGTTGATGGCGGTTCTCAAGGAGGTGCCCGAAGACGTGCTGCGCGAAGACCGTGGCGCCTTCTTTGGCTCAATCCTGCAAACGCTCAATCATCTGCTATGGGGTGACACGCTTTGGATGAGCCGGTTCGAGCCGCGCGTCGCGGCACCTGAACCGGGATCGGACCATTTGAATTTTACCCCCACTTACGCGGTTTGGAGTGCGGAGAGATTTCGTCTGGACGGGGCGATCCGCATGTGGGCTGACACTGTTCGGACTCTTGATCTGACTGGGGATTTAACGTGGTATTCCGGGACATTGAAGCGGGACCTTAAACGGCCGCGTGCCCTGTGTGTGGCACAGTTGTTCAACCATCAGACCCATCATCGCGGCCAGGTGCACGCCATGATGACCGCCGCTGGACTGACCGCACCGGTCAGTGACCTGATCTTTATGTCCGAGGACGAATGATGGCCGTGATTTCCCCTTCGCGCCGGTTGCGGCGCACCCCGTTTTCTGACGGGGTCGAGGCGGCAGGTGTCAAAGCCTATACCGTCTACAACAGGATGCTGTTGCCGACGATGTTCGAAAGTGTCGAGGCCGATTATCGCCACCTCAAGGATCACGTGCAGGTGTGGGATGTCGCTGTCGAGCGTCAGGTGGAACTGCGCGGCCCGGATGCGGGCCGCCTCATGCAGATGCTGACGCCGCGTGACTTGCGCCGGATGCTGCCCGGGCAGTGCTATTACGTGCCCATCGTCGATGAAACCGGCGGGATGTTGAACGATCCGGTCGCGGTCAAGCTGGCCGAGGACCGGTGGTGGATTTCCATTGCCGACAGCGACTTGCTGCTCTGGGTCAAGGGCATTGCCAACGGTTACCGCCTGGATGTGCTTGTGGACGAGCCCGATATCAGCCCGCTGGCCATTCAGGGCCCGAAATCGGATGATCTGATGGCCCGCGTGTTTGGAGACCGCGTCCGGGATATCCGGTTCTTCCGCTTTGACATGTTTCAGTTCGAAGGTCGTGATCTGGCGATTGCGCGCTCGGGCTATTCAAAGCAGGGCGGCTTTGAGATCTACGTGGACGGAACGGATATCGGGATGCCGTTGTGGAACGCACTTTTCGCGGCTGGCCAAGATCTGAACGTCCGGGCGGGATGCCCCAATGCGATTGAACGGGTCGAGGCCGGCCTTTTGTCCTATGGCAATGACATGACGGACGACAACACGCCCCATGAATGCGGGTTGGGCCGGTTTTGCGATACCCGAACGGCGATCGGCTGTATCGGGCGAGATGCATTGCTGCGGGTGTCGAAGGAAGGCCCCGTGCAACAGATCCGCCCGATCGCGATCGATGGGGACCCTGTGTCGGGCTGCGACAGGCCCTGGCCGGTTTTCGCCGACGGAAAGCGCGTAGGGCAGGTCACCTCGGCGGCGTGGTCCCCGGACTTTGCCACAAACGTGTCGATCGGTATGGTCCGGATGACTCATTGGGACCCAGGGACGCGTCTGGAAGTTGAGACCCGGGACGGCTTGCGCGGCGCCACTGTGCAAGCGGCGTTCTGGTTGTAAGGTCCGGACCGGGGGCCAGCCCCCGGACCCCGGAGTTTAATATGCAAGATGAAGCAGGGGATCTGTCCCCGGAATGGAGAATGAGATGTTTGATGCGTTGGTGGTGAACAAGGACGAAGAGAGCGGCAAGACATCGGCTGCGGTGCAGCAGTTGTCACTGGACGATCTGCCCTCTGGTGAGGTGACTGTTGCGGTTGAATATTCGACTGTGAACTACAAAGACGGATTGTGCATCGGTCCGGGCGGCGGGTTGGTGCGCAAATATCCGCATGTGCCGGGCATTGATTTCGCGGGCACGGTCGAGGCCTCCGATGATGATCGCTATGCCCCCGGGGACAAGGTCGTGTTGACGGGTTGGCGTGTCGGCGAGGCCCATTGGGGTGGCTATTCCCAAAAGGCGCGGGTTAAGGCCGACTGGCTTGTGCCGCTGCCTGAGGGCCTCGACACCCGGCAGGCGATGGCCGTGGGCACGGCCGGCTTTACCGCGATGCTGGCGGTCATGGCGCTGGAAGATCACGGTCTCAAGGCCGGCCCTGTTCTGGTCACCGGTGCTGCGGGCGGTGTGGGTTCCGTGGCGACGGCCATTCTTGCCAATCTGGGTCATAAGGTGGCCGGCGTGACGGGCCGTCCCGAAACTGCGGATTACCTGACATCGTTGGGTGCGACGCAGATTGTCGCCCGCGAAGAGATCAATGAAACCGTCAAACGCCCGCTGGAAGGCGAGACCTGGGGGGGGTGCGTGGACGCCGTGGGCGGTGCGATGCTGGCCCGTGTGTTGGGCCAGATGGAATATGGCGCAAGTATTGCCGCCGTTGGTCTTGCAGGGGGCGCGGGCCTGTCTGCCACGGTCATTCCCTTTTTGCTGCGCGGTGTGAACCTTTTGGGCATCGACAGTGTGATGCAGCCCTATGACAACCGTGTCCGTGCCTGGAACCGGATCGCCAAGGACCTGCCGATGGACAAGCTGGAAGCGATGGTACAGCCCGCGACCCTTTCGGACCTGCCGCAATTGGGGGCGGATATCCTGAAAGGTCAGGTCAAGGGCCGTGTTGTCGTGGACGTGAACGCCTGATCCGCCTATGCAAAACCGCGAACCGGTTCGGAGACTGCCATGACTGCCTATGACGACCAGAACATCTTTGCCAAGATCCTGCGGGACGAAATTCCGTCCTTCAAGGTCTATGAGGACGATGAGACCTTGTGTTTCATGGACATCATGCCGCGCACGGACGGTCATTGCCTCGTGATCCCCAAAATGCCCTGCCGGAACGTTCTGGATGCGTCGGATGCGCAGTTGGCGGCCGTCATGGCGACCGTGAAGAAAGTGGCGAATGCGGCGAAGGTCGCCTTTGCGGCGGACGGTATCACGTTGCAGCAGTTCAACGAGACGGCCGGGGGCCAAGAGGTGTTTCACTTGCATTTCCATATTCATCCGCGCCACGCGGGCCTGCCGATGCGGCCTGCCGGTCAGATGGGGGATATGGATGCGATCAAGGGCCATGCGGCGGCCATCGCGGCAGCGCTCTAGATGCCGCATGGCGCAAGTCATGCGGCATCCGGTCTGATCTGATGCGCAGCTGGGTAATTTCGGCAAGTGGAGTCTAAAGCGCGCCGCAGGCCCGTGACCGTTTTGAGGCGCGTATTGTCGGGTGCACATGGCTCCGCGCGACACGTTCCATTTGCATAAAAATTGGACAGTTTGGCAACGAGTGTTCACCCCAAGCCGAAAATCGTGTTAGGCTCCGTTTGCGGTCCAATTAGAAGTCCGCGCAAACAGGGGACAAATAGAACATGGCAATAGAACCTCCATTGATGGATTTACCCATCAAGACCTCCAAGAGTGGTTTTTACAAAGGTTTCACCAAAGACGTGACCGTGACCGCCAAATTGCTGGTAGGCGCGTTGATTATCTGGGCTGTCGCCTTTCCGGAGTCCGCAGCTTCTATTCTTGGTGGGATCAACACCTTTATCCTTGCCACATTCAATTACTGGTATGTCTATGTGATGGCCTTTTTCGTGGCCGTTTGCCTCTTGCTTGCTGTGCTGCCCGCTTCGGGCCGCTTGCGACTCGGCCATCCCGAAGATCGACCGGAATTTTCGAATTTCTCATGGTTTTCGATGATGTTCGGGGCCGGGATCGGCATCGGGATGCTGACCTTCGCCACCGCCGAGCCGATGTATCACTTCGGTTCCAACCCATCGACCATCATGGGGCTGACCGAGGGCAGTTCTGCGGGCAACGTGCGCGAGGCCTATGTCTGGTCCTTTACCCATTGGGGGCTTGCGGCATGGGCGGCCTATGCCATCGTTGGGCTCAGTCTTGCTTATTTCTCGTACCGTCGTGACTTGCCATTGACCATCCGGTCGGCGCTGGTGCCGATCTTCGGGTCGAAACTGTCGGGGCCGTTGGGGCATACCGTCGACGTGGTGGCCGTTGTCGCCACTGTTCTGGGTGTTAGCCAGACACTGGGTTTCGGCGTTGAGCAATTCGTCGCGGGTCTCAGCCGGATCGGCTTCGGTGACTGGCTTTATACTGCCACTGCCGACGGCGGCAGCAAGGTTTCTGTCGCCGCCATCGTTGTGGCGCTGGTTGTGATCATGGGTGCCTCGACGCTTTCGGCCTTGTCAGGCGTGGGCAAGGGCATCAAGTGGCTCTCGAACATCAACATGGGGCTGAGCTTTTTCATCCTCGCGTTCTTCCTGATCTTTGGTTCCACCTTCTTCGGGATGCAGGCGCTGTTTCTGGGGATATGGGACTACCTGATCTCCATCCCCGGCAACATCCTGACGGTCTGGACGTCAACTCCGATGGACACGTTCAACGCCGCTGTGCCAGCCGCCGTGCAGGCGCTGCCCACCGAGGACCTGTCGAGCATCTACGGTTCGGCCACGAGCCCCTGGGGGTCGCTGCAATCCTTTGCTGAAGGACTGCCCGCTTCGGCAGCCGCGCTGTCGCAAGAGGATATCGCTGCAACCTATGCCGCCGCAATGGACAGCCGTCTGTCGGGTTGGCAGGGGGCCTGGACGATCTTCTACTGGGCCTGGTGGATTGCTTTTGCGCCGTTCGTGGGCGTTTTCCTGGCGCGGATTTCCAAGGGCCGCACAGTGCGTGAGTATGTATTGGGTGCGATCGTGATCCCGGCGTTCATGTGCTTTGTCTGGTTTGCGATCGTGGGCGGGACCGCCATTGATCTGGAACTGAACGGGGTCGCGGATGGCGCCATTACCGGTGCCGGTCAGGCGGACCAGCTCTTTGCAATGCTGGCAGTGATCCTGCAACCAACGCTGGCGTGGCTGATGTCGATCATTGTTGTGATCCTGCTGCTGACCTACCTGGTCACTTCGGCGGATTCGGCGGTATTGATCATCAACACGATCAACGCGGCGGGCGACGAAGGACCAAAGGCGCGGCCCCACATCCTGTTCTGGGGTGCGGCATTGGCGCTGGTTGTCGGTGGTTTGATCATCGCGGGCGGTCTGGGCGCAATCCAGACGGCCATGGTGATCGGCGCGCTGCCGTTCAGTGTTGTGATGGCCCTGATGGGCGTCTCGGTGCTCAAGGCGATCTGGCGCGACGGCAAGCGTGAGAAGGAAGGCGTGCCTGCAACATCTGCCGAGATGGCGGAGGCACCTGCCGAATAAGCAGGCCAATCTGAATGGCTTCCGGGCCCCGGTGCTTGTGCACCGGGGCCTTTTTCGTATCCTAAGCGCAAAGATGAAAGGCCCGTCCCCATGAAACTCGACCTTGAATTCGTGCGCGCACAGTTTCCCGCCTTTGCCGAGCCGTCCCTGAAAGGCCAGGCGTTCTTTGAGAACGCCGGTGGCAGCTATGCCTGCCAACACGTCATCGACAGGCTGATGCGGTTTTATACGCAACGCAAGGTACAGCCTTATTCGGATTACCCCGCCAGTCGTCTGGGCGGCGCGGAAATGGACGAGGCGCGGACCCGAATGGCCGCCATTCTGGGTGTGCAAAATGACGAGCTCAGCTTTGGCCCGTCGACCACGCAAAACACCTACGTTCTGGCGCAAGCCTTTGGGCAGATGATGCAGCCCGGCGAGGCCATCATCGTCACCAATCAGGACCACGAGGCAAATTCTGGCCCTTGGCGGCGGTTGGCGGACAGGGGCATCGAAGTGCGCGAATGGATGGTTGATCCGGGCACAGGCCATCTGGACCCCACCGCACTCGAAGACCTGCTGGACGAAAACGTACGTCTGGTCTGTTTTCCACACTGCTCGAACGTGGTGGGCGAAATCAATCCGGTGACCGAGATCACGGCGCTGGCCCATACGGCGGGCGCATTTGTGTGTGTCGATGGTGTCAGCTATGCGCCGCACGGCTTTCCGGATGTGGGCACGCTGGGCCCAGACATCTACCTGTTCTCGGCCTACAAGACCTATGGTCCGCATCAGGGGCTGATGATTGTCCGGCGTGCCCTGGCCGAATTGCTTCCCAATCAAGGGCACTTTTTCAATGCCGAGAGCCTGTATAAACGTTTTACCCCGGCCGGGCCGGATCACGCACAAGTCGCCGCTTGTGCCGGAATGGCGGATTATGTCGATGCGCTTTATGACTATCACATCGGAGGAGACGCGGACCCGATCAATCGCGGTGTGGCCGTGCATGATCTGATGCGCAACCGCGAGACCGTCGCCTTGACCCGTGTGCTGGAAGCCGTCAAAGACCGCAACGATCTGCGTGTTCTTGGCCCGACGGAAGCGGCCTTGCGCGCGCCCACACTCGCTCTGGATCTGGGCCGTGATCCTTTACCGGTGGCTGCGGCGCTGGCCGATCATGGGATCATGACAGGGGGCGGGGACTTCTATGCGCAGCGCGCCTTGCAGGGCATGGGCGTTAACCCGGAACGCGGCGTTTTGCGCCTTAGTTTCACCCATTACACCAGCGATGACGATGTCACACAGCTGCTCGATGCGCTCGATGCGGTGCTGTGACCTAAGGTCAGGCAGTTTGCTTTGATCCGCATGGGTCCGTTTTCCGTATACCTTATCAAAACATAAAAAGGCCGGACGTGAGCAGCACTCCAATCATTCTATGGTATCGCCGAGATTTCCGGCTGAGCGACCATGCGGCTCTGACCGTGGCCTGTGCGACGGGTCGTCCCGTTGTTCCTGTCGTCATCCGCGACGACAGCGTCGAGACGCTCGGGGCAGCGCCGAAATGGCGCTGGGGACTGGGGGCGGAACATCTTGCGCAAACCCTGGAACGCCATGACAGCCGCCTCACGTTTCGGTCCGGTGACGCACTGAAGGTCCTTGAGGCCCTGATCAGCGAAACTGGCGCAGGTGCCGTTTATTGGTCAAGGGCCTATGACCCGCAAGCCGTGTCACGCGATACGGATGTGAAGGCCACCCTCAAGGCTGCGGGCATCGAGGCGCGCAGCTTTGGCGGCCACTTGATGTTCGAGCCCTGGACGGTCGAAACAAAGACCGGCGGATATTACAAAGTTTACACCCCGTTCTGGAACATGGTGAAGGGCAGGGAGGTCGACGCGCCCTTGCCCGTACCCGCAGCCTTGCCTGCGCCGGAGACATGGCCGCACAGTGAGGATATTGCCGATTGGCGTCTGGGCGCGGCGATGAACCGGGGTGCCGCGATCGTGCGCCCCTTTGTCCGGCTGGGCGAGGATGCGGCACAGTCACGACTGGCAGATTTCATCGACACCAAGGTAGCATCTTATGTCGAGGGGCGCGATATTCCTGCACAGGATCGCACGTCGAACTTGTCAGAAAATCTCGCCTTGGGCGAAATCAGCCCGCATCAATGCTGGCACGCGGGGATGCGCGCGCGCGCCGAAGGCAAACCGGGGGCCGAAACATTCCTCAAGGAGCTCGTCTGGCGCGAATTTGCCTATCACCTGATGCACCACACGCCGCGCATTCTGGATCAGAACTGGAAAGAGGACTGGGACGCGTTTCCCTGGAACACGGACGACACCACGCCCGAAGTGAGGGCGTGGAAGATGGGGCGCACCGGCATCCAGTTTGTCGATGCCGCCATGCGCGAGTTGTATGTGACTGGCCGCATGCACAACCGCGGGCGCATGATCGTCGCCAGTTACCTGACCAAACATCTGCTGAGCCATTGGAAGATCGGGCAGGCATGGTTCGAGGAGTGTCTGATCGACTGGGACCCGGCCAGCAACGCCATGGGCTGGCAGTGGTCGGCGGGTTCCGGTCCGGACGCGACGCCCTATTTCCGGGTCTTCAACCCGGTGACCCAACTGGACAAATTCGATAAAAATCGCGACTATGCCAGCCGTTGGATCGCCGAAGGGCGACGCAACAAGCATCAAGACGCGCTCAAGTTCTTTGACGCGATCCCCCGGCATTTGGCCCTGTCGCCCGATGATCCGTACCCGGACCCTGTCGTGGCCGCTGACATAGGTCGCAAACGGGCGCTAAGTGCCTATGAAAACCGAGAGTTTTGAATTCAACACGCTGGCCCCGTTGCACCCGTGCATGTGTCAGGCTAGCGTAATAAAGTGTGAAACGGGGAACACATATGATCCTGACGACAACTGACGGCCAGAAAAACCTGCCGCGCTACATGGCGCGCGTCTTTCAAATGGCGCAACGCATGAACACCGGCCGGTTGGACTTTGTCCTGCCGGATGGGCGCCATTTTCGCGCCGAAGGGCCGAAGCCAGGCGTCGTCGCCGAGGTTCATATTCACAACGACGATCTGTTTGCCCGTCTGATCCGCGAAGGCGATCTGGGTTTCTGCGACGCCTATCTTGATGAATGGTGGACCACGCCCGATCTGCAAGCGTTCATGGATTGGGCCCACGCCGACAATGACAGCCTCTATGACGGGTTTCCGGGCATGGGCCTGCTGCGCGAGTTCGAGAAATTCCGGTTCTGGCTGCAGCGCAATCACCGCGGTCAGGCGCGCAAGAACATCAGCTACCATTACGATCTGGGCAACGAATTCTATGGCCTGTGGCTGGACGATACGATGACCTATTCCAGCGCCCTGTTCGAAACAGGGCAGGAAAGCCACGAGGCGGCCCAGATTGCGAAATATGCCAGCATGGTGGACCAGATGGGCGCGCAGCCGGGCGATCATATCCTTGAGATCGGCTGTGGCTGGGGTGGCTTTGCCGAATATGCCGCCAAGGAACGCGGGCTGAAAGTGACGGGGCTGACCATCAGCGAAGAACAGTTTAAATACGCCCGGGACCGCATTGAAAATGCGGGACTTTCCGACATGGTGGACTTCAAGCTTCAAGACTACCGAGATGAGCGCGGCGTTTACGATGGCATCGCCAGCATCGAGATGTTCGAGGCGGTCGGCCAAAAATATTGGCCCGTCTACTTCGAAACCGTGCGTGAACGGTTGAAGCCGGGCAAATCGGCGACGCTCCAGATCATCACGGTCGCGGACCGACGTTGGTCGGTTTATGAACGCGGCGTCGATTTTATTCAGAAATACATCTTTCCCGGTGGCATGTTGCCGTGCCCATCCGTTTTGCGTGCACAAGTTGTCAAGGCCGGTCTGGCCGTGGAAAAATCCATCGAATTTGGTCAAAGTTATAATATTTCGCTGCGCCGCTGGCATGAAACGTTCAATGAAAAATGGGATCAGATCGCCGAGTTGGGCTTTGACGACCGGTTTCGACGCATGTGGAATTTTTACCTGACCTCTTGCGCGGCAACCTTCGAAAGTGCCAACTGCGACGTAACGCAGATCACGATCAAACGCCCCGGGTAGCGCCGGACTGACCAAAAGGACCACGACGATGCCCAACGCCGCCAAACTTGTCGGGGCAGTGGCGATGGCCGTGTTGGCATTCATCGTGTCCGAAATGGTCATGGGCCTTTTCGAGGAAGAAAAGAACTTTGGCTGGTTCACTCAGGTGAACGTGGGTCTTGGGGTCTTGGTGGGCTGGATGGTGATTGGGTCGCGCGCCGGGCGCGGTATGGTGTCGGCGATCAATGTCGGTCTGACGGCGCCCATCGTTCTGGTGTTTTGGGGTCTGTTTGTCCAGTCCTGCAACGAGATGGTGCGGTTGGCCATGAAGAACCGATATGACGGTCCGTTTGAGGCCTTGATTGCAATATTTGAAATTGGCTCGGAATGGGCTCTGATGCTGGTGAATGTTCCGCTCTGGGCGACGCTGCTTTTGGGCGGAGTCGTGGCTGGTATGGCCGCTGAATTCGCATCACGTACTTGGCGGTAAACTTATGATAAATATGTTCTTTTATGGCACGCTGCGGCATCTGCCTTTGCTTGAGATCGTTCTCGGGCGCCCGGCTTCCTCGCTGGATATCGCGGATGTTTCGCTGCCCGGTCACGCCGTGATGGCTGTGGCTCAGGGGCCGTTTCCAATGATCGTGACGGCGCAGGATCAACAGGCGGATGGGATAATTGTGCGCGGGCTGTCAGAAGACGAAACAGCGCGATTGACCTATTATGAGGCAGGGTTTGACTATGATCTATTGCCGGTCACGCTGGCAGATGGTCAAACCGCCGAGGTATATTTTCCCTCCGCGGACGCTTGGACGCCTGATGGCCCATGGGATTTGCGGGCATGGGTGGCGAAATGGGGGGAAATGTCCTGTCTGGCCGCGACCGAGGTCATGAACGGTTTTGGAACGATTGCGCCCGCGCAGGTGGCACAGTGGTTTGAGCGGATCCGGGCCCGCGCGCTTTCGGCGATCAACGCGCAATCCAGCAGGCACGGGGTGGGTACACTCAATGGCCGGGTCGAGATATTGGAACGCGCACGGCCCTATTCGAAGTTTTTCGCAATCGACGACATTCTGCTCCGCCATGAAACCTTTGCGGGTGGTATGACGGAACCCCTGCAAAGAGCGGTCTTCGTGTCGTCGGACGCGGCGATTGTGCTGCCTTACGATCCCGTGCGGGACCGCGTGCTGCTGGTCGAACAGATTAGGATGGGTCCGCTCGCCCGCAACGATCGCACCTTGTGGCACATGGAGCCCGTCGCGGGCCTGATCGACCCCGGCGAGACACCGGCCGAAGCCGCGCACCGCGAAGCGCACGAAGAAGCAAGTTTGCGTTTCGACCGATTGGAGGCGGCGGGCGAATGCTATGCCTCGCCCGGGGCATCCACCGACTTTTTCTATCTTTTCGTGGGTCTTTGCGACTTGCCCGATGACGTCACAGGCGTCGGCGGTGCCCCTGACGAGGGAGAGAATATTCGGTCGCACATCCTGCCCTTCGCCGACCTTCTGGCGCTGGCCGAAGCGCGAAAAACCGGGAATGCGCCCTTGACCTTGCTGACCTATTGGTTGGCACATCACCGAGCCCGTTTGCGCTCTGCAACCTAGGCAGCATTCGCTTGAGGTCGGCGCGACAGGCGGATACATCGGCTGTACGTTTGCAAAAGGAGTGCCCTCATGCGTTACGCATCCGACCTGTCGTCTGCCGTTGGAAACACGCCCCTGATCAAGCTGCGTCAGGCCAGCGAAGAGACGGGATGCACCATTCTGGGCAAGGCCGAATTCATGAACCCGGGCCAGTCGGTCAAGGACCGTGCGGCGCTCTCGATCATTCAGGATGCGGTGGCATCGGGCGCGTTGCGGCCCGGTGGGACGATCGTTGAGGGCACGGCGGGCAATACCGGCATTGGTCTGGCCTTGGTCGGCGCCTCCATGGGGTTCAAAACGGTGATCGTGATCCCCGAGACCCAGTCCCAGGAAAAGAAGGACATGTTGCGGCTTGCAGGTGCGGAACTGATCCAGGTCCCGGCGGCACCCTATCGCAACCCAAATAATTTTGTGCGGTATTCCGGACGTTTGGCCGCTGAACTTGATAAAACGGAAGCAAACGGGGCCATCTGGGCCAACCAGTTCGACAATGTCGCCAACCGGCGGGCCCATGTGGAAACCACCGGTCCGGAGATCTGGGACCAGACCGATGGCAGGGTCGATGGCTTTATCTGTGCCGTGGGCTCTGGCGGGACACTGGCAGGCGTGGCCGAAGTGCTGCAACCCAAGGGGGTCAAGATCGGTCTGGCCGATCCCGATGGCGCGGGTCTCTACAGCTATTACACCACAGGTGAGATCGCGATGGAGGGCGGGTCGATCGCGGAAGGTATCGGTCAGGTGCGCATCACTGCAAATCTTGAGGGGTTCAAGCCGGACTTTTGCTACAACATCCACGACAGCGAAGCGCTTCCGATTGTCTTTGACTTGCTGCAACACGAAGGACTGTGTCTTGGCGCGTCCTCCGGCGTCAATGTGGCCGGGGCCATCCGTCTCGCAAAGGAGCTTGGGCCGGGCCATACAATCGTGACAATCCTGTGCGATTTCGGCACGCGCTATCAGTCAAAACTGTTCAACCCAGATTTCCTGAAAGAAAAGGGATTGCCCGTTCCTGCCTGGTTGACCAAGGGGCCGTCCAGCATTCCTGGCGTTTTTGAGGACGTGTAATGCTGAAGGTTTGGGTCCAACGCGCGTTTGTCATCCTTGCTCTCATCGCCTTGGGAGGAGGCGCGTCTGCGCAATCTGACACTCCTGATTACACCGCATGGGAAAACATCGCCACGCTGTCGGAAGGCGCTGTCGAGGCCGGCGAGGCCGATGATCAGGCGCTGTTGGCACTGCGGGCGGATATCGCTGAGTGGCGCTTGGAATTTCAAAAGCAACAAAGCAGCAATGACAGTCGCCTGGACACGTTGCGCGATCAAATCCAGGCTCTCGGCGACCCGCCGGCAGACGGGGAAGTGGAGCCCGATGAGATTGCCGATAGGCGGGCCGAGCTGAATGCGCAGATGGAGCGGCTCACAACACCGCGTCGGACCGCCGAAGAAGCGTTCAGCAGAGCCAACGGAATCATCTCCGAGATCGATGATATTCTGCGTCTCAGACAGGCTGAACAACTCCTTAACATGGGTCCATGGCCGGTCAATCCGACCTATTGGCTTCCCGCCCTTGGCGCGCTGCAAGTCACGCTTTTGACTGTAGGGTCTGAAACCGTACTGGCTGCCAAAAGTCCAATCTCACGTGAGGCCCTCCAAGACAAACTACCCTTGATCTTTGTCCTTTTGCTGGTTGGCCTGACCTTGCTGACACGCTCGCGCAAATGGTCCGAGAAACTGGTGGTCCGCATTCAGAGCGGCACGTCACTGGCAAGGACATCCGTGACAGGGTTCATCGTGTCACTGGGCCAGATCATCTTGCCCATGCTTGGATTGCTTGCCTTGCTACGCGCCATCGGAGCGACCGGATTGTTTGGTGAACGGGGGGCCGTTCTCATCGAGACCCTGGAAATCATGGGTCTGGTGATGTTTTTCGCCCTCTGGTTGGCAAGTCGCATTTTCCCGAAATCCAGCAACATCTTTACGCCGCTTCAAATCGGCCCGGAACGACATGCGCAAGGCCGGATTTACTGCCTTGCGCTCGGTTTGGTGTTTGCTCTGCATGTGCTCTTGAATAACCTGTCAGACGCGGAGCGCTATGGTCCGGAAACAAATGCCGTTCTTAATTTCCCGCTCGTTGTTATTGCGGGTGGTCTGCTATTGTCTTTGGGCTGGTTGCTGAGTGGCAGAAACAAAGCTGATGACAATGATGCCACCGACGGTGCCTTTGCCGATCGGGCGATCAAGGTATTGAGCGGATTGGTCATGGTTGTAGGCTTTCTGGGGCCTCTTTTGGCGGCCTTGGGCTACGGCACTGCGTCCAGGTGGCTGATCTATCCGACAATCCTGTCTTTGGGTGTGATCGGAACGCTGACCTTGTTGCAACATCTGATCGGTGAAATCTATGCGATCATAAGGCCCGGGGACGGGGCCTCTGAAAGTCTGATCCCGACATTGCTGAAATTTACGCTGGCGTTCACCGCCTTGCCGATCCTGGCGTTGGTCTGGGGTGCCCGCGTGACGGATCTGACCGAAACGTGGGAGCAACTGCGAACGGGATTGAGCATCGGTGGCGTCACCATCTCGTTAAGCAGTTTTCTGATCCTGATTGCCGTTTTCGTCTTCGGATATATGCTGACACGCGCTGTTCAGGCCGCCCTGAAAACCGGCCTTTTGCCCAAGACCGGCATAGATCCGGGCGGTCAGGTCGCGATCGTATCAGGGCTCGGCTATGTCGGGATATTCTTGGCTGCGATCGTATCCATCACCGCAGCGGGTATTGATCTATCCAACCTTGCCATCGTGGCGGGGGCCTTGTCGGTCGGGATCGGTTTCGGTCTGCAAACCATCGTGTCGAACTTCGTGTCCGGCATCATTCTGTTGATTGAACGCCCCATTGCCGAAGGCGACTGGATCGAGGTCGGCGGTCAACAGGGCTATGTCAAATCCATCTCGGTACGGTCCACCCGGATCGAAACCTTTGACCGGACCGATGTCATCGTTCCAAACGCAGACCTGATCAGCGGCACGGTCACCAACTACACGCGCGGCAACACGATTGGGCGCGTGATTGTGCCTGTGGGCGTCGCCTACGGAACCGATACGCACCGCGTCGAAAAAATTCTGCAAGAGATCGCTGACGCCCATCCCATGGCGCTGGCCAATCCCCCCCCGTTTATCAACTTTGCCGGATTTGGCGCGGATTCACTCGATTTCGAGATCCGGGTGATCTTGCGGGACGTCAATTGGATGCTGCGAGTCAAGAATGATATGAACCACCAGATTGCCGCGCGATTTCTGGAAGAAGGCATCGAGATACCCTTCGCCCAGCGGGATCTCTGGATCCGTAATCCCGAAGCGTTACGGGGGGAAGATCCTGCATGACCAACATGCTGTTTCGCGAAGACGCCTATATGCGGGACGCGATTGCGGACGTCGTGGAACACACCGCCGAGGGGGGCATCGTTCTCGACAGTTCGATCTTTTACCCAACGGGCGGAGGCCAGCCCGGCGACAGCGGCGTGATTGCCTGGGCGGGCAGCGAAATGACCATCGCCACGACGTTGAAAGGCGAGGGTGATCAGATCGTTCTCGTGCCCGCGGAACCAAGCAACCTGCCGCCTGTCGGAACGACGGTGGATACGTCGCTGGATTGGGATCGGCGCTTCGGCCACATGCGGATGCACAGTGCGCTGCACCT
Source organism: Tateyamaria pelophila (assembly GCF_019966495.1). Taxonomy (GTDB): domain Bacteria; phylum Pseudomonadota; class Alphaproteobacteria; order Rhodobacterales; family Rhodobacteraceae; genus Tateyamaria; species Tateyamaria pelophila. The sequence goes on along the minus strand of NZ_JAIMIA010000012.1, from coordinate 8,438 downwards.
TTTGTCGGTGGTGATGCCATATGGGGTCACGGGAGGCTCCATCGGGGCAGGGCGGGGACGGCTTGATTTCGACATGGAAGACGCCCCGACCGAGGGAGACATGATCGAGGAAGCCTTGAATGCGCTCGTTTCCGCCGACATGCGCATCAGCGAGAGCTGGATTACGGACGCCGAACTCGCCGCGACACCGAGCTTGGTCAAGACGCTGTCCGTTCAACCACCGCGTGGACAAGACCGCATTCGCCTGGTGCGCATCGGTGAAGGAGACGCAACGATCGACCTGCAACCTTGCGGCGGCACGCATGTGGCGCGCACCGGTGAAATAGGCGCGTTGAAACTCGGAAAGATTGAAAAGAAAGGCCGGAAGAACCGGCGCGTATACCTTCATTTCGACATCTGAACCCTTACGCCACGAATTGTTTTCCGCTTTGAGCAAATGTTTCTGATCTACCTGCTTGCCTTTTGCTCGCGAGATTCATAGAGACGTCAGCGGAGCGGTGGCCGAGTGGTCGAAGGCGCACGCCTGGAAAGTGTGTAGGCGGGGAACCGTCTCGAGGGTTCGAATCCCTTCCGCTCCGCCAGAAACCATTCGCGAACCCAATACGAGGCCCCCAACGGGGCCTTTTTTCTTTTGGTTTCAAAGGGGTTTAGCGGCGGCGACCGCCCTTCGGAGACTGGTGAAATGCCCAAAATCAGTCTCTGAACGCCATTTGTCTCTAACCGAGCGCCCTAGTGCTTCAGAAGGGCGCTTTCAAAAAGTATTGAATTTTCAGTGTGTTGGTGTTCTCGGTCGAGCGCCCTTTTCGAAAGTGCAACCGACAGCACAATCCGATGCGAATATAAGGGACGGGTCTTACGTCGGTCGGTTTGGGCGGATTGCGGACTTTCGCTGCAAGTGCGAAATCGAAAGGGCGGCTCGAAGAAAGCGGACGCTCAGGGCATCGACCAGTTTTTTCTGTCGTGCAAACGCAGCGAAGGTCGGCAGTGAGCCCAATGTGACCCGTTTGATAACTTGCAGCGAAAGGCGGCTTTAAAATATCGCTGTGGTCTTTTGAAGATAGCGCGGGGCCAACCGGGTCGCGTCACATGCACTGTTTGGGTTCAACTATCGCCGCTAACGTTACCGCCGAACACGATACTCAAGATCCGAGCAAGCCAACTAAACGTGCAAACCAAAGCAAGAATGATCAACGTCGTAAGATCAACAATGTCTGACGTGTAGGCCATCACCAAAAAAAGCTCTGCAAGGACGTACCAAAGGATGGACATCTTGATCCGCTTCATTTTCATGTTTGTGCCTGTCATTTTCTATTTCAGATGTCCGGCTGATGTTGCGCTTTACGACCTCGGAGAAATCGAAGCAACCGTCTATCCTTTGTCGGCCAACTATAGCGTAGGACTCACATAGCTGCCATTCACCTTGTCGCTCCTAACGGCAGCTCGGTCCGCACTGCTGCCGCTCGTATCCTGACTCGGCGTTGATTTTGTGTGCAAGCGCAGCGAAGGTCGGCAGTGAGCCCAAACTGTCAAGCGACAGTTCCTTCATCGCCTTTCAGAACTTTGAACAAAGCCATAACATGTTCTTCGCCGTAGCCTGCTTTGATTGCCTTCTCGAAAAGGCCTCCAACGTGGTTTGGAAACTCGGCATCTATGCCAGCGTCAATAGCTTGCTGCTTCAACAGTTCGAGCGATGCCTGCCAAACGGATAACGTGGCCGTTCTTTGATCGTAAGTGCCATCTCGTATCGTTCCGACATGATGCTGAATGCGTGCATCATCAGGAAACATCGCAATGAATTTTTGAAGCTCAATCCCCTCCGATCGGCAAACGTTTGAAGCGTGCAGCATTCCCATGAACTCACCGAAACGGGTCGACAACCATGCCAGGTCAAGTGTGGACGCGGCGGCGATGTCGTCTCCGAGATAGTTGATCTGCCCGCCCAGATGACCAATGAGGCCTTCAACCGGCTTGTAGGTAGAAGGAGGCCCGGAAATCAGTATATTACCGTCTTTCGTTCCCAAATCTTGAGGGCCACAGTGAATAGCTCCGTACAGAAAGTCAGCGTGTCTTCCAACCAGCCAGCTTAGGTCTTCTCTTACCTGTTTTGGCAGGCATGTGCTGAGTTGAATAATTGTCCGACCATCGAGCAGCGGCTCAACCTGACTTTGTCCAAAAAGGGTAAGAACCGAATTGGGGTCGTCTACACAGATGATTGAAACCGGGCTTGCAACGATCGCGTCTGAAATCGATTGAGCGACGGCGACATTCTCGGCCGCCAACGCCTCTGCTTTTTTGATTGTGCGGTTCCAAACGGTTAGAGGAATGCCTTCTTTTTGGTAGGCTTTGGCAATCGCCAATCCCATCAACCCAAGCCCAAAGATTGTAACTTCGCTCATTTCGTAGTCTCCATAGCAAATGCAAGACGAATACACTGACACTATGCGCAAACAGCAAGATGACCAAGGTCGGCTGTGTCCGCACTACGACCGTTCGTCTTCCGGCTCGGCGTTGATTTCGTGTGCAACCGCAGCGAAGGTCGGCAGTGAGCTTAGAACAGACATTGCGTCCAGAACCAGAGGCTCGTCGATTGAATGAAAAGTGACTTTCAGCTACCCTCCAGTTGTAAACCTTCAGGAGGTTTGGCATGTCCAACATATTTGATGTGATCGTGGTCGGCGCAGGAAGTGCTGGCTGCGTGCTCGCTTCGCGTCTGACTGAGGACAAGAACCGCCGTGTTTTACTTCTAGAAGCAGGAGGCCCCAGTGAAGACCCGCGCATCAACACTCCGGCCAAATTTGGCGCACTAACCAACACACGATTTGACTGGGCTTTTCGCACGGCCCCTCAAGGTGCGCTCTCGGGGCGACAGATGGCTTACCCGCGCGGACGTTGCATTGGTGGCACAGGCTCGATCAATTACATGATCTACTTGCGAGGGCACCCAACAGATTACAACATGTGGCAACAAATGGGCGCGAGCGGTTGGGGTTGGGAAGAAGTCTTGCCTTACTTCAAAAAAGCGGAGAATTGGCAGGTCGAAGGAGAGTCTTCGATCCACGGATATAGCGGACCGCTGACAGTAACTAAGCCCGGCGAGCGGTCGCCCCTGACAGAAGTATTCATCGAAGCCTGCCAGCAGGCGGAGGTGCCGTTCAATCCTGATTTAAATGGCACAGACATAGACGGCTGCGGTTACTTTCCCGCGACGTTGCAGGACAGCCGAAGAGGTAGCACTGCCCAAACATATCTTGCTGCGGCGATGGAGCGATCCAACCTAACTGTCGTGACCGGTGCAACGGTTTTGTCGCTGCAATTGCAGGGCACCCGAGTGGAAGGTGTGAACTATCTTGCTGGCGGGCAAACGCAACATGCCACAGCGCAAGAAACTGTATTGTGTGCGGGAGCCATCGGCTCACCGCAGATTCTGCAACTTTCCGGAATTGGACCGGCAAATCTGTTAAATGAGGTGGGCGTTTTAGTGAAACACGACATGCCTGGCGTGGGTGAGAATTTGCAGGACCACTTTCACTATCGAGCTCGCTGGGAGATCGACCAACCCCTAACTTTCTACGGCCGAACTGCGGAGCAAACAGCAGAAGTTGAACGCCAATACATAGAAGAACGCCGCGGACCTTTGACCACTAACCACTTTGAATCCGGTGCTTTTCTTAGATCAGGACCTCATGTCGAAGTGCCCGACATTGAATTGCTAATGATCCCATTCTTCATCAGCATGGGTGCGCCAGAGTATCGCCCACCGGACCGGCACGGATTTACGATATCAGGCTTTCCCACCCGCCCATGGAGCCGTGGGCGGGTGACAATTACTTCAGCTGACCCTCTGGATAGACCTGTCATTGATCCCGGCTATCTCAGCGATCCGGCAGATATTGACCTGATGCGTGCGATTATTCGCGAAGCGCGCAAGATCGTGTCGCAGGACGCCTTCGCAAAACTGAATCCGGTGGAGATATCTCCTGGCCCCGACTGTCAAAGCGATGCTGAAATTTTAGATGCTATTCGCGAAATCTCGTCTACGTCATTTCATCCGGTTGGCACTTGCAGGATGGGTCAGGGTGATGATTGTGTGGTTGCACCCGATCTGCGCGTGCACGGACTTCAAGGTCTGTCCATTGCTGATGCATCTGTGATGCCGCAAATGAACACGGGCCACCCTAACGCACCTGTCATCATGATTGCGGAGAAAGCTGCAGATTTGATTGCTCGGCGGGCCTGAGGCGCGGAATTTGGTTTTACTCCCGAAACAGTCGTCTCTGATGTGAGTTCAAATGGCGGTTTCGTCCGCTGTCGGTAGCGTCAAGCAAGGTGCATGGCCGTCGCTCGCCTCTTAGTTGTGAACAGAATTTCGGCCAAATACGACCGTTTGTGACACACGAGTTTTGCACTGACGCAACCAAAGCGGGTTGTCGTCAGATGTGCCGTATGGCGGCAGCAAGCCCGAAGCAGAAGCCGTATGGTGGCTCTGTAAGGCGCCCGCTGCTAGCCTGCCCTGCGTGCCACCACATGGTCCATGATTACACTGAGCACTTCGACATCGTCCTGGTTGTAGGTTAGGTAGCGGAACCGGATCACTCCACGATCGGGCTTCGATCGTGACGGGGTCATCTTTTCGACCGTGACCCGTGCATGGAGCGTGTCGCCAGGGTAGACCGGCGCAAGCCAACGCAACTCGTCCATGCCATGTCCACCCAGGTTCGTGCCGGTGAGCACGCCAGTATCCCGAAACAGACGGAAGGTGAAAGCCAGAGTTTGGAACCCGCTCGCGATGAGATCGCCAAAGATCGACTCTGTGGCGGCCATCTTGTCAATATGGAAGGGCTGCGGGTCGTATGTCAGCGCGAAGTCTACAATGGCGCTTTCGGTAAGGGTGATACCGCCTGTTTCGAAAGTGTCGCCGACCGACATGTCGTCGAAGTATTTGCCGTACATATTCCAAGACCTTTGGGATTCGGTGGATTATTCGTCAGTAAGCCTCCTTGCAGAGGTCTGCCTACAACATTCCCTCATTCGGGCCATCCTTGGAAGAACCCTCTTGTTGATCGGTCACAGGTGCAGGCACTAGGCTGATCGTATATCTACCTTGTGGAGGAACCTGCATTGGAAAAAAGCATCGTTGAACATCCAGATATGCCAGCACCCTACGGTGCCTATTCAACAGTGGTCAGGGCAGGCGACTTTTTGTTCGTTTCCGGTCAAGCGGGCATCGTTCCTCAAACGGGGCAAAAGGCTGGCGAAGATTTTGAAAGCCAGGCCAAGCAAGCTTTCGAGAACCTCAAGACCTGTCTGGCATGCTCGGGTACTTCGATGGGCGACGTTGTGAAAGTGATCACTTGGCTCGGCGATGCCAATGAGCGCGCAGCGCTAAACGACATGTTCGCCGAGTATTTCCCAAAAGATGCCCCCGCACGGTCGACCCCAATCGTCGACTTGCCAATGGGGCTTCTTCTTTCCATCGAAGCAACGGCAATCGCTCGCCCTTAGATTGAAAGACTGTTAGCGATCGAAACTCACTGTTTTTGACACGCAGGTTTTGGCAAACCTTTGATACCAAGATCAGTACAGTCGTGTTTCCCGATCTCGATCATGGTTGCCCTGCACTTGTTCGAGAGATTCTTCAGTATCGACGGTTGATTTGACCCACTGAGCCAAGCTGGGTGCGTCCTGTGCATGTTCCCATGTGTCAGGTGACCAGAGCTTCGAGCGAACCAACGACTTCGAGCAGTGCATGAAGACCTGTTCCACATCGACCACCAGAACGAGGTCAGGCAGCCGCCCGTTGATTTCGAAGCGTTCGCGCAGTGTTTCGTCAGCGGCAATGCGTCCGCGCCCGGCGATCCGTAGCGTTTCCTTGTGGCCGGGAACGAGGAACAACACCCCAACCCGGTCATCAATCAAGAGGTTTTCAAAGGTATCGACGCGATGATTTCCCAGCCGGTCAGGCACGAGGAGAGTCTTGTCATCGTACACATGCACAAAACCTGGCGCGTCACCTTTCGGGGAGACGTCGTGACGGTCTTCAACACCAGCAGAGGAAATGATCACGTAAGGCGACCGAGCAATGAACTCCCGCGCCACGTAGTTGACGCGGTCGAGGTCTTTCTTGCTTGCATTGCCCTTCCACTCCGGGACGATCTCTCGGAGCTTTTTCTGGCTCGTTACGGGATCGGACAGTTCAAGCGGCATCTAGCTCTCCTACGATCTTAAGACGAGTTTGCTGAATTACCGCGCAATTGTCACGCGGCGCGCTGATTTGGACAAAACTTATACGTTTCTGCCATCGGCCATAACAACAGTTTTTGACCGGGAAGGTTTGTTCTGGGTTTATTGGCATCCATGTGCCGCAACGCCGCTATACGATCCGACATGACGCATGTCACCAATTCTCAACGACGTAAGGCGTTGAGTGGACTGTCGGCTCAATTGGCGTACCGTCATTCTCGGTGGCATGACGGTCAAAGATTTTGAAACCCGGCGGCAAAATCGTCCCGGGACGCGCTTCTGACGCGAAGATATGTTTGCTGTTTTCTTTGGTTGGTTCAATCGACACCGGATCGTTCAGGGTGCCCACGTAGATTCCAATTCGGTTCGGCCAACGCTCGAAGGTCAATGCAAGCTTAGTGCCGCATTTTTCGCAGAAATGGACATTGATGTCTTTGCCGCTCCCGTCTGATGGTAAGGTGTAAACCGTGGGAGAGCCGCCTTTGAAGGCAAAGGAGTCCCGTTCGAAAATCGGCTCGATCATTCGATCCGATCCCGTGGCGCGCTGGCAAAACCGGCAGTAGCAGACCGTTACCCAAAGGGGATCTTTGCCCGTATCGTAGCTAACATTTCCGCAAAGACAGCGGCCTGTGTGCCCAGATGACAAATCCGTATCCCTTTCTGAAGCATTTCGCAAGAAGATAGCAGGTTTCCCGCACTCGGCCAAATCTTGGCTCCCTTGAAAGACGGTCTTTCGGAAAGGTTTGCGAGAGAAATCGGAATACAATGACAAAACTCATATGTTTGTGACACCGGCGAAAACGACCGTTTTTGACACTTAGGTTGCAGAAGCGCACACGCATAAGTTGTCAGCTGGCTGGTGCGTTGGTCGGCGGCTGCGAGCCCGTAGCAGTCGTAGGTTACGAATGCAGCATCACCCGCATCCTCTCAGCTAGCCTACAAGCGATACCAGTCGGTCACCAATAGCCAAGAAACTCAGTACGACGGCTGTTGAAATGACGATCCCAACACCCACTAGTAGCCCGTCGCCCTGCACAAGCCCCCATGACAGGCACACAAGCGCGATGGCGGGAAAAGCGTTCATCAGTGGGATGGGCAGTAGCAGAAACAACGACATCAGCACGCACACGATACCGATGAGCCTTTCATGACTTGCCAGTCTCGGTAGTCTGGGTCGGCTAATACGTTCGGCATAGCGAAGCGGCTTGACCATATAGCGGGACATCATCTCGATCATCCGCTCCGGTAGTACGAGAGCGCGAGCATTGGTCGGCAGATTGCCTCGTTCGCCGAATAGCGCTAAATGCGCTGAAACAGCAATCAGAGGCACGCCCAATATTGCCCCCATGCTGGGAATCGGCAGGGGGAGGGATTCAGGCAGCGCCATCAACAAGATCGCTGCCCCGTGCACCCGCACGCCCGCCTGTTCGATTGCGTCACCCAGCGTCACATTCTCGCCCGAGCGGCTTTGCCTGTCCAACTGGTGGATTAGCGCAACGAAGCCCGTTTTGCATACCTCGAATGGCGGTTCAGTTTCCAATTCTGCGATCTCATTCTACCCGACATTCCCCAAGTAGAATGCGTTCTCCCGGATATTGCGGCTGTATTGCGCTCCGATCAAGCCATCTGTGCAGGTCGTGCGGTTGTTGTATTGTCTGTCGGTGAACTGATCGGTTTTTTGGTCTCGGCGGCAGTTTTTTCGGGATTTTTGGACTGAAAAATCATGGAGCTCGAAGCGCGACACTAGTCCCTTGATTCAGGCAATTTGCGGGCAAAGCTGAGCAAGCTTTATTCTGGCGTCTTCGGAGGTAAAGTACCAGTTAGTAATGGGATGTACCGGCTGCTTCAGCCAACAGGTTAGGCTTGGCCTAAAGTCCGCAATCTGCCCTTCATCACTCGATGCCACACCTATAAACTTGAGATGATGCATGTGCAGCAAATGGCGGAAAAGTCTGCAGACCGACGTTTCAGCCGAAGAAATGCTGCGCTGTGCACGAACGGCAGGAATGACGGGCCGCACCGCAGCATTCAAGATCACTGTTGGACGTCGGCAATGGGCCGATAATGTTCTTCAGACACCACCTTGTTCGGCCTCATCAAAGACCACCGCCGCCTGATCCACCCACGGCAATGCGGCACTTTCGGTAAGCTGCATGACCGTCACGGCCGCGACTTCCCGCTTATAGACCAGCCGCCTC